>DCAW01000135.1:12999-29659 GCA_002313895.1 Dehalococcoidia bacterium UBA1123
ATCGTAGTTCGTGCGGGACTCCAGCCGCTGGGCTTCGAGCAGCTTGCCCTGGCCGTTAAGTGTTACCAGTTGTTCCGCCAACTCGGTCTCGATGCGACCCATAGCGTCAAGCAATTTCTCCTGGGATGTCACGAAGTGCTTGGCCGGGTAAATCTCAATATCTTCGCGCTCAGCCAGCATTTCGCCGGTCAGCGGGTCAAGCTGGACGATGCGCTCCACCTCGTCGCCCCAGAACTCGATGCGGATACCGACCTCCTCATAGGCAGGCAGAATCTCCATGGTGTCTCCTCGGATACGGAAACGGCCACGGGCCAGATCGAAGTCGTTACGCTCGTACTGCATGTCGATCAGTTGACGGGCCAACTTCGCGGGGCTTCGGGTCTCTCCCTTACGAATGTAGGCCATGAAACTCTGATACTCTTCCGGAGATCCGAGGCCGAATATGCAGGAGACCGAGGCGACGATAAGCACGTCGCGCCGGGTCAGCAGGGCGCGAGTGGCCGCGTGCCGGAGCTTGTCCAACTCCTCGTTGACGTCGGCGTCCTTTTCGATGTATAGATCGGTGCGAGGGATGTACGCTTCCGGCTGGTAGTAGTCGTAGTAGCTGACGAAGTACTCCACTGCGTTGTTCGGGAAGAACTCCTTGAACTCAGTGGCTAGCTGGGCGGCCAGCGTCTTATTGTGAGCGATCACTAGCGTCGGACGCTGGACCTTCTCGACAACATTAGCCATCGTGAACGTCTTGCCGCTCCCAGTCACACCCATCAAAGTCTGATGAACGAGACCGTGATCGACGTTCTCCACCAGTCGGTCAATCGCCTGGGGTTGGTCGCCGGTCGGTTTGAAATCGGAAACTATCTGAAACTCAGGCACATTTCACCTCTTAATGCCTAAACATTGTACATCGGCCTGGGGGGATAATCGCGGCGTTGAGTGTGGCAAGTTTTCAGCAATCAGGCTGCGGACAAAGTCAAAGATGAGATGCAACATATGAGAACACATGTGCTGATATTATATCACGATTCTCCAGCGTTATCTCCCACAATTCGACATCGTCGCGGGACTTCACTTCGTCGACGTAACCGCCTCCCTGAGCACGGATGATGGCGACTACCGGAATTTCAGAGACGAGCAATTTATCCATCGCTGTTGTGAAGTTTTGAGACCACGGGCCACAATTCCGACCTCATCGATCAGGTATGTGTCAGCGACCCCATTCACAACCATCTGACTCTGAACCAGGCGTTCCATAAGACCCAAGTCCACGCCTTAACCGCCCATTTTCCGCTCAGTTGAATGTCTCTATGGATCAAAACACCGCCGTCACTGCCGTCGAAGGCGTCAAGTCGCCAGCCCTGGCACTCCTTCCCGTCCCAAAGAACGTCTGCTTAGAACCCTCTGACCTTCGCTCCTTCCAGGCTCATGCCCACCTCTCGCAACAGAGTGGACTTGCCAACGCCGGATGCGCCAGTCAGAAGCAGGTTGCTGATGTCACTCATTTTCGACTCGAATTACGGAACCCGCGCTACCCATACCATCTCGCCGGAAGTCTCATCGAAGGGTGTACGGTCAAAATCGCCGTAGAGGTCCACGACCTCGAATCCGCACGACACCAGCAGGTGATATACCTCCCATCGGAAGGCGTAGCGTAGCTGGAAGTCCCGATAGAATTTTTTGACGACAGCGCGCTGATCGTCCAATTCCTCGACTGAGACACGAACGTCGACTATCTGATCGTGGAGATCGTAGCTCGACTGCTGCCAGAGGACATAGGCAGCGCCGGTGTCGGGGTCGGTCACGTCCCGCAGATGGTACGGGGTGTCGCCCACCTGCAACAACATCTGAATGTCCGGCACGAAGATGTTGAACACCAGCCTCCCGCCGATGTTCAGATGCTTGCGAATGTTCAACAGCGCTCGGCGTTGGTCCTCAACGGTCAGCAGGGCCAGGAAACCTCTAAACGGGATGATAGCGAGATCGAAGGTGATGTCCAGCGAGAAGTCCCGCATGTCGGCGTTGACCAGTTCCAGCGCCCCGGCTCCTGCCCCTAGCCTGTCGGCTTTGAGCTTCACCTGATCCAACATCGCCTGAGAGCTATCGACCCCCACCACGTCAACACCCGTCTGAGCGATGGGGATTGCCACTCTGCCAGTGCCGCATCCCAACTCCAGAACCGGCCCACCGACGCTCAGAGCCTCGCCCAGGTAGAAGGGTATGTCGTCTCTGACGTAGGAGTACACGGCATCGTAAACGTCCGCCCACGCGTCGTAGGGAGTATTTTTGTATTCAGTCATTGAGAACGGTCATTACAAGACAAGAATGAGCAGCACAGGAAAATTCAAAAGCCTATGTGCCCGCAAGAGCCGAGAGGGCAAGACGAATCTTGTCCTCGGTTGTCTGGGAGCCATCGCGAGTTATGGACGACAGCGCACTGCGAGCCTCGGGGTCTGAGTATCCGAGAGCGACCAGCGCGTCCACAGCGTCGGTGTCTCCGGACACTGCGGGTGTGTCTCCCCAATCCAGATCCAGCTTGCCCTTGAGCTCCAGAATTATTCGGCTGGCGGTGCGGTTCCCGACTCCGGGAACGGCCGAGAACGCCTTCGTGTCTCCTGCATCCACCGCCGCCGCCAGCGACCCGGGGGTGAATCGAGACAAAACGGCCAGCGCCAATCGGGGGCCGATGCCGCTGATTCCCAGCAGAGTGTCGAAAGTGAGCCGCTCCTCCTGAGTGAGGAATCCAAACAGGGTGAGGCTATCCTCTCGCACCTGGAGCGAAGTGTGCAGCCTGACTTGGTCACCCACCGTTCCCATGCTGTCTATAGTCGTGCCAGGAACGTTGACTCGCAGAGTGATAGTTCCGAGGGACACGTCCGCCCAGTCAGGGCCCACGCCCTCAATAACGCCTGATACCGATGAGATCAAAGAAGAAACCATTTGTTAGCAATCAGCTTTCAGCCGTCAGTCAACCGGCCCGAATGGCGGATTTTACGATTCAATTGATTGAATACAGACGGGTTTAAGCATACACCAAATCATCGCCCAATCCCGACGAGTCCCGCTGCTTCGACAATGCCAAAGGCCGATAGCTGACGGCTGATAGCTGTCAGCGAACTCACTCCCGCATCTCCACATCGACCATTAGGGAGTTGTTGATGTGGCAGATGGCGACGGCCAGAGCGTCGGCCCTGTCTGATGGTTCCAGCGGCTCTGATATTCCTAGCAGCACGCCCACCATGCCCTGAACCTGCTCTTTGGAGCTTCCCCCGTGGTCTGTGACCGCCTTCTTTACTTCGCGGGGCGAGTAGTTCACGACTGGTATGCTGCAATGGGATGCTGCGATCATCGCGACCGCCTGAGCCTGCCCAACTGCCATCGCTGCCTTAACGTTGCGAGACACAAAGGGTCGTTCAATCGCCACCACCGTGGGTTTAATCTCGTCGATGATCTGGATCATTCGGTCGTGGATCCATGCCAACCGATCAGGCAGCGACGCGGACCTGGGCGGGCTCAGGACATCGGAGTGTGTCATCGCCATGTCGCCGTTAGTTGACGACACGAACCCAATCCCTGTTTTGTACGTGCCTGGGTCAACACCAAGAACTAGCATTATGGAGAGCAACGCTCCTTAGATGTGTAACGTTAGATCAGGTCTGTAACCTGCCCTTTGATGATACTATTTTGTCGTGGGAATGAATTACGTTTGCTGCGTAATTCGGCCATCGTAACGCATTAACGGTGAGTCATCATTCTGACTCTTCGCTGTACTGCTCAAGGGCTTCGTCTGAGAAGTCAGCGTTGGAATAGACTTTCTGAACATCATCCAGGTCTTCCAGTAAATCCAAAAGCTTAAGGGTCTTGATGGCTGCCTTGTCGTCGAGTGCGATAGTGTGGCTGGGCACCATCGAGATTTCGGATGTGCTTATCTTGGCTTCGTTCTGCTCCAGCGTGGCGCGGATGGCCTCCAGTGTGTTGGGGGTGGAGTATATCTGGAGGGTGGAATCGAAGGTCTCGAAATCATCGGCGCCCTCGTCAATTGCCAGAAGCGCAAGCTCTTCGGCCTGCTCCTCCTCAGCATCCACCATGATGACGCCTTTCTGCTCGAACTGCCATGACACAGCCCCGTTCTCCGCCAGGTTGCCTCCGGCCTTGGTGAGTGTCGAGCGAACATCGGACACGGTCCGATTTCGATTGTCGGTTAGTGTCTCTAACAAGATGCCGACGCCCCCCGGGCCGTAACCCTCATAGAGGACTTCGAGCATCTGATTGCCGTCGTCCGTCTCACCCGTTCCACGCTTGATAGCCCTCTCGACGTTATCATTAGGCATGTTGGCATCTCTGGCCCGCTGAACCGCCATGCGTAGGCGGAAGTTTGTATCGGCATCTCCGCCACCCTGGCGAGCGGCGATGATGACCTCTTTAGCCAGCTTGGTAAAGAGTTTGCCTCGACGGGCGTCCGTCGTCGCCTTGGCATGCTTGATTGTTGACCATTTTGAATGACCTGACATATCGCAACTCCTGTGATCTGAGGGGCGTTAAGCTTGCGCTTTCGACGCCATCGCCGCACGATCCTCAACGATGGATATGACCACTCAAACTGCGCCATCCACTTCGGACGGCGCCTGTTTCGGGGTCGCGTCTCAGTCGAATTTTATCATGACGCTGATAAGCGGTCAAAAACCAGGACAGTCGTATATATTGGTCTCAGAACACTTTGTGAAAACCTGGGCTCTCTGAGCAAACCCGAATATACCGGAAAAGATAACCGGCCGCTGGAATGCTTCCAGCGGCCGGTTATTATTGTGTTGCATATCTCTAGCGAAGGCCCATCAAGTCAGCGTCACCGTCGGTCTTGCCTCGTGCTGTCAAGTTCGTCCTGTGGTCTGCTTTCATCGAGGTGATGGAACCAGGTGCCCCGAAGTACATCTCGACCACTTCTCCGACTGATGTTAAAAGATCTATGAACGGCCCCCAGGCTGATCCTTTGTTCTCTTTGACTTCTGAACCGATGTCTGCGTTGATTGCTTTCGTTGCCATTTGAACGTCTCCTCGATTGTTTTTGTTCTTTTGCGTTCGATGTCTGTATTTTGCCGTGTTCGAGGAGGCGTGCCATTGGACGAATTTCCCATTTCGAAAGAGAGAACGAAAATCGGGCGGGTTGGGCGAATGGTAATATATTACGAATTGTGAATATCAGCGCATTGTGCTTGTCTGTGAAATGGCAGTAACAAATATGCCCGACAAACCAACGGCGTCCTGATTTCGATGAATCAGGGTAACCTCGACGTCAGAACAGATTAATCGGCGAGTCCGCGCCCTCTCTCGCAATGTTCCACATTTCTTGCTGATAATGAGGAGGCTACGTCCAACCCATGAACGTAAAGTTACACCTCACAACGTATTCGGGTTCATCCAACTGGCGCGCCAGTCGCAAAGCCCGATTCAACAGGCGCCAGGTTTCCGGGTAGTCACAGCTAACAAATTTCGTGCCAGCCATCGCAAGGTCGGCTTCGATGCGATCAGTCGTCTCTGGTTCAGCGTGCCTATCTGCGCGTTCAGCCCACTCACGAAACTTTGGCATCGATAAACCGGTGAATGCTCCGAATGAAATGATCCCATTAATTGCTTTGCGGCAACACCGAAACGCCCGGTCACTGTCATTCCGCGCTTCAGCCAGCGTGAACGCTTCGGGAGCAATATCCGCGAACGCCCGCCGAGATTCAGCGCCATCGATTAACGCCTCGCCCAGCGCGATGAGCGGGTCGCACCTCGTCTCATCATCGTGAGGATCGAGGGTTTTTGAACGATTATGCACTGTTCCAGATAGTTTACCGCCTCACCATTGGCGTACACTGAAGCGGCTTGATTCGCCGCCAGCCTCCCCTATCGCAACGCCTTCTCAGAGTCCTAGCGTCTCGACGATTTGGAGAAATGACCGACAAGCTCGGATGCGCGCGCTTCGAGGCCGTCGCGGTAAATGTCCTCCAGCGTTTCGCCTATACGTGGGGGCAATCTTGCCCTGCGACTCGATGTCTGCTTTTCATAAAGCGTCTGCTGGATCAGCGCGTGAGTGAACCGGTATAGCTCAATCGCCGCAGTCATGTCCTCGATCACGTGGGCAATTACGGCCTCGTCCACAATGTCCGACAGGTCATCGTCCGAGTTGTCGGTCATTCGGGCAAGCAGATCGAAGTCGAACTCCCTGCCGATCACCGACGCGACCGTCAACGCCTGATTGCATTCGTCTGACAACCCATCTAAGCGTCTGCTTATGACCCCTCTGATTCCCTAGGGGGTTGGCGAACTGCCACGCGTGAGTCTCGCCCGGCCCGTTGGCGTCCAGTAACTTGAGGAGTTCGCCAACGAACAGCGCGTTGCCCTCGATCATGCGATGCACCTGTTCCACTATGTCTCGTGGCATGTCGCTCCCAACCGACAGAGTGACCAATTCACCCACATCGCCCAGGGTCAAGCCGCCGATATCCAGCCTCTGAAAGCCATCGTGCCGAACAACGTTTCCCAGGGTTCGGGATAGTGGATGGTCGAGTGACACTTCGTTATCGCGATAAGTGCCAACAATCAATAGGTTCGACTCAGCCATGTCGCCTACGATATGTTCCAACAATGCCAGCGACGAGGCGTCGGCCCAGTGCAGGTCTTCGAGCATGAGGACAATCGTCCTGTCGTTTGAGGCATTTTTCAAATAGGTCGTGATCGAGTCAAATAGACGAAAACGCGCAGAGCCTGGGTCGAAGGTCGGCGGGACTCCTAGATTCGGAAACTTGGAGCGAAGCTCGGGTACGATCTCGCCGATGGCCTCAGCGTCGGAACCCATCGCCGCTTCGAAGCGTTCGGCGTCTGGCTCAGCGACACAAGAGCGGAGTATCTGAAGCCACGGCTAGTAGGGAGGCGCACCCTCGCCCTCGTAGCAATGCCCCCAAAAGACATCTGCGCGTCGAGCATCGGCGATTGCGGCAAACTCTTGAACAATGCAGGTCTTGCTGATGCCAGGGTCGCCTCCAAGCAAGACCTGCCTGTCGTGACCGGATATCGCATCTCCCAAGGCCGAGGTCAGTTCGCCCAGCTCGCGCTGTCGACCTACGAAGCCCGAAGATCGGACAACGTCGGTTATAGTCGAATCTGACGGTGTATTCAAATCCTGGTCGCAGAAATCACACGACCTTGCGCCTTGGGGTTTTTCGTGGCCGCATTTTGGACAAAACATGGAGACACGTGGCTCCTCGAACTGGTGGTGCCGAGTTTAACAATGTCTCCAGATGTTCAACC
The DNA here is from genome assembly GCA_002313895.1 of Dehalococcoidia bacterium UBA1123. Taxonomy (GTDB): domain Bacteria; phylum Chloroflexota; class Dehalococcoidia; order Lucifugimonadales; family UBA1123; genus UBA1123. The sequence goes on from DCAW01000135.1 coordinate 20,284, forward strand.
AATTGTGTATGGCTTAAAAGCCTGCCTGAACTGCTCCAACGAACGGCGGACTGTGTCCAAGTCTCCGATCTTGCCTTCATGAATAACGAGGCTCAACGGATCAGACATTGCTAACGCCGTGTCGAATCCCCTGGCTCCGATATGTCGCTGGTACAACGGGCCGTTGTCGGCGTTCACCCCGCCCGTGGGTATGACGATGATTCCCTGGTGTGTGTCGCGGTCGTAGGGGTCGAGCATCCGGCCCAGGCCTTCGGGGCCATAGACCGACGCCGGAAATATCTTGATGGCGTCGGGCGTGATGCCGTCCTCGCCCTCCAGGAAGTACCGGAACTCGGCGGGGGTCATGGCTCCCGGAGCGCTGAACACGTTGGCTTCTCGTGCGACTTTCGCAAAGTCGATCTTCTTGCCATATCCCTCGAAGGCGTTGTCCGGAGAAACCACCATGTCGAAGCCCATGTCGATAGCCTGGGCCATCTCATCGTGGGTGGTGACGCTGCCAATTCCCACCAGCAAGGGGTCGTCGGTGTAGTGGTCTCGCATGGCGTTTATGTCGGTCATGGCCTCGCGTATGATGCCCTGGTCGATGCGATATGTGACCTCCGGGACGTAGCCGAACTCGTGGATGGTCTTGACAGTGTTGATGACGTCTTCGGGGCCGCGAGCGTGGGCCTTTATCATGATGGCGACAACGGTCTTGGCCCGCAGGGCTTTCTCGACGGCTCTGGCGTCTCGCTGGTGCATCGCTTTAGCTCCATACCCGGTCGTGGGCGTCCAGGGCATTCCATTCGTCAGTTGGCTCGAAAAGTCCCCGTGGGTAGATGGCGAATCGTTCTGAATCTCTGGCAAGGTGTTCTTCGATGGCTTCTTCATTGAGTTCGATGCCCAGACCTGGAGCGTCAGGGACGTTGACGTGGCCGCCCTGAACCATCTTCCCGCCCAGGCCTGTCACCAGATCATCCCACCAGGGGATGTCCGTTGAGTGCATCTCCAATGCGATAAAATTCTCAATCGCGGCGGCGCAGTGGACGTTCGCCATCGCGACCACCGGAGAGCCTGCCTGATGCAAAGCGACGGCGATTCCAGCCTCGTAGGCGTAGTCTGCAATGCGCTTGGTCTCCAGGATTCCGCCGGAGGTCGCTAGATCAGGATGGATGATCGACACTGCCCGGCCTTCAATCAACGGCTCGAATCCCTTTTTGAGGTAGATATCTTCTCCGGTGCAGACCGGAGTGTCAACCGATGCCTTGAGCCTCTGCCATTGGTCAACGAACTGCCAGGGAATCATATCCTCGTACCATGCCAGGGTGAATTTATCGAGAGCCTTGCCGATTCTGATGCAGCTCTCGACGCCCATGTGGCCGAAGTGGTCCGATGCGATGGGGACTTCATAGCCCACGATGTCCCGGACCGTCGCCACATAGTCGCACATCTTATCGATGCCGTAATCGGTGACCTGGATGCCGGTAAACGGGTGCATTAGTGTCTGCGACTCTGCGATACCCGATCCGCTGACGACGCCCCCTGCGTGACGGTTGGCGATCTGCACCCCGATGTCCATCTTCAGGTACTCGAAGCCCATCTCCATTCGACCCTTGAGCGCTTTGCCCATCTCCTCTGGATCGGGCCGGGTCGGGGTGTCGGCGTAGGCCTTCACCCGGTCGCGATATTTTCCGCCAGCCAGCATATAGCACGGGACGCCCCACGCCTTGCCCGCAAGGTCCATTAGCGCCATCTCAACGCCGCAAACGCCGCCGCCCAGCCTGCCGTCGCCTCCAAACTGAGTGATCTTGCGGAACAGCCGGTCAATGTCGCAGGGGTTGTCTCCCAAAAGGCGGCTCTTGAGCATCAGGGCATAGCGGGCGCTGGCTCCATCCCGAACCTCGCCGAGGCCCACAATGCCCTGGTTCGTGTATAGCTTAATTATAGGCCAACGCCAGCCTCCGTGACCCACGACGGCAATTCGCATGTCCGTGATCTTCAGTCCCGACGGACCAGAGTTGGTGTTGAATCCGCTGGTGTCTACCTGGGGCTGGTCTGTGGAGGTCAAGGTGGGTTCCTTCGCAAGCTGTCAGCTATCAGCCGTCAGGTTTCAGATTTGGGCGATATCGGTTCAGATAGTGTAGCGATGAATCAGGTTGTCAGGCAATCTGGGGTTGTGTGCTATACTCCCGCAGTCCATTGAAGCGCCATCAAGAAAGAGGGTAACCGCCTGTGACCAGAATCGACAGACGAGACCAGGATCAGCTAAGGCCAGTGACCATAGAGACTGGCGTACAAGAGTTTGCCGAAGGCTCGGTGATGATCTCTACGGGCAAGACCCGTGTGCTTTGCGCGGTTAGTGTCGAGAACAGGGTCCCGCCATTTCTGAGAGGCCGGGGCAAGGGATGGATAACTGCCGAGTACGCGATGCTTCCGCGCTCCACCAACACCCGCACGAACCGAGAGAGCCGGACTCGCGGACGCACTCACGAGATTCAACGACTCATCGGGCGCTCGCTCCGGGCGGTCGTGGACATGGAACGTCTGGGAGAGCGCACCCTCACAATCGACTGCGACGTCATTCAGGCCGATGGCGGAACTCGCACTGCCGCGATCACCGGAGCGTACGTCGCTTTGCATCAGGCGTTGTCTGGGTTACAGAAAGAAGGCTCTCTGGACGAACTCCCACTGAGAGCGGCAGTCGCCGCCACCAGTGTTGGAATCGTCGATGGAGTGGTCCTACTGGACCTTTGCTACGAAGAGGATTTCCGCGCCGAGACTGACGCCAATATCGTCATGACCGACGCAGGCGAGTTCGTCGAAGTCCAAGGAACCGCCGAGGAGCGCCCTTTCTCTCGCGGTCAGTTAGACGAACTTCTTGGTCTCGCTGAGAAGGGAATCGGCGAGCTTTTCAGCTTTCAGCAGTCAGCCATCGGCTAGCCCCTTTTGACCCACTCGTAAACGAGATTGGGGAGGCTTTAACGCCTCCCCAATTCACATCGTTCTAATTCACCTAATCGACTGACTGATTACTTCTTCTCTTGAAGAGCCTTCAGCACGGAGGCGGGGTTCATCGGGAGGTTACGCATGCGAACGCCCGTGGCGTCGTGGACCGCGTTCGACAGCGCTCCCAGAGGAGGCGCGATGTTGGCCTCGCCCACGCCTTTGACTCCGAAGGGGTGGCTGGGATTGGGCTTCTCTACCATTATTGGATCAATCATCGGCAGGTCGAGAGTTGTGGGCATGCGGTAGTCCAGCAGGCTGGTGTTCTGCATGCTGCCGTCTTCACCCATGTAATACTCTTCGTTCAACGCCCAGCCGATGCCCTGAGCAGCGCCGCCCTGCATCTGACCTTCCACATAGTCGGGGTGGATGGCGGTTCCAACATCCTGTATGGCGGTGACTCTCAGGACATCGATCTTGCCGGTGTCGGGGTCAAGCTCGATGTCGATAATGTTCGCCGTGTAGGAACCCGCAGCGCCTGAGGGGTTCAGATTCGCTCTGCCGACCACTGGGCCTCCGGTCGAAGCAAGCTGGCCCGAGATTTCCTGGAATGTCATTCTCAGTTCGTTGTCAGACTTGTGCTGGACCGCGCCGTCAACGTACTCGATCTGGTCAACGGTTGTATCCCAGATCAGCGAGGCGCGTTCAATCAACTGCCTCTTGACGTCCTGGGCGGCCTCGTGGGCGGCCCATCCGGTCTTGAAGGCAACGCCACTGCCGCCCGTGTTGGAGGTGAATCCAATGGTGTCGGTGTCGGCAACTTGCGGGATGACGTCCTCTATAGCAAGGCCCAGCACCTCGGCGAACATCTGGGCGACTGCCGTGCGAGAGCCTCCGATGTCCACGGAGCCTTCCACCAAGCTTACCCTGCCATTGGACAGCACGTTGGCGACGACGCAAGATGGGCCTGCGTTGTTCCTGCAGAAACCCATTCCGACGCCCCGACCTCGAAGCTTGCCTTCAACCTGCACAATGGGAGCGTTATAGTGCGGATGTTCCTTGACAGCGTGCATGACCTCCTCGGCTCCGATAGGCCCGTTTACCACGCCGTCAGCGCGCCGAGTGCCTTGGGTGGCGGCGTTCAGCAGTCGGAGGTCCATGGCCTCTATGCCCAGTTCCTCGGCGATCTCGTCAATCAGCGATTCGGTGCAGTACATCACCATGGGCGCGCCGGGGGCGCGGTACGCCTGAGTGCGGGGTTTATTGTCCACCACATCGTAGCCATCCACGAGCACGTTCTCGATCATGTAGGGAGAGAAGACCGCAGAGGCCGCTCCCGACACTGGAGCGCCGGGGAAGGCTCCGGCCTCGAAGGCGAACCAACAAGACGCAGCGGTGATCCGACCTTCGTTGGTAACGCCGATCTTGATACGAATGTCTGCGCCAGACGTGGGGCCAGTTGCCAACAAAACCTCGGTGCGATCCATCACGGCCTTGACGGGGTGTCCAGTCTTACGTGACAACAGTGCAGCCAATGGCTCCAGGTACGGTGGCAGCTTGCCGCCGAACCCACCACCGATCTCCAAAGGCACCACCTTGACCTGTGAGACGTCAACACCCAGAGTTTTGGCCGTCACATCTCGGAGTCCAAAATGACCCTGGCTGGAACACCACACGGTCAACCTGTCACCGGGCGCCCACCATGCGGTGGCGTTTTGAGGCTCAATGTACCCCTGATGGACCGACTTGGTGGTGTACTTTCGCTCGAAAACCTGGTCTGCCTGCTCGAATCCAGCGTCCGCATCGCCCAAGACGTAGCGAGTATGCGACGCCACGTTGCGGCCACCGGGCAGTTCGGGATTATCGGGCCAAGAATCGTGGAGAGGCACAGCGTCCTCTGCCATCGAGTCTGTGGCGTTGGTGTACGCCGGAAGAACCTCGTACTCCACGTCAATCAAAGAGAGCAGGCTCTCAGCGACATGGGCGTTGGACGCGGCGATGGCGGCAATCGGATGGCCTTTGTACAGAACTTTGTCTCTGGCCAGAAGATTCTCTGAAGGCATATGTCCCAACACGGCGGCGGGGCCGGTGGGCGGAGTATCAGGTAGGTCTGTGCTGGTCACGATGGCCCTGACCTCAGGGTGGGCCTCGGCTCTTGAAATGTCTATGGACTTTATGCGCGCGTGAGCATGTGGGCTTCGAAGCACCTTGGCATAGAGCATTCCTGGCAGATTCATGTCGGCGCCGTACACAGCACGGCCTGTCACCTTGTCGATACCGTCGTGCCTGACAGGCCTTGTGCCGACTACTTTGTAATCGTTGGTCGCGGTTGCCATCTTTCCTCCCTGGATACGGGTAAATAAGTTCGTGTAGGGTTTGACGAAATTATGTTAACACAAGGCCTGCGCTTCTCACCTGTATTCAAGCGCCGCGCAAGAACTTAGCCTGGCAGATGATGTTAGTCTCAAGCAATGCCAGTTGTGCTGCGCCCGGTTAGTATGTTTGCATCTGTGCGCACCACCTATCTCGCAAAGTGGAGTGGGACACATTCCGCTACACGTGGAAAACAAGCCATCAATGATCCCTATCATTTAAGGGAATTACAAATCAAATTATAGTTCGAGTTCAAGCAGAACCATCTCGAACATTCCCTTGAAATAGCGGCCCGCTTCCATGAAACCAAGATCAAAATAAAGACCGAGAGCAGGTATTTGAGGCGAGGTTATGTTCAAAATCAGACTACGCATTCCATGATCACGGCACCACGCGATGGCCGTTTGGCTCAACTGTTTTCCTATCCCCTGTTGTCGCCATAGTTCCGGAGCGACACGTAGAAATCGCAATTCCGCGATTTCCTGTCGGCGCCATTCCTGAGCTAGAGGCGCCGCGTCGGGTCTGCATCAACACGATCTACTCCTACTAGACCGACCGCGCGCTCTACACCAACGTCCGGCGACTGCACTGCTACCCAATATGCCAAGTACGCCTCTGCAGCATATTCCACAGATTCTGGGTCAGGTTCCGAAGAACGCTGCGGAGTCCACCTGCCCCCAAATTCTTTCGCACGTCGCGCTCGCTCAAACATCGCTTCTACGGCGGCCTCGTCACCCGGACGATACGGCTGTACGCGAGCTTCGAGCGCTTTGGCCTGAGTGTAATCGTCGGGATGGTAGAAACGTATTCGTGCTCCTGCTAACAAGCCATACTCCTCTTCCAACACCTCTGCCAAATTGAAGACGTGATGTTTTATGCCCGACAAGACACTTAGCTAAAGATTCTCGATATCCACCGGTTCCACAGGCTCGACTAGATCGAATCCCAGGATGCGAGAGTAGAAGTATAGCTCAGCCTCCAGAGCGCGCTTGATATTCTCGGCCTTGCGGAAGCCGTGCTGTTCGCCCTCGAAAGGCAAGTAAGCCACGGGCAGACCCTTGTTCCTCAGCGCATCGACCATCACCTCTGCCTGATTTGGCAAGACCACCTTGTCCTCAAGACCCTGGAGCAGGATTATCGGACACGACAGCAGTTCTGTGTGATGTATAGGCGAGCGCTCGGTGTACAGGTCGATGCGCTCCGGGTACGGGCCAACCACCGAATCCAGATAGCGAGACTCGAACTTGTGCGTCTCGGTGGCGAGCCCTTCAAGATCGCTGACTCCGTAGTAACTCGCTCCGACTTTGAACACGTCTCGGAAGGTCAACGCCGCCAGGGTCGTGTACCCGCCCGCGCTGCCTCCTCGGATCATGAGCCTATCGCCGTCCACGTCCCCTCGTTCCACCAGATACTCCGCCCCGTTCACGCAGTCGTCAATATCGACAATTCCCCACTGACCATTGAGCTTGCGCCGGTACTCGGTCCCGTAGCCTGTGCTGCCGCCGTAGTTGACATCCAGCACCGCGATTCCTCGACTGGTCCAGAACTGGTAGGACATGCTGAACGACGTTCCCGCCGCGCCGGTCGGCCCTCCGTGGCTGACGACCAGCAGAGGGGGCCTTTCATCTGCCGGGCCTTCATGATCGCTGTTTTGGGCGGGATAATAGAAGGCATAGGCCGTCAGGCCGTCCGTAGTCGGGTACTCGATGGCTTCGGGGCTGGAGAGGTAGCCTGCGTCAACGCCTATCTCTCCTGAAGATTTGACGATCTCGATGTTGCCCGTGTTAACGTCAAGCTCGACTATGACTGTCGGAGCGGTGGAGGAACCAGCCTCAAACACAGCACGACCTTCCGACGCCTTGATGTCGCCTCTGCCCATCTCGGTGTACGGAGTTTCAATGGTCCGGAACTCCAGCGTGGCGGTGTTCAGGCTGCCGACGTGCCATATCCCTTGCTGGACGTACTGACAAACGATGCGGTTATCGGACTCGAAAGCATAAGTGCGTGTCCCCAGCGACCACGCGGGCGCGGCAAACTCAGCGTCCATCGCCACAAGATGCTTCGGGCCGTCTTCGGTTAGTCTGTAAAGATTCCACCATCCGGTGCGATCCGATACGAAATACAGCGTTCCGTCGGGAGACCATTCCGGCTGAAATATGGAGTCTTCGTCGCCTCCAGCGACCATCTGAGCGTTCCCCAGAGAGCCATCGTCGTTAACTTCGGCAGTCCAAAGTTCTGTGCCATCCCACGGCATGTGGGGATGGTTCCAGGTGAGCCACGCTAGCTTTGTCCCGTCAACGCTCAGGGCTGGCGAGGAGTAGAAATCGTTGCCCGAAGCCAGAACCGTTCCTTCGCCACCATTCTCGATGTCCAGACTGACGATCGTGTTGACTGCCTCGCGACCTTCAACCGTGTGGTCTTCGCGAACACAGAACATCAGGTTTCGGCGCCGGTCAATCACGCCGTCGCCGTACCGCAGGTCAACCTCTGGAGTCAGAGGCCGAGGCTCGCCGCCGGAGTCCTGACGGTACACGCGCTGGTCAGCGAAGTTGGAGAACATCACCACACCGTCAGACACCGCGAAACACGCGCCACCGTACTCGTGAACCCGAGTGCGGACGTTGAAGAGCGTGGGCGTAATATCGGTAGTCGTGCCGTCGGGCGTGCGCCTAACAACGATGTTACGAGCGCCTTCCTGTGGCCGCATCTCGACCCAGTAGATGTCATCACCATCAAGCTCGATCTGCCCAAGACTAACCGAGTCGGCAACAATGAGGTCTGTGGTTATCGGCGATTTCCACGAGCCGTATGGGGTGGTAGTCATTGTCATTATTTGAGCGAACTCCGATATTCAAGGTGTATTGCCAGAACGCAATATGTTCATAACTCCGTCAATAATCATATTGAGCGATGAATCCTTGAGAGTGCCGACTTCTCTTACTATGAGGTCGCGGTTGGCAGTGAACAATTTGCCTGGCCATGCGTAACTCGTCAGATGGAGCGAACCGGTGGCGAAACTAACATTATCTAACGTGATAGCTAGATTATCTCCATATAGATTCCTCGTAACCTGGAACAGGATCCAATCGCCTCGCCCGACACCTGCTAAAGCAACTGCGGGTCTGAGCTTAGATTGAGACAGATCGGAAAAGGGAAACGGCACCAAGACAACTACGCCTGCTGAAGGTGAGACCACGCTTCATCCTCTTCCGGGCGATTCCAATCCTCAGCTAGCGATTGCTCACTTAGCAACGCCGTCTCTGAATGTCCGCCGGTGGGTTTTTCATCTAGCATTACAACGAGCGCTCGGCGATCGGCTGGTAACCGAACAGACTCTAGAAGTCGCAGATTTCCATCTTTGTCAACGAGGGCTTCATAAGTCTGAAGCATAAATCACCTCCGCTCATAGTTTACACGATACGTTGAATAATCAACGCGCACTATTACCAGCAGCGCTCAGTCTCCTCGCGGACGTAATCACGAGGCTCCTGAGGTAGACTGTCACGCGTCCCAGCCTCAGCGTTTTCGTTGATTCGCTCAGGGCGAGACGTGGCGGTAATCGTCGTGCTGACGGTCGGGACTGACAGCACCCACGACTACAGCGCCTGCGCCCAGGTCTCGATGCCGTATTCAGCAAGGGGAGTCAGATCGGGCTGGGACTTAGGGTCTTTGACATAACGCCCCTTCTTCAGAGGCTCCATGACCAGGACTCCGGTTCCGAGTTCCTCAACCGTGGGTAGCAGTTCCTTCTCAACCTCTCGGTCCTTGACGTTGTAGGGAATCTGAACCGTCTCGATGCGTTCCGTCTTCATAAGTCCCACGATTTCAGGATAAGCCTCGTCGACCATCGCGGTAACTCCGATCATTCCGATCTTGGCTTCGGCCTTCAGCGCTTCAAGGGTCGGAAGATGGGTCTTCCAATCGATCATGGCGTGAATCTGATACAGGTCTATATGGTCGGTCTGGAACAACTCGATGGACCGCGCGATCTGAGCCTCGCCAGCTTCCTTGCCCTCGGTCCTGACTTTTGTCGCCATGTAGAACTTGTCGCGCCGGCCCTGAGTGGTCGTGCCGACGATCT
>DCAW01000126.1 GCA_002313895.1 Dehalococcoidia bacterium UBA1123
TGGACATACATGGACAAATACACATTCATGATCGATAATAGGATATCCAAAGGCCACGTCGTTCTTCGGGAAATTATTTTAGGACCTAACTCATCGGCAACGCTTTGACACATTGAGTCGCCCTGAGCCAAATTTCAGGGTCACAAAAAGGAAATCCGTTTGTTAACGCAACTGGCCGCAACCAACGGATGTGGGATGATAATGAATCAAGAACGATCCCGAAAAAGAGTTCGGATCAACAGACCGTTTCCGACCCACACTCTCGAAGACGTGCTGCCCATCGCCAGGACCATCCAAGACGCAAATTCAGGCCTGCCAATGGCTCGTGAACTTCTCGCGTCTGCGCTTGGCACGACCGCGTCTAGCTCGAGTTTCAGGATGAAGTTAACATCGTCCGCCAAATACAACCTGATTATCGGTGGTTACAACGACGAGAATATCTCTTTAACCACATTGGGTCAACAATGTGTCGTTCCACAGGACTCAAGCGAAGCTGGTGCGTCGCTTGTGCACGCTTCAATTCAGCCCGACAAATTCCGGGATTTCTATCGTCTGTTGAATGGCAAACGGATACCAGAAGAAGTTTACGCGAGAAACATGCTGATTCGAGAGTTGAGCGTCCACCCGGACTTGGCGTCCGAATGCCTCCGCACGATCATCGCCAACGGCCTATTTTCAGGAATAATAAAACGCGATAACCAGCAACTGATTATTGAACTGGTCGACCGCGACATCACCGAAAATCCATCCGATTCGCATTCGCCAAACTTCTCAAAATCAGAAAATTCTAACCCGCATCGTCACGACCCAGTTGAATTGCATAGAATTGAGTCCGTCCCGCGCGTGTTTATTGGTTTTTTCAATCGCTCAGGCATTGTGGATCACGTCGTTGATCGGTTGGAAAACTTGGGGCTGGAAATTCTTGGAGGCGATTTGGGCGCCGAAGGGCCATCGTTGTCACTCTCGGCAAATGTCATGGAAGCGATGCAGGCCTGCAATTCAGGAATCTTGGTGGCGTCGGACATGGACCCGGACCTCGATACACAGGATGTTGAGAGAGAACGAAAGATCTGGCTTTTTCTCGGCGCAGCTACTTTCCAGTTCGGCAAGAAGGTCGTGTTGGTTGAGTCATCGTCGGAGCGATCTTCAGGACTTGCGACAGGATTAAGACTGGTGGACCTGGAGCCGGAAAACTTGGATGAGACGACGCTAGGAATCCTGACGGCACTCGTCGACGTCGGAGCGATCAAACTCGTGGCGCGGGTTGCACAACCATCACAAGAGTCGTCGGCGCGAATCGAGGATAACCATTAAATGTTATGTCAACCACCTCAGCCGGGTGTGTTTCGACAACGCTTTAGTTTACATAACATTTATAGTGCGAACCACTTGCGAGAATCGTCTAGTCCGAAACTTCGGACAGTATCGTCGCAAATTCCCTACACTGTCGAAGCCGGCACTCTGTTGGCAATATCAGCCAAGGTTTCATCCACAGTGTTTAACAGTCCCAATCCGCCGAGTCCCGTCGTGGCGGACATCAACACATACGGGCCAGGATATCCAGACGAAATCTCTTCAGCGATCTCGACTGGATCGGAGTCATCTGGAAGAAGGTCAACCTTGTTCAGGACCAATATGCGTGGAATGTCCACCAAGCGCATTTCTTTCAGAATATCTTCCACCACCCGAACATGCTCTTTTGCGTTGCGGTGACTTACATCCACTACCTGGAGAATCACAGTAGACTCTTCGATCTCCTCCAGAGTCGCACGGAAGGCCGCAACAACAGTCGGTGGCAGCTTGTGAATGAATCCGACAGTGTCGCTGACCAACGCCCGTGTCCCTGATGGCAGCATGATCCTCCGTGTAATGGGATCGAGCGTGGAGAACAAACGGTCTTCGGCGCGCACACCGGCGCGGGTCAGAGTGTTCAATAGTGTGCTCTTGCCAGCGTTCGTGTAGCCGACAAGTGAAGCCACAGGCATCTGGTTGGCGTTTCGGCGCGCTCTGTGGAGCCTCCGATGCCGTCGCACGTCTTCCAGGGACCGTTTCAGTCGCTGAATCCGATCTCGAACCAGGCGGCGGTCGGTCTCGATCTGGGTCTCGCCAGGACCCCGGGTGCCGATTCCGCCGCCAAGGCGCTCCAGATGGGACCACTGGCCAGCGAGCCGAGGCAACAGATACTCATGCTGAGCGAGTTCGACCTGGAGCCGGCCCTCTTTCGTCTGGGCACGACTGGCGAATACATCGAGGATCAACGCCGTCCGATCTATGACTTTGACGTCTCCCAGAGCATTCTCGAGGTTGTGCTGTTGCGTGGGGGTAAGTTCGTCATCGCAAATCAGCGTATCGAATCGACCAGCCTGCGCCAGCTCATTCAACGCTTCGAGTTTGCCTTTGCCAACATATATGTTGGTCGGTTTTTCGATCCGTTGGAACGTCGAGCCGATCACTTGAGCGCGCGCGCTGACGGCCAGCTCGCCAAGCTCTGCCAGTGAGTCCTGGATACGCCACCGCGAACCGCGGCGCTTCAACTGAACACCCACAAGATACGCGCGCTCTTTGCGCTTGGCTGTCCGCTTTAATTTCCTCGGAATCGTGATCTCCTTATTTTGCGTTCGCCTCAGATCCTCAAGCCTGCCATCTGCTCAAGCCCTTTTTCGAGTAGATCGTCTGCGATGGTCAATGACAGCCGAATGTACCCCTCGCCATACTGTCCATAACCACTACCCGGAGTTACAACAATGTTGCCTTCCTCCAGCAGTTTTTCAGTGAGGGATGCCGACGTATAGCCCTCAGGAATTCTGGCCCAAATGTATAAGCTGGCTTTGGGCGGATCGACATGCAGACCAATGGATTTCAACGCTTTTAGCACTTTGTCTCTGCGGCGCTTGTAAATCGCGTTCCGTTCATCAATCCAATCGTCGGTGGTATTAAGGGCTTCAATACCCATCTTCTGGATCGCCTGAGGCACGCCCGAGTCCAAGTTTGACTTGACGATCAACAACGCTCTAATCATGTCCGCGTTCCCGACGGCCATCCCAATTCGCCACCCCGTCATATTGTAGGTCTTGGACAGCGAGTGAAACTCGACTCCAACGTCCAAGGCTCCTGGAGTTTCGAGAAAGCTTGGGTGCCTGTAGCCATCGTACACCACGTCGGTGTAACAGGCGTCATGCATCACTGCAATCTCAAATTTTTTGGCAAATTCTACAACCTTCTCAAAATAGCCAAGGTCGGCGATGGCTCCGGTCGGGTTATTCGGGTAGTTTAGCCACATCACTTTAGCCCGTCTAGCCACCTCTATTGGAATCGAGTCAAGGTCAGGCAACCACCCGTTCTCCTCTAACAACGGCATCCAGTGGCATTCGCCGCCCGCAAACCACGTTCCAACAGAGTACACCGGGTAACCTGGATCAGGCACCAAAGCAATGTCCCCAGGCTCGATGAAACAAAGAGCGGCGTGCCCAATCCCCTCCTTGGCTCCAATCAACGAAATGACTTCTGAATCGGCGTCCACGGTGATCCCAAACCGCCGATGATACCAATTCGCGACCGCTCGCCTAAAGTCGGGCATGCCTTCGGTCTCTGGATACCGGTGATTCGGCACATTGACGGCGGCGATTTTAAGCGCGTCGATGACGGATTCCGGAGTCGCAAGGTCCGGGTCGCCGATACCAAAGTCTATGACTTCGATCCCTTCGGCTCTTTTAGCAGCGATCTTGCGGCTAATTTCGACGAACAGGTACGGCGGTATCTTCTCTACTCGACTTGCGAATTTCATCACCCCTCCGTGAAAAATCTTTTTTGGTGCGACAGACGTATGTTATGCCACATGCTTTAAGCAGTAAAGCAAGCTCTTATTCCGCACCGAGTTATTTGTCGTCACACGCTCCAACGGTGCACGCATTTTTCTTTAGACCAGTCTCGGGGTCCGGTTCGTTTGACTCAGACCCATCGTTTAAGTGTTTTCAGCCGACAATAACAAGAACGCGCGCCACACAATTTCGCTTTATTAAGACCCATTTTTCGCTTCATTGGTTCGCAGTGAGTCGTTATTATG
>DCAW01000110.1:0-7389 GCA_002313895.1 Dehalococcoidia bacterium UBA1123
CCATAGGGTTCATCGGGCTGCTGTAAAAATCGCAAAGGGAACGACCTTGATGGTGAGATCAGGTCGTTCCTAGGCACGGAATGTTGGCAGGAGCGGCAGGATTCGAACCCGCGACCCTCGGTTTTGGAGACCGATGCTCTAGCCAGACTGAGCTACGCTCCTGCGTTTCGCATGCAATGACATGCTGGACGTTTATGCTGGCACCGTCGTCTGGCGACGGTGGACTTATAAAGTCTAATACTCCCTGCATCCACGGGTCAAATGCTTTTGTATCGTCTAGGTGCCTGTTTTGCGTTCACTCTCCATATACATCCGCGAAGATCCGCAAAAAGTCCAGATGTTCAGCAATCGGGGGGAGGGGGGCAACCAGCAGGAGGCGCGCCGATTAAGAAGGGCCAAGGTGGCCTGTAAGCCGAGTTCTGTGTTCCGCGTCGAGCGGACGACGACCATCTATCTAGGCCTGTCGTTGCCGACAGGCTCCAGCGGCCAACCCGGGGACGGTCCGGGCCGAACCTTGTCCCCCTATTAGGCCTTGCTCCAGATGGGGCTTGCCTGGCCCCTGATGTCACCACCAGGGCGGTGAGCTCTTACCTCGCCTTTTCACCCTTACCTACCTAGGCAGGCGGTATTTTTCTGTGGCGCTTTCCGTCGGGTCACCCCGCCCCGCTGTTAGCGGGCATCTTGCCCGGTGGAGCTCGGACTTTCCTCTCTCTCAGCAAATGCTGAGACAGCGGCCGTCCGGCCACCTTGGACCGTCCTCAGTTTAGCAGACAGGCTACTTCAGGGTGGCGCGGCCCAGCATCCATTGGAATAGCCGGCCGGGAAGTAGTCGAGTCCCCATGATTCCTGCGTGGGACTCCAGACCCACCGGATGCCTCAGCGCCGGACGCCGCGACCTGATGATCTTGTGGATGACCTTTGCCACTTTCACTGGGTCCGACGCCAGCTTGTCGAAGGTCTGATGTCGGTCGTTGTAACGCTGGACGTATGGAGCGTATGCTAGATTGGGGTCGTCGGCTCTTTGCGCTCGGACTTGGCTGCGCTGAAATTCGGTCTCGAACAGCCCCGGCTCGACGAGGGCGACATGGACGCCGAAGGGCGAAACCTCGTGATTCATCGACTCACTCAGACCCTCTAGAGCATATTTGCTGGAAGCATATGCCCCATTGAATGGGGTCGCCAGCCTTCCAAGCACCGAGCTTATGTTGACGATCTTCCCGGCCCTGCGCTCGATCATCGCCGGCAACACCACCTGCGTCATGCGTAACACGGCGAAAACGTTTGTCTCGAACAGGGTCTTCATCTCGTCGATGGACACGATTTCTAACGGGCCCCACAATCCGTATCCCGCGTTGTTGACCAGAGCGTGAATTTCCCCGAACTGGTTGAACACCTCAGGCATTACGCGTTGCACCTCGGCGTCGCTGTTAATGTCCAGCTCCAGCCCATGAACGGTCACTCCTCGCTGGTCAGCTTCGGAGTACAGGTCGCCCAATCGAGACGACGCCCGGCTGGTGCCGATTACGTTGTATCCTTTTTCCGCCAGATACAGGCACGTAATCTTGCCGATACCGGCCGACGCTCCGGTTATTAACACCGTCTGAGCCTCGCGATTGGCGACCATATGAATCTCCTGAACAACGCGTCTTTATATCTGATGACATTATAGAGTGTCGCGTTTGGAGTGTTCGACAGGCGAGAGAGTAGCTGCAACATTCCACTCGACGTCTCAGACCATCAGAATATAGACCTAACCGGCGGCCATCAGGTTGGCTCCTCCGGGGTTTTCGGTCAGGGCCCGATTCAGATTCAACGCTGTGTGGATCAGGCCTACATGGCTGTACGCCTGCGGGAAGTTTCCTAGAAATCCTCCCGTTAGAGGGTCGATCATCTCGGAGAACAACCCTACGTGGTTAGCGTGCTCCATGATCTGTTTGAATCGCTCTTCTGCCTTCTCTATCTGGCCTGTGACTAAGAGGTTGCCGATGAGCCAGAAACTCAACAGCGTGAAGGTTCCCTCATCCTCGCCATCCAGACCGTCGTCGGTGCTCGCGGGTACATAGCGACTCGTAAACGGGCCATCGGCCAGTTCGTGGCTGATGGCTTCGAGGTTAGATTTGACTCGCGGATCGTCCGGTTTTAGGAACTTCAGAAACGGCACAATCAACAGGCTGGCGTCCAGGTCTTCGCTGTAATATCGCTGGACGAATGCCCTCTTGCGTTCGCTCCAGCCGCGCTCCATAACCTCAGCATGAATGATGTTGGCCGTGCGTCGCCATCCTGCGGCAAGAGGCGCCTTGCCCAGCGACATCGCCAGAGATGCCGCCCGATCCATAGCCGTCCAGCACATTATCTTGGAGTATACGAAGTGTTGAGGCTCGCCACGAACCTCCCAGACTCCTCGATCCTTGCGACGCCAGTTGGCAGAAACGGTCTGAGCGAAGTTGACAACCAGTGACCATGCTTCATCGGTTATCCAACCCTGGAGTCTATGCAGGGTGTGAATTGCCAGAATAACCGCTCCGAAAACGTCCATTTGGAGGTGACGGGAGGCTCCGTTACCGACCCGAATCGGCCTTGAATCTCGGTATCCTCGGAGGTGGTCCAGCGTGTACTCCTTCAGTGACGAGTTCTGGCTGATGCCATAGACAATCCGAGTCTTGCGATTATCAACCCTGCACTGTTTCAACAGCCAGCGGACGTATCTGGAACCTTCAACAGCGTCGCCCATACGCAGCAAGACCTCCACGGTGAAGGCGGAGTCACGAAGCCATGCGTATCGGTAGTCCCAGTTTCGGGAACCTCCGATGCCTTCAGGCAAAGAGGTGGTCGGGGCCGCGATGATCGCTCCAGTGCGCCGGTACATCATCAAGTGCAACACCAGGAAGGATCGGACCACTTCGTCTCGCCATAGTCCATTGTAATCAGCGCTTCGCGCAACGGCGCGCCAGTAATGCAGCGTCTGTTCCAGTCGGTGTTCAGACCGATAGGCCGCATTTTTTTGCGAACGCTTATGACCGTAGGCCAACACAAAAACCGACTCTTCCCCCTCGCTCAGGGAAAACGTGACATTTGCCTGGCCCTCTTCGACCTCCAAATTCATTTCAGCGCACAAAGTCAAAACCTGACGGGTTCCTTTTGCAACAGCCCCCTTGTTGATCGCAATGACGGTGGTGTCGCCTCTCGCATAATCCAGCCTCGGCCTAAACGACATCTTGACTTCGACTGTTCCAGACTCACAACGGACGATTCGATGAAGCTCGTGAGGCGCAGATGCCCGAGCATCAGCATCCTGCGACAAAGGCATGAAATCAGTGACGATCAACTCTCCGGTGGAGGCAAAAAATCGATTGCAGAGGACGTTTGTGTCTGGGATGTACGTCTGGTGGGCGGTCGAATCCAGGTCAGTGGGGCAAATTTGAAAGCTGCCGCCGTCGCTCTCATCCAGTATCGCGGCGAACACGCTGGGCGAGTCAAACCTGGGGAAACAGCACCAGTCTATTGAACCGTCTGTCCCTACCAGAGCGGCGGAGGACATATCACCGATCAGTCCGTATTTTTCCATCGCCAATTCCGTAATAAAGTTTTTGAATTCAGGCTATTTGCCAACGCTTAATTTTATCTGCCCGAGCATTTAGCGTATCGGATGATTGACCCCAACATCCATGCCTTTTTGGCTTCTCGTGAAACGAGTTTGAGCCAGTCGACATTTTACGCCCAACATCGTCTTCGCACTGATTTTGATCTAAGCGGCGGGACGAGCAAATCAAACCGGGATTCCTTCTTGGCAATGTCTTGCTGTAGTAACCATGAAGAGTTTCAGATTATCCTGGATCAGAACCGATTCGCCACGGGCGATTCCAGAGTTTCGCGGCTCATCCGGGAATGCTATGATTTAGGTGCGAATTCTCATTGGCTGGCGCTGCCATCCGATATACTCGAACTACGCTTGAAGGAGCGCCACAAACAAATTGGCACAGATCGAAAACATCAAAGCACGGGAAGCACTGGACTCACGAGGGAACCCCACCGTCGAGGTGGACGTTCTGCTATCTGACGGCGCGGTTGGCAGCGCCCTGGTCCCTTCTGGAGCGTCCACCGGCGCCAACGAAGCGCTGGAGCTTCGAGACGGCGAAGATCGCTACCTCGGCCGTGGCGTCCTCAAAGCCATAGTCAACGTCCACGACAAAATTGCGCCCGAAATTCTGGGCCACGAAGCCTCGAATCAAGAGGAAATCGACAACCTCATGATTCAGATGGACGGCACCGACCTCCTGGAAAATCTGGGAGCCAACGCCGTTCTGGGAGTGTCTCTTGCCCTGGCCCGGTCAGCCGCTCAGAGCGCAAAGCAGCCACTTTATCAGTATTTGAACCAGGGAAGGCCGTTGACCCTGCCCGTTCCAATGTTCAACATCATCAACGGCGGACGGCATGCCGACAACTCCACTGACTTCCAGGAGTTCATGGTCATACCTGCCGGGTTCGACACCTTCCGCCGAGCGCTCCAGGCAGGTGTGGAAATTTACCACACCCTGAAAGAAAATATCCACGACAAAGGTCTCAGCACCAACGTAGGCGACGAGGGCGGCTTCGCGCCATCCCTGGGGGCCAACAAAGACGCCGTGGAGTTAGCTCTAGGGGCCATCGAGAGCGCAGGCTACAAGCCCGGAGTTGAAGTGTTTTTGGGTATGGACGTAGCGGCCTCGGAATTCTCCCCGGACCAGGGCAGTTATGTTCTGAAAAGGCCTGCCATGTCCCTCACGTCTGGCGGACTTCTGGATGTGTACGACGCCTGGTTGAACGAGTATCCAATGATCTCCATTGAGGACGGTCTCGGAGAGGATGATTGGGAATCTTGGGGCGTGATGACAGAGCGATTCGGCTCCAGAGTCCAATTGGTGGCGGACGACGTCTATACCACCAATCCGACGCTCATCCGAAAGGGCATTCAGGACGGAACCTCCAATGCCGTGCTCGTGAAACTCAACCAGATCGGGACGGTGACCAGAACGCTTGAGGCAATACGCATGACGCAGGATGCGGGCTGGGGAGTTGTCATAAGCCACCGCTCCGGAGAAACCGAGGATTCGTCGATAGCCGATCTGGCGGTCGGAACATCGGCAGGACAGATCAAGGCAGGCGCGCCAGCACGAGGAGAACGCACTGCCAAATACAACCGCCTCCTTCGCATCGAGGATGAACTCGGAGAGAACGCAAAGTACGCCGGTATGTCGGTAATTGACAAGTATCTAATCTGACCATAACTCGCGACCGCTCAACAGGCGCGAACGTCCACATCACCAGGGAGGAACATCCCATGTCAACAAAGATCGGCATTAACGGATTCGGTCGCACCGGGCGCCAGCTTCTGAGGGCCATCCAGCAGGATTATCGCGGCAAGTTGGAGGTGGTAGGGATCAACAACCGCAGGGTCGCCGCCGAAGACTACGCCCATCTTTTCAAGCACGATACCACTTACGGAGCGTATCAGGGCGAGGTGGAATCGACCAGCGACAGCATCATCGTTGATGGCTCCACAATTCGCATGCTGTCCGCCTCGGATATCGCAGACCTGCCCTGGGGCGACCTGGGAGCCGAAATCGTCGTCGATTCATCAGGCGTTTATACCGATGCTCAACAGGCGGCTGGGCATCTGGAGGGCGGAGCAAAAAAGGTCATTATTACCGCTCCCGCCAAGAACGAGGACGTCACCGTGGTTTTGGGAGTCAACGAAAAAGACTACAACCCTGATCGTCACAACGTGATATCCGGCTCCTCTTGCACTACGGGTTGCATCGCGACGATGGCGAAGGTGCTGCACGACAACTTCAAAATCGAGCACGCGTTCATGACCACAGTCCACTCCTACACCGGCGACCAGAAGCTTCTGGACGGCTGGCACCGCGACCGGCGCAGGGCGCGTTCAGCGGCCCAAAACATCGTGCCAACGTCCACCGGCGCCGCAAAGTCGGTGGGCATCGTAATACCTGACCTGCTTGGCAAATTGGACGGCATGGCCCTTCGAGTGCCCACGGACACCGTATCCATGACAGATCTGGTTGCCAATTTGGCCACCCCTGTCTCGGTCGATGATGTCAACCAGGCGTACAAAACTGCCGCTGAAACCGACCTCAAGGGGATCATGGAGTACACCGAGGAGGAATTGGTGAGCTCCGATTTCCGAGGCAACCCCCATAGCTGCATCATCGACGCCAAGCTGACCAAGTTGATGGGTAAAAAAATGGTCAAGGTTCAGGGTTGGTACGACAACGAGTGGGGATACTCCTCTCGAACAGCCGACCTGTGCGCCTACGTCGCAGACCAGGGCATCTAGGTCACTAGCGCCAATGCCATTCACCGTTAATTCCGGGAACGCCCGCTGATGCCAGACGCCAGCAGAGCCAAAGAAAACATTGGCATCATTCGCGCCCTGTCCAACGAAACAGCGGCGTTCCTGCACTCTCTACCTGACGACGTTTGGAGAGACCCTGAGAGATTCGCCAGCGGTTGCCAGAACTGGAAGGTGAGCGATGTCATATCCCACCTCATCGACCACGCCAGCCGCACAACTCTCAGCATTGAGCGCGCCATTCGAGGAAACTCCGCGCCACTGCCTGGTTACAGGCCACTGACGCCCGAAGAGTCTGATGAGCAGTTGATCGAGCTTCGCACGGCGTTCGACGAAGACATGTTTCCCGAATTCAACGCCTCATGCCTCCGCCTCAACCGCCTGCTGGTAGGCTTGGAATCTAATCAGTACGATTTCGACGCATGGCACGTCAGCGGAGTCCGAAGCGTGGCTCGGCTCATCGAGTATCGAACGCTGGAGCTTGCCGTCCATGTATGGGATGTGAAATACGCCTTCGACCGTAACGCGTCGCTCAGCCCTTCAGCGATCCCGTTTCTGATTGGCTGGTTAGAACAGTGGCTGCGGACTTCATTTCGAGAGGCAGATGGCCTGGATTCTCCAGTCCGAGTGCGATTCAGTCTCAACACTTCGGATAGCTATGACCTCTCTGTGGAATCCGGTGGGTTCACCCTGGAATCTTCGACCTCAGTCGATGCGGATGTGACTCTCGCAGTCAGCGTCAGCGACTACATACTCGTGCTCATGGGAAGATTGCCGGTGCTACGCTCGGCGCGACGAGGTCGCATTCAGTTGGATGGAAACGCCGAAATAGCCTACAAGCTCGCCGAGTGGTTTGGTTCTGTGCATGCTTCTGACCTGGCGTGATCCTGGCTGTTTTCCCATCGCCATGGGAGATCGAACGCTGATAAATCTCAACGATCTGCGTGACGGTTGGTTGAAGCTGTTTTAATCCGGCGCTACGATATCTGACAGCCCAACCACTAGCTCGCGATATTCCCGCGAATTTTCAAAGGCTGCAT
>DCAW01000110.1:7709-19225 GCA_002313895.1 Dehalococcoidia bacterium UBA1123
GCATTGTCGCGTTGCGTGTTCTTCGTTCACCGCTTGTTGTTGAGTGATCGTCTTCGATGCTCTCCAGACCATCGCGAGCAGGACCCCATAAAGAACGATAAACCCGCCACCAACGGCGCCGAAAGTCAGCCAACGAAACTTGCTCACCTCGCCCCGGAGATTGGGAATTGGAAATGGGTCCTCTGCTTAGATCATTGTGCCTGCCATCATAGCGGCCTCGTGATCTTCTATGAGTTCAATATTTTCGCGGAGTCTGGCGCTTAAGATCACTGAGACAACCACTGCGATGGCAGCCGTTATGAAGAAACTGGTAATCGAAAACTGAATCAACAAGTTACCCCTGAAACGGTCTATCTTGCTATCCCCTGTTCTAATATTTCTTGGGTAGAATTACCTGTCACCGGAAACACGCCAAATCTTGGATTAGGTGAACAGTAACACCAAGGCCAGATGTAATCAATCACGACATTGCACCCTCTGTCAATGCCAACAAGGCGCAGGCGGTACCGTATAGCGCGTGGAAGACCCTACGCCGTTGTCATAAACAATAATCAGTGATCGACCAGGACCGAACGAAACATCCCAATACCAACAATCTTCCACGTAATTTGGATGGTCCGTCGCATCACCATAAATATCGAGCAAAATTCCTAACACAAGAGTTTTCAGCAACTGGTATTCGCTGGTGTGATAGATAACTCACTCCACTCAATTTTGCTTCCTCCTAATCTTTGAATGACCAACGCCCTGCCATGTGCGCGAACCATGAAATCTGATTACTGATTGAGTCTCGCTGTGTCTGTTGTAAGAGCGAAACTGCAAGGAGTATAATATCGTGACATAACAAGCCGCAGTATTACGAACGGAGGCCCTCTCAATGGCGATTGCTACCGGAACAGAAACTGGAACTTTCAGAGTCAAGTCAGGTCTGGCCCAGATGCTCAAGGGCGGAGTCATCATGGACGTGGTAACTCCTGAGCATGCCAAGATCGCTGAGGACGCGGGCGCTTGCGCTGTTATGGCTCTGGAACGCGTGCCATCCGACATTCGCGCGGACGGCGGTGTGGCTCGCATGTCCGACCCCACAATGATTTCGGGAATCATCGACGCGGTGACAATTCCGGTTATGGCCAAGGCCCGAATCGGCCACTTCGCCGAGGCGCAGGTTTTGCAAGCTCTGGGAGTCGACTACATCGACGAGTCCGAGGTGCTGACTCCTGCTGACGAGAACAACCACATCGACAAGAGCGACTTCAACGTGCCTTTCGTGTGCGGTTGCCGCGACCTGGGCGAGGCGCTTCGACGCATCGGCGAGGGCGCCGCGATGATCCGCACGAAGGGCGAGGCTGGCTCCGGCAACATCGTCGAGGCCGTCCGACACGCCCGCAAGGTGATGGGCGAAATCCGCCGAATCCAGCACATGGACGAGGCTGAACTTATGGCCGTCGCGCGAGACCTCCGAGCACCCTACGATCTGGTCGTCGAAGTCCACAACCTGGGCGCGCTTCCTGTCGTAAACTTCGCCGCTGGCGGAATATCCACACCAGCCGACGCATCACTGATGATGCAACTCGGCGTTGACGGCGTGTTCGTAGGTTCCGGCATCTTCAAGTCCTCCAACCCCTCCCGCATGGCAAACGCCATCGTCAAGGCAACGACCCACTATCAGGACGCTGCGATGGTTGCAGAAGTCTCCAGAGGTCTGGGCGACGCGATGCCAGGCCTGGACGTTCGTAACATGCCTGAGTCTGAACAGTTCGCGACAAGAGGCGTGTAGGTTGACAACAGTCGGCGTTTTGGCGATCCAGGGAGATTACCGAGAACACAGAACCCTTTTGGAGTCGCTTGGCGCTGACGTCAAAGAAATTCGATTGCCCGATCAGTTGGACGAAGTGGATGGCCTGATCATCCCTGGCGGTGAAAGCACCACCATCGTCCAACTGATCGACATCTATAACATGCGCGAGAAGCTCAGGGAACGCGTGCTGAACGAAGGCATGCCGACCTGGGGCACCTGCGCGGGCATGATTGTGATGGCCCAGAAGCTGTCAGACCACCGACCCGACCCCCTCAAGCTTATGAACATCGAGGTCAGCCGCAACGCGTTTGGACGGCAGGTTGACAGCTTCGAGACCGATCTCGAGGTCGAAGACATGGACGGCCCTCCCTACCACGCAGTCTTCATTCGCGCTCCGGTCGTTGACACCATCGGTGAAGGCGTCAGGATAATCTCCAGCCTCGACGATGGCCGCCCCGTGGCCGTCAGGCAGGGCCACATGCTGGCGACCGCCTTCCACCCTGAGCTTACCAACGATCCTCGCATGCACAAGTTGTTCCTTCAAATGGTCGACGAAGCCGGCTAAACTGGCCCAGTAGCGACACAGGAACGGGCTCCTTTCACGATTCCGAGGTTATATTTCTGACTGCCAGAAACCTGGAGCCCTCACACTCGAAATCCCCTTCCCCACGACGCCAACTGTGCTAATATTTTGTTAACGCAGGCGAGCGAATCTGCTCCGAATTGGACCGGCGCAGCCGGTCAGGAACGTCGCGTACAAAGCTGACAATAATGGAGGCTGGAGTACGAACCCTAATAACGACTCCTCCGGGACGATCCGTCATTTCGACCCACTGGATGTGGTGCGCTGCGCGTTAGTGGGCGAAAACAGCATGCCCAATCACGCCTTCACCCTTAGCGGGCTGTCTTACACTCGCTCCTTTGGGGTCTCGCTCCTGGATCTGTCCCGAAAGCGTCTCTCTCCCAGAACAAAGGACGCCGTATGGGTGTGGTCCGAGGGCAGGCACGTCCTGGGCATCGCCTCGGTCAGGCCCCGTGCCGGAAGACAAAGCTGGGAGGTCGCCAACCTCTACTTAGATTCACCGTCGAGATTGCCCGTCGCAAATTTGCTTGAGCAGTTGTCCGTCTCCGCGGCCGCTCAGGGCGCCGAGAGAATCTTTCTTCGGTTGCAACAATACGACGATGTGATCTCCTCAGCGCGACTCAGCGGGTTCTTTCCCTTGATGCAGGAGACGCTGTATCGCGGAGGACCTCTTTCCGAGGAAAGCGGCCAAGGGTCACTCTTCGATGCTGATGCGCGCCTTCGCAAAAAGGAGAAGCCCGACGAATACGGCCTATTTCGATTGCACAACATCGCAACGCCAGCAGAAGTCCGAATACTGTCCGGGATGACCTTCGACCAGTGGGCGTCATCTCATGAGCAAAGCCCTGGACGTTACGACGAGCGAGTGTTCGACGGGAAAGGGACAATCCGAGGTTGGCTAGGCACGGCGCGACGTTCTTCTGTCGGCAACCTCGCCACCATGCTTCACCCGGACGACGAATCGGTTATCGAAGACATCGTAATCGCAGGACTTCGCAGGCTATCCAACACGAAAACCGTATTTTGTGTCGTGCCGGAATACCAGTTTGCTCTGAGTCGCACACTTGAGCAGCAGAATTTCCGACCAGAGGGCGAGTTCATCACTCTCGTCAAATCCACCGCCAAAACCGTTCGAGAATCCAATCTGGCTCGATCAGCGCTGGCGTCCAGAGAGCCGATGTGATACAAATTTCGCAAGATTCCGACTTGTCGCTGAAACCTTATCGACCGGCGCAGCATCACATAAACTTAACAGTCTCGCTGGTGCAGCATTAACCTTGCTGTTAAGCTATACGACAAGCGATCCACAATCACCCTGGAGGCGAATAAGGGTACTTGCAAGACAGAATAGAATCAGAGCTTGATGTCCTGATAGCCAAGCTTCCTCCCCACGTTCAGGAGCCTCTTAGACAACGGGAAGACATCGACCAGTTGCTGGAGGTGGTTCTGGATCTGGGCCGCTTTCCAGAAGCGCGTTTTCTTGGCGAAAACGTCTATCTGAACGAGCAGGAAGTGACTCAGGACGAAATTCAACACACAATCGACCTCATCGGCCAGTTCGGAGAGGATAACCGAGCAGGCATTGAGCGCACTTTGCATCGGATATCCGCCATCCGAAACCGGGCTGGACAGATAATCGGACTGACTCTGCGCGTGGGCAGGGCCGTTTATGGGACTATTCGAGTCATCGAAGACCTTATTCTGACCGGCCAAAGCGTTCTGCTTCTCGGCAAACCCGGAGTGGGCAAGACAACCATGCTCCGAGAGGTAGCGCGCGTTCTGGCGGACAGCGCCAACCGACGCGTCATCGTTGTGGATACGTCCAACGAAATCGCCGGAGACGGCGACATCCCCCATCCCGCCATAGGCAAAAGCCGAAGGATGCAGGTCGCCTCACCGTTGGCTCAACATGCAGTAATGATCGAGGCTGTGGAGAACCACATGCCGGAGGTCATCATCATCGACGAGATAGGCACCGAGCAAGACGCCAACGCCGCCCGCACCATCGCGGAGCGCGGAGTGCAGCTAGTCGCCACGGCCCACGGAAACACGCTCGACAACCTCATTATGAACCCGACCCTGTCCGATCTTGTTGGCGGAGTCCAGTCCGTCACTCTGGGGGACATTGAGGCCAGACGACGACGCACTCAGAAGACCGTCCTTGAGCGCAGAGCGCCCCCGACTTTCGACGTGCTAGTGGAGATACAAACCTGGAATCGCGTCGTGGTGCACGCCGATGTGTCCGATACCGTAGACCGAATCCTGAGGGGCATCAACGTGACCCCAGAACTTCGCACTCTGGAGGACAGCGGCGCGGTCACCAAATCCCGCTCCGTCGTCAAGAGCGCAATTGCCAACGGGCACGGCCCGCAGCACTCAACCCCTCCATCACGCGCGGAGGAAGCGCCAATCGAACGTGCTGAAGAACTCGAACCGGAACCCGTGAACGTCACCCACATCATGCCCTACGGCGTGAACAAGGGCAAACTCCAGCAGGTGGTCAGAATCACCCGAGCGCCTGTGGAAGTGGTGGACAACATAAACAAGGCCGACCTGCTGTTGACCACCAAGAACTACTATCGACGCAAGACCCACGCCCTGCAGGTGGCTGAACAGAAGGGCAAGCCGGTTTATGTCCTGCGGCGGAACACGTCTCCACAAATTGAGCAGTTCATACAGGCCGTCACTCGTCGCAGTGGCACTTCTAAGAACAGCCCGGTCATAGATGTGGCGGTGAGCGAAGCCGAGGACGCCGCGTCCCGTATACAGAGCGGCGAGCATGAGGTGGAGCTTAACCCCCAGGGCGCCTATATCCGACACCTCCAACACGAGGTCGCCGAAAACCACGGCCTGGCCTCCTCAAGCTCCGGCAAAGACCCGAGCCGCCATGTGGTCTTCTACCACAGATAGAATGGCTCTCAGCATTCAGCTATCGGCCGTCAACATCTAGTCTGGAACGGCGTCTGGCCATCGAACAAAAACCAACCACTTCAACTACCGAGCGGTTAGTCTCGAAAGTCAATAACTCATGCCGACGAAAGCTGGACTGTTCATCGTCTTCGAGGGTGTCGAAGGCAGCGGGAAGAGCACTCAGAGCCAAGCGTTGACCCAGCGGTTAACTGACGGTGGGCACGATGTTTTGCTAACCATCGAACCCGGCGGAACTCCGACGGGATTAGAAGTGCGAAAGTGGGTCAAGACGGGACAGGGCATCACTCCGTTGGCAGAGCTTTTCTTGTTTTCGGCAGCTCGAGCCGCTCTGGTCGAGACAGTCATATCTCCTGCGCTGGCCGACGGAACGACCGTGATCTGCGACCGCTACATCTACTCCACAGTGGCGTACCAAGGACACGGGCGCGGACTCGACTCTGACACAATTGCGGAATTGAACGAGACCGCGACGATGGGAGTTCTGCCCGACCTGGTGGTGTTGCTTGACCTGCCGCCCGATCACGGATTTGGAAGAAAATCCGACAATGAACTAGATCGTATCGAGTTGGAAAACGACGATTTCCACCTTCGGGTCAGGCAAGGCTACCTCGCCCAGGCCCGAGAGGAACCAGACCGATGGCTGGTTCTGGACGCATCCGCATCACAGCCCAACCTGTCCGATTCGGTGTGGAACCGAGTATCGGACATGCTCGCCAAAACTTAGCTCAAAGGGCAAATACATTTATGCCACTCAACATATCATCTGTGCCTCGACCAGAATGGACTCCTTTAGCCCAAGAGGGTTGTGTCAATGTCGAAGGCAAAGTCTTGCTCATCCAGGACAACCTGACGATCGCGCTGCTGCGATTTGAGCCTGGAGGAATGATCCCAGAACGCAGCGCAGACTATCCTACCGACGTCGTGTGCCTGGAGGGCGGTGGATTCACCGGTGTCAGCAATGAGGAGGGCGAGTTGTCCCCTGGATACAAGGCGCTGTGGCCCGCCGATGAACTTCACAGGCTCTGGACCGAGGACGAAAGCATGGTCGCGCTGATGATCGAGCATTACACGCCAGGCGGTTGAAAGAGAGTTTCAGTCGCCTTTCTCGTTCGATTCTGGATGACCGGCGAACTCTTCACCGCTTTGCCCCCCTGCATTGCTCTTCGGTGGGCTTCGGCGGTCGCCAGCAATGAATCCTAAAGCGCCAAACACAGTGGCTCCTCCAGCCATCCCGAATGTGACCGCAACACCCATCACACCGGCAATCGGCCCGATAATGAACGCGCCGCCGGAGCCTCCCAGGTCCCAGGCAGCCTGAAGCGTCGCCACTGCGGAGCTTCGCTCGCGGACCGGCACTCGGGCAATGGTCAGCGCCTGCATCGCAGGCTGAATGAAGCCGAATCCTGTTCCCGCAAGAACTGCCGCGGTCAGGAAGATCAGTTGATTCTGCGCTCCCCAGAGCAAAAACATGCCCACTCCCACGATCAGCAGTCCGGGAACGATCACCCTGGCATTGCCCATACGGTCTGCCATAGTGCCTGAAAACATCATCACGAAGATTTGCGTGAAGGCGTACACCGAGAAGTAGAGACCCGGATTCCCCAATTCTCGGTCCTCCGCTAGCAGTGGCAGAAATGAGTTCACGGGAGCAGTTGAGACCGTGTAGCTCAGAAACACAAATGTGGGAAACAGCGCCCCCCTGCTAATCAATGGAATTTTTGCGGTCGAACCACCGGAAACCGCAGGAATATCTGTTCGAGCCGCCGAGATGCCGAGAGCGAACACCGCTCCGAGGATCGACGCCGCGCCGGCATAAATGAAAGTGACGCTGAATCCAAATTCGGAGAACAACCAGAACGCGAGAACCGGCGAATATAGGCTCGCCACACCGATGGCCAGACCCATGTGGGCCATGGCCTCGCCCCTCCGGCGATCCGGGGCCAGGTTGGCGACGATAGTGCTGGTCGCCACCGGGCCGATGGCAAGCCCTACGCCCTGCAACATTCGAGCTGGAATTATCAGCCACACATTAAACGCAAAGATATGCAGAATTGTCGCGACGCCGAAAATCGCAAGTCCCACAAACGCGATCTTCTTCGCCCCCAAGGTATAGACCCACCTGCCACCGAATGGCCGGATGAGCAGACCTGACACACCGAACGACCCGATGACGATTCCAATATGCCAGGTCTCGCCACCCTGGTGTATAACGAACAGTGGGACGATTGTGAAGAGCGCGGTGTAGCTAGCGAACAGGAAATGGCCCACCAGGAGATTGAGAACATAATCCACGGTCCACAGCCTATCCTGCTGCTGGCTCACCGAAGTGTTTTGCATCCAACATCCTGGGGGTTCATGTAGTGTCCCGGTGGACGATGTAATTCGGAACGTCGGGCAATTCGGGAAGAACATCGTATAGGAACGTCGGCTTGATATCCAAATCCCTTAACGAATCCAATAGCTGCCAACGGTGCCTGAGTTTCGTGCCCAACTCGTCTTGGGTCTGTATGACGCCCTTGGCGTTGTATAGATCAGAGCCTGACGGCACATTCATTAGGAAATACAGGCCCATCTCGCGGTTCGGCACAGTGCGATAAACGAAGAAATTCTCCAGTTCCCACAACAGTCCTTCGACTTCGACCTCCAAACGTAGTTCCTCGCGCATCTCTCTCCTCAGAGCGTCTTCTGCCGACTCTAGCATCTCAACTCTTCCACCAGGAAGACCCCAGAAGGCGTCGAGCTCAGATTGCTGCAGAAGCACCCGGCCCTGGTTCAAGGCGGACCCAGCAGGCCGGAAGCCAAATTGCGCTCCATTCCCTTCGAAGGAGATGTCTTTGTCCAAGTAGTTCGTAGGGAAGCCTCTCACAAGTTCCGTTTGCTGCCTTTCCAAATTGACAGCGCGTCAATTCTATCCGCTGTTGGACGAGTGTCAAGGGCGCCTCACAAACGTCGAACGGGCCACGCGGATGATCGAAAAGGTCGGGGTGTTCCAGAAATCATATAACCACCAAACAGCTTGACCGATTGGCGTCATGAGTGTAACCTTTCCCATTGTACTCCTGTATTTTATTTCTGTATTTTTTATTCTGGTGAGAACCGACTTGGACCAACGAACGCTAACTCCTCCGACATCCTCCGCGCCCACACCCGAGAAGAAACCCCCACTATCCTCCCCTACACGATATACCATGTTCGAATCGCTCCAATATCGCGACTTCAGGTGGCTTTGGGCTGGATCGTTTATATCGTTCCTGGCAATGAACATGCAGATGATTACCCGTGGATGGCTAGTCGTGGAACTACGGGACGCCTCGCCCTTCGCGCTGGCGCTTGTTATGGTGACCTTCGCCGTCCCGTCCACATTCTCGTCCCTCATCGGCGGCGCGTTGGCGGATCGTATTTCTAAAAAGTATCTAGTTGTCACCAGCCAGACCGGCAATTTCCTTATGACATTGCTCCTGGGGGTGTTGACGGTCACAGGGTATGTGGAGTTCTGGCACGTTATGGCGGTGGGAGTTGTCAACGGCACGATGATGGGCATTAACATGCCCAGTCGCGCGGCTATGGTCTCTGAAGTCGTGCCTGAACGCAATCTGATGAACGCCATATCGCTCAACAACTCAGGGATGAATCTGACTCGAATCATCGGTCCGGCTGTTGCTGGGTTCCTGATTCTGTTCATGGGCACTGGCGGCGTTTTCCTGCTGGTGTCGGGAATTTACGTGCTATCTGCCGTCTCCATAATGCTGGTAAACACGAATGCGATATCATCCAAGGCTCCCCGCAAAGGCGTCGCAGGAGACATCAAAGAAGGGTTCGCCTACGCCATAGCAAATCCCAGGCTTCTTGGGCTGGTAATTATAGTCCTGATTGCAACGCTGTTCGGGTTCTCCTACTGGTCCTTGCTCCCCGCATGGGCTGTGGAAGCGCTTGGGGTAGAATCCGACGGTCTCGGAATCTTGATGACCATCATGGGAGTCGGAGCGCTTGCAGGTACGCTGGGATTGGCGCAAATATCCAACACCAAGCGCAAAGGCGCCCTTTTGCTTTGGTCTGCTTTCATATGGGGAATCAGCCTAGCCCTTTTCGCTTATGTGACCAACTACACAATGGCGATTCCATTCCTGCTCACGATGGGCGCGGTGAGTTCAATCTTCATGTCGATGAATATGACGCTTATGCAGACAATGGCCGCGCCAGAGATGCGAGGCCGCATGATGAGCCTCGGCATGATGACCTTCGGCATCATGCCGGTAAGTTCTCTGCCGTTGGGCGCATTGGCCGAGTATCGAAACTCGACGGCTGACGCGCTGTTCTTAAGCGGACTACTCCTCACTCTGGGCACAGTGATATTCATGTTCGCCAACCCCGCGTTCCGCAAAATGGAGTAGGGTCGGTTTTTGGTAAATCTTATTTTGCTTGACCGGTTCGAGACGACGATGTTAGCCTCAATCCCCGTCAGGGCGGGCCTGCGCTCGTCCGACCCATCTCAAACAATGGAGTAACCCGCCGTGTCCGATAACCTCAAAAAAGGCAAAGCCCAGACCGTCCTCGGCCTCGTCGATCCTCAGAGCCTGGGGCCAACCATGACTCACGAGCATCTGTTAATCGACTTCCGCGTGATGTTCAATCCGCCTGCTGACGCATCTGTTCAGCATCGGTCGATGGAGCCGATCACGCTGGAGAATGTCGGCTGGGTGCGCTACAACCACTACTCCAATCTGGATAACGTCATGTTGATGGACGAGGATATCGCCACCGACGAGGCGCGGTTGTTCAAGCGGATTGGCGGCGGGACCATCGTTGACGCAACCACTCTAGGAATCGGGCGTGACCCGCTCGCGTTGACTCGGATTGCCCGCGACGTGGGCATCAACATAATAATGGGCGCAGGGTTTTACGTAGACGCGGTGCATCCCGAAGACATGGATTCCCGAGGCGTCGACGACCTGACACGCCAGATTATCGGCGAGCTTGAGGACGGCGTGGGCGACACCGGCGTCAAGGCGGGGATAATTGGTGAGGTCGGCTGCACATGGCCGCTTACCGACAACGAGCGCAAGGTCTTGCACGCCTCGGCCGTCGCTCAGCAGGAAACCGGCTCGGCCATCCTGATTCATCCGGGCCGCGACGAGAACGCGCCGGCCGAGATAATTGAGGTACTTGCCGAATCAGGAGCCGACGTCAGCCGCGTCATTATGGGGCACCTGGACAGGACCGTCACCAAATTCGAGACTCTTCAGCGATTGGCATCCACCGGCTGCTACTTGGAGTGGGACCTTTTCGGAAACGAGTCATCGTACTATCCCTTGTCAGATTTCGACATGCCCAGCGACGCCCAACGCATGGACGTCATCAGAAGGATGGTCCACGAGGAGAACTACGGGCAACGCATCGTTGTCGCTCACGACATCTGCACCAAGCACCGCCTGACGAAGTACGGCGGACACGGCTACGGACACTTCCTGGAAAACGTCGTTCCGAGGATGAGGCGGAAGGGCTTCACGGCGGATGAGGTTCACGACATCACCGTCGGGAATCCAGCGCAGATTCTGACGTTCGTGTAACCGCAATTCGGCTGTTCTCAACGTTCAAGACACCCAGGGCAGGAACGTTATGCTGTATTGGCACGTGTAAGCCACGAGCAAACCCTTGGTCGTCTTTCCGGCCAAAACGATCATCAAGAAGCGGCGAAATGGGAATTGCACCGAACCGGCGGCGATGCCGACGACGTCAACGATCGGGTTGGGAATCACGGACACCAGGAACACCAGCAGCGACCCGCGCTTCTGCATCCAGACCTGCATTCTGGGCTTGAGATTACGATAGAAAGCAAATCGTTCGAATATGGTGTCTCCACCGTAGCCGACTGCGTAACCTGACGTTTCGCCCAGGGTCTCGCCTGCGCCCAACAACACTCCCAGCGCAATTGGATTTAGAGTCACGCTCAATCCACACACGGATATCAGCCCCGGCACTGGCAGCACCATCGAAACCGCGCCGAAAAAGGCGAGGAAGAACACTCCGGGGTATCCTCCGAGTTTCGCCGGAGAAATGTACGATCTCAGAAACCACACCACCACCGCAAAAGCCAGGGCCGCCAGCAAAAAGGCGATGGACAGCGATCGTTGGTTCTTCAACCAAAATTTGGCCCACGCATTGGGTTGTTTCGAGACCTGATCTCGCAATTGGGCAAGCCCCTAT
>DCAW01000019.1 GCA_002313895.1 Dehalococcoidia bacterium UBA1123
TCAAACGAAGAATTGGAACAGCGAAATGAGGGCGAGCACGACGGTCATTGCCAACGCTAACCCGGCGACAAACAATGTTGTGAACAGCTTGTGGTCGAATTTCAGGTGCATGTAAAACATCGCGACTAGCGCGAACTTCGCGATAGACAGGACAGCCAGCACCGGAATAATCCCCTTGCCGAGGGCAGTGATGTAGAAAACGCCGACCTCAATGGCTGTTATCGCCGACAGAATGAGCGCGACTTTGAAGTAGGTTCCCGGAGTGGGGTGCCCTGTATGCACTATCGCCTGTGATTCTTGCTGACTCATGTTCCACCCAGATTATTGAATTTTGTCGATTACAACCTTGGAGCGGTTGTCGATGTTGGTACAAGGCTCGGCAGCGGTTGTCTTTAGAAACCCTCGAAGACTCCGAACAAGTAGATGACTGTGAAGATGACGATCCAAACCACGTCAACGAAGTGCCAGTAAAGGGCCGCAAGGTCCAGTTCCAGTTCTTTTTCTGGGCTGGCTCCGCCTTTTCGGAAGGAGTGGAATAGGAGAGACAGCAACCAGATCACTCCCAGCGTCACATGCGCGCCGTGGAATCCGGTGAGCGTGAAAAACGTGGTGCCGAACAGGTTCGTGCGCGGTGTCAATCCGTGTTGAACAAAGTCTCGAAATTCGAATACCTGGAAAGCCAAGAATGTCGCGCCCAGGATGGCGGTGGACGCTAACCAGATGCGATAGGCTTTGATGTTGCCCCGGGTCAGAGCGGCATAGGACAGCACCATGCTCATCGAGCTCATCAGTAGCACGAAAGTGCTGACAGATGTGACAGGAATGCTGAACACATCTTCAGGGAACGGGCCCACGAGGCTCTTACCCTGATAGACCAGATATGTGGCTATCAAGGCCCCAAAGAACATGCAGTCGGACCCAAGGAATGCCCACATCAGGAGCTTTCGGTGACTCAGGCCTGTCGATGTGGCCTCGTGCTCCCCTCCGTGGGGCATTGATGGTGCGTGTGCCAAAAGTTAGCCTCCGCTCTTAATGGGAAGAGTGTTCATCGTCGGGGTCAGGGTCGTTAACTGGCTCGAGCGCCCATGCATAGACGCCGATCATGCCGATCAGCACTCCTGCCGCAGCCAGGACGAAGTTGTAAATTACGCCGTTATACACAACGCCGTAACCTGCAATAAGCAACCCGATGCTGACAACAATAGGCCAGTAAGACGGCTGTGGCAGGTGAATCGAGTGTTCTTCTGGCTCGTAGCCTGATCCGCCGGACACCGGCACGGGGACGCCGATGCGACGGCGCTGTTTCTCTTCCCACCATTCATCTCGGTCTGTGACTTCTGGAATCACCGCGAAGTTGTACTCAGGTGGCGGCGAAGCGATGGACCACTCCAGGGTTCTTGCGTCCCAGGGGTCGCCGGACGCTTTCTCGCCGTTCCTCCAACTATTCACAAAGTTGTACACGAAGAGCAGCATGGAAGCTGCCAACATCAACGAGCCAATCGTGGATATCAGGCTCCAGAACTCCCACCCCATGTTTTCCTGGTAGGTGTAAATCCGCCGAGGCATGCCGTCAAGCCCGGTGAAGTGCATCGGGAAGAAGGTGATGTTTTGAGCGATTAGCATCGACCAGAACTGCACTTTGCCTAAGCCCTCGTTGTACATCTTGCCGGTCATCTTGGGGAACCAGAAGTAGATTCCGGCGAATATTCCCATTAACGCGCCTCCGAACAGCACGTAATGGATGTGGGCGACGACGAAGTAGGTGTCTTGTTGCTGGGCGTCGGAAGCGGCGACGGCGTGCATGACGCCGCTGATCCCGCCCATGATAAACATGCCGACGAATCCCAGGGCGAATAGCATCGGCGTCTTAAAGTTGAGGGACCCGCCCCAAATTGTCCCCAGCCAGTTGAACACCTTGATGCCCGTAGGTACGGCGATCATCATGGTGGTGAAAGTGAAAACGGAGTTTGCCACCGGGCCCAAACCTACGGTGAACATATGATGGCTCCAAACCATCCAACCCATGAAAGCGATGACGACTCCCGCGACAACCATAGTGCCGTATCCGAACAACGGTTTCTTGGAAAAGGCTGGTAGCACATCCGACACGATTCCCATCGCAGGTAGTATCAGGATGTAAACTTCCGGGTGGCCGAACACCCAGAACAGGTGTTGCCACAAAATCGGTTGGGCTCCTGCGGCTACGTTGAAGAAGTTCATTCCAAATGTGCGATCGAACATCAACTCGATAAGCGCAACTGTGATCACAGGGAAGGCCAACACCAGCAGGATCGCTGTAAGGAGCGTCATCCAGGTGAACATGGGCATACGCATCAAGCTCATGCCTGGAGCCCGCATGTTCACGATGGTGACGATAAAGTTAAATGCCGCTGCCAGCGAAGCAACACCCAACACCTGGAGGCTAACGACCCACAGGTCGATGCCGTGGCCTGGGTTCGCCGTGATGCCGGTTAAGGGCGCGTAAGAAAACCAGCCGGCGTTGGGAGCGCCTCCCGTGATCCAGCTAATTTTCAGAAGAAGCGCGCCTGCGAGGAACGTCCAGAAGCTGAAAGCGTTTAATCTGGGGAACGCAACGTCGCGGGCGCCAATCTGGAGCGGCACCACGAAATTGAAAAACGCTGCGCTCAAAGGCATCACCGCAAGGAAGATCATCGTCGTTCCGTGCATGGTGAATAGCTGATTGAAAATCTCAGGCGATATGAGATCTTGTTCGGCCTGCACCAGCTGAGCCCTTATGAGAAGCGCTTCCATTCCGCCGGTCAAGAAGAGGATGAACGCGGTCACACCGTACAAAATGCCGATGCGTTTGTGATCGATTGTCGTAATCCAAGACCAGACACCCGTAGGGTGAACGGGTCTTGGAATTGCGAAGGGCATGGTGCTCATCCGTGGCCTCCGTTGGAATTGCTCCAGTGGTGCATGTTGAATTCCTTAACCGATAATCGTATTCAGAGCTTATTTCAGGCTGGACAGGTAAGCAACGAGCGCTGATATGTCAGGCTCACTGAGCGCTTTATTCGTGTCTGTATATACAGCAGCCTGCATGCCCATAATGTTGCCAGGTTTTGCGTTAAGCGGGTCTTCGAGCCACTCTCTCAGGTTGGCTTGAACGAGTGAAGGATTGACCTTGTCGAACTCGTCTCTGTTTTCGAACACGCCACCAGCCAGCGTCGATCTGCTGGCGACATGGGTGAGATTGGGTCCGATTCTACCCGATGAGCTCGGATCGGTTGCATGGCATCCGGTGCAACCAGACTGTTGGAATATCTGTTTGCCAGCGGCGATGAGCGGGTCTGCAGATTCTTTGGCGGGTTCGGCCTGTGCCAGTAACCAGGCGTCGAAATCTTCACGAGGCTCGGCGATCACTCGAAAACGCATAAGCGCGTGAGCCACGCCGCAAAACTCGGCGCATTGGGCATACAGATATCCGGGGGTGTCGGCTTGCAGCCACATATCGTTGCCATTGCCGGGCACCATATCCACCTTGCCGCCAATTTTGGGCACCCAGAAACTGTGGATCACGTCGACCGATTCCAACCGGATGTTGATCGGCTCGCCCGTCGGGATATGCAACTCGTTAGCGAATACAATCTCTTCATCCGGGTTCACAGGATGAGGGTAACGGAACTCGAACCACCACTGGTGCCCGATAGCATCGACCACAAGCCCACCTTCGGCCGGAGTGCGTGGGGAGTTGGTGTTGTCGAAAATCGTGATAATCGTGGGAATTGAAACCAAAATCAAAAGGGCGGCAGGGATCACTGTCCAAGTGATTTCCAGTGTGTTATTGCCGTGAGTTTGGTGGGGCATCTCGTCATCACTACGACGTCGAAACTTGATGATAGCGTAGATCATCAGTCCTTCAACTAACACGAAGACGAGAGCTCCAGCCGCGAAGATTATCCAGAACAGATTCAACTGTGATTGGGCTACCGGACCCAAAGCTTCAAATGTGGATTGTGGATGGGATTGGTTGCAGCCGAACATCAGCGCCGCAAACACCGTCAACAATGTCAGGCTGACGATATTTTTCGGGCGCCGGCTGAAATTCATTATGTTTATCGGAGTCCCCCTCACTGATCTTGACGCACGCCGTTTCCGGCGTGTGACATCGGTTACAGAATCTACCAAAGCGTTAGGTTACAGTCAAGGTGTTGTCTGGCGGCGTGACGCCAATCGGTGGCCCGTATTTAGGATGGATAATCATTCGGTGTCATATGACGCTGTCCACAATAATAACCATGAACAATGCGCCCAGGTAGGCGAGCGAGTACAGATATGTTGACTTAGCGCTCTCGATGCCGGGCCTTCTCATGAGGCGCCATGCGAAGTACACAAAGCCGATCCCGAGCGCGGCCGAACCTCCCAGATAAGTCCATCCGACCGCACGTGTTGTGAAAAACATCACTGTCAATGCCAGCAATATCCAGGAATACAGAAAGATTGAACGTTTAGTTTCGTCGACCCCTGCCACGACCGGCAGCATCGGAACTCCGGCTCGTTGGTAATCGTCTTTCAGGATCAAAGCTAACGCCCAGAAGTGGGGAGGAGTCCAGAAAAACACAATTGCGAACAGATAGAGCGCTGGAAGTCCCATCTCTCCAGTCACAGCGACCCACCCGACCATCGGAGGAATTGCTCCTGCCGCTCCGCCAATTACGATATTCTGCGGAGTGGTTCGTTTGAGGCTCTTGGTATAGACGAAAACGTAAAACAGAGTCGCGCTCAGCGTAAGGGCGGCGCTCAAAATGTTCACCATCGAACTCAACAAGGTGAACGCCACGATGTTTAGAGCGATGCCGAATATCAAGGCATGATTGGGTTGAACACTGCCGAGAACAATTGGACGATTCTGGGTGCGCTGCATTCGTTCGTCTATGTCGCGGTCGAGGTAGTGGTTAAGAGCGTTGGCGCCGCCAGCGGCCATCGCCCCGCCTCCCAAAACATAGAATGTGAGTTGCAAGTCTGGCACGCCTTTTGTGCCTAAGAACATCCCTCCGAGCGCCGTAAACACTAACAACAGAATTATTCGAGGCTTTGTGAGAGCAATGTAGCCCCAGAAGACGCTTTGCCTGGATAGAGTTGCGGTAGCCATTGACGTTTTTCGCTAAACTCCTTGGCGGCTGATAGCGATGCTGGTTTGGGTTAAATACAACCGCGGCAAGTATACCAGAGACGACATGAAAATAAGAGCAACCCAGACCAGAGTTGCGGCGCTCAGATGAATGGCTTTGGTCTCGGCTGTGAACCCTTCCCAGACAGTGACAGCGCCGAGTATTATTTGCGCGGCAAAAATTAGCAACAATGTCGCCCCCGACCAGGCGACAGACGGGATGGACGCCATGCGCGACAGAGCGTTGATCGACGTGCCCACAAGCAATATACCGACCAATGCGACAACGAACCGATGGCCCATGTTGATGGCGTAAGAGGTTCCTTCCGGCATTCGGTTGCCATCGAGACATCCAGGCCAATTCGGGCAGGAGGAGCCTGCTCCGTATCCGACCATATACGATCCAGAAAGTATCAACGCAAACACCCCAATCACGGTTGCGACTACGAGCAACTCCAGGTGGACTATGGAAGGGCTGTCGTACGCTTCACCGGCAAGAGAACCCTCAGAATGCCAACCAGCCACTGCCGTGACGATCAGGCTTGCCACAAGCAATTCTGCGACGCCGAGATGGAACAGCACGAACCACCAGGCGAGTTCCGTGAGGACTGTGGCCCCGCCCAGCCCAGCGGCGATCAAAACAAGCGCAAATGCTAATAGCGATGGAACAAATACCCAACGTCTATGTCGGTAGTAAAACCATGTGATGACGGTGGTTCCCAGAACCAGGAGGCTGAGAACCGAGGCTGATAGCCTGTGCGAGTACTCTATCAAGGTGGCGACCTCGAATGGAGGGATCAACTGACCATGGCATAAAGGCCAGTCGGGGCAGCCCAATCCTGAATCCGTCACTCTCACCACGCCGCCCAATGTAACCTGACCGAATGCAGCCAATATGGCCGCGATCACCACGATTCGGAAAACCGATTGAGTCCTATCCGACGACACGAGGATTCACCGATGGCTAGCGGGTAGTTTGGTGTAATGGTCAAGGACCCGCGAATCAAGTTTTACTAAGGCCTTGAGTAAGTATGTGCAATATTTCACGAACGAACATTATCACACGAGAGAGCAGGGCGTCAACAGATTTTGGATCATCTTCAGTTGATGATCCGCCAGCAAATTATGATGCAGCGAACGTGTAT
>DCAW01000001.1:0-5376 GCA_002313895.1 Dehalococcoidia bacterium UBA1123
TAAAAACCGGTTCATCGAAGCCAATGGGCTGAAACTTCACTACAACGAGTGGTCAACCAAAGGTCCGCCGCTGGTGTTTCTGCATGGGGTGACCGACTCTAGCGCCTCTTGGGACGCCATCGCCCCGAGTTTCGTTGATGACTACCGGGTGATGGCCTGTGAGGCCACGGTCAGTCCGACAAGCCCGCCACTGGCTACTCCTGGAAGTCTGACCACGCCAAGGACATTTCGGCCTTCATCACAGAGCAATTGGACGAGCCTGCCATCGTCGTGGGCCACTTGCTGGGCGCGGTGGTCAGCGCCCCTGTGGCTGTTCAGGCGGGCAAGGCAGTGCGCGCCATCGTCAGGGAAGACCCGCCAGCCTTCATCGACGATGATCACATGCGCCCCCGGTTCGCGTCCAAACTCCCAATGAAAGCGCTGCCTGTCGATGACTGGGTCGAGGAATTGACGAAGACCATGAAAATGGCCCGCGATGCGGCAGAGGTCCGAGCGGAGAAACTTGGGAATATGAGCGAGAGCGTCATGACCGTGGCCTTCGAAGGAGGCTCGATCTACAATCCCGAAGATTTGCTGTCCAAGGTAGATTGCCCAACTCTGGTCATCATCGGCAACGTATCCAAGGGTGGCGTGGTGGACTGGACTGGTCGCGCGAGGCTTCAGCGGCTTCTCAAAGGCTCGAAAATCCTGGAACGGCCCGATGTCGGTCACGGCATCCACGCAGAGGCGCCCGACCGCTTCATCGCAACGGTTTCAGACTTCTCCGAGGTTTGTCTTAGCATGCGCACATTGGCTATAATGGGCGGCATCTTCATAAGCTAAGGAGTCGTTACATCATGCCTCAAGAAATGGCCTTTTTCCGCGGAAACATAGTTCCTATTTCTGAGGCCAAGGTAAGTGTAATGACCCACGCTCTGCACTACGGCACCGCAGTATTTGAGGGCGTTCGCGGAAACTGGAACGAGGCCCAGAACAAGCTCTTCGTGTTCAGAATGGCCGAGCATTACGACCGCCTGCTCCAGGGTTGCCGCATGATGCTGATGGATATTCCGTACAACACAGAGGACTTGTGCAACATCACCATCGAGCTTCTTCAGAGTTGCGGATACAAGCAGGACCTGTACATCCGACCTCTGGCGTACAAAAGCCAGGAGCTAGTCGCGAATCTGCGGCTTCAAGACCTCGACAGCGATTTCACCCTTATGGCCGTGCCCTTCGGAGCGTACATCGACGCTGAGGGTGCCATCGACTGCACAACTTCATCGTGGAGGCGCATCGACGACACCATCATCCCTCCCAGAGTCAAAATCTCGGGTCACTACGTCAACAGCATTCTTGCCAAGACCGAGGCGACGCTGGCAGGGTTCGACGAGGCCATCATGCTCACGCAGGATGGCGATGTGTCTGAAGGCTCCGGCGAGAACCTGTTCATGGTCGTCAACGGGTCGATCTTCACGCCACCAGTGGCCGACAACAACCTGACCGGCATCACCCGCGACTCGGCTATCACGTTGGCAAAAGACCTTTTGGGAATCGAGGTCGTGGAGCGCAGGATTCGACGCAGCGAGCTTTACCTGTGCGACGAAGTATTCCTCACAGGCACAGCGGCCCACATCACGCCCGTCGGATCGCTGGATCGTCGGCCCATCGGCGAGGGCGGCGTCGGCCCGATTGCCACGAAGCTGCGCGACGCGTATGTGGAGGTAATAAAGGGTGACAACCCTGACTACATCCGCTGGTGCACCGAAGTGCCTTTAGAGGGCTAGCCGAGGCTGGCCCTCCTCGCATCGAATGTTCACCTTTGCGACTGATTACTACCTGTGCGTCCTGATAGCCGCCATCGGCGTGCTTCAGATCGCATTCTCCATCGGGAAGATTCGCGGCTTGCTGATATTCAAATCGCCGATCATCGCCCGTGGAGGCGGTCTCGCGCTGGCTGTGGCGGCGTTCATCTGGTTCTTCAGCACAGGAACTCGCAACATCAACGACTACGAGGGAGGACTGGACGCCAACACTCAGGCGCTTTTCTTCTTCTTCGGGGCGTTCAGCGCCGTGGTTGTGACATTTGTAGTGGCATCCATAGTCAACTATCGCATGGCAGGGCCGACTGCGTCCCGTGACGCGGGTCTCGATGCAGTTCGGGACACCAACTACGCGAAGGCGCTGGCCCGAAGTCTCTCATACTGGTGGAAGAATTGGCGCACGCAGACGAAAGACTATTTCTCTGGCTGAACGGATTCGTTGGCACGATTCCGGCTCTGGATCGTGTCGTCACATGGCTGGTCAGTGACTACCTGATTCCAGTGACTCTTGCCCTGGCTCTGGTGATGATGTGGTTCATCAAAACCGACAAAGACACCAGAGAGAGACACCAAATCGGAGTCTTCGTCGCGCTGACGGCTATGGCTCTGTCCAGCCTAGGCGTGTTCATCGTCAACGCTATGTACTTTCGGCCTCGACCTTTCGAGAGCCTGGACGCAACACTCCTGTTCTATCGACCAACCGATTCGTCGTTCCCGTCCAACGCGGCGGCGGCGGTGTTCGGCATCGCCTTCGCAGTCTGGGGCGTGAACCGTCGGATAGGCTCCATGTTCATCGCGGCGGCGGCAGTGTATGGCTTCTCGCGAGTCTATGCGGGAGTCCATTACCCCCTGGACATCGTAGCCTCGGCCCTCATCGCGGCGCCGGTCGCTTGGCTAACCTTCAGACTCCGTGACTTGCTCATGCCCATCATCAGACTGGTAATGAAGGCAGTCAGGATTTTGTGTCTGGCATGATGGCTGATACCTGAATCCAAAATACCTGCACCCTCGACAGTCTCAACCGTGTTCACATTTCGCAGCTACCAAAACGGGCAGATGAACGACTGAAATTCCAGATCAACTCACACCTAATGCTCCAGCGGGTTACGGACGTAGAGGCCGAGATGCACGCCGCCTATGACGTGGAGGTGGCCGTGGTGTTGGCTCTGGACGGCGTCGGCGCCGAAGTTGGCGAGGACTCGGTATCCGCGAGGGCAGTGCTCGTCGCCTAGTTCGACGGCTTTCTGTCCCATGCGGCCCAGCAGGTCGCCGCTTTGCCACACTTCCTCCTGGGTCATGTGGACTTTTGGGATTATGAGAAGCATCACGGGGACCCAGTTTAGCTGGTTGTGGAACACGAGGATTTCGCCGTCCTCGTACACTTTGCGTATAGGTAGGTTGCCCGCGACTAGCTGGCAGAACGTGCAATACTGAGAGGTCATACGGCTAGCGGGAAGCCTTTCGCTGGCCTCGCTTGCTTCCGCCACGAACCTTGACTCGGAAATCCGGGGCGTCCATGTGAATGAGCATGCTGACCGAAGGGTCGCGAACGCGGGAGGTTATGGGACCGCTCTCGCCGGTCACGTCGATGGAACTGGACGTGATGATGGTCGGCAGTCGGGCGTTGTGACGGTGGACGATTATCTGGTACAGCTTCTCTACCGCCCAGGGGGTGTTCTGCTCCTGTCCCAGGTCGTCCAGGATGAGCAGAGGCGTGTTCTTGACCTGCTGGAACACCCGGTCGAAGGACATGCCGCTCTCGTGATCGAAAGCGTAGCGTCGCAGGTCTTCTAGTAGCTCCGGCACGAAGGCGAAGAACACGGGTTGGCCCCTCTGCAGTCTCGCTGATGCTATGGCGACGGCCAGATGAGTCTTGCCTACGCCGGTGCCTCCCAGCAACGTCAGCCAGCCATCGGGATCACGAGCGTACGCCTGAGCCGCGTTGAATGCGGCCTCAAGGCTTGCTCGCTCGTGGGCCGCCGGGCTATTGCCTCGTGTGCTGAAGCTCTCGAAGCTCATCTGCTTCAGCATCTGAGGTGCGATGCGCCCGACCTGATGGGCCGGGCTTTGCAAACGGCTTCGGGTCTCCAGAACTCGGCATAGGCCAGTGTTTTGAATCCGGCTGGCGAGGTAGGGGTCCAGGTCGTCAAGTTCGGTGGCCGTGGTGATGACAGTGGGAAGCTCTCCCGCGGTGCGGTGATTGAAAATCTGCTGGAGCTTTTCCTGTGCCCAGGGCGTGGCGCTTTGAGCGCCAAGGCCGTCGAGAATGAGCAGCGGAGCGGTCAGCACCTGATCAAACAGGTCGGAGTACGTGATGTCGCTGGTGGGCGCATAACTGGCTCTCAGATGATCGAGAAGGTCGGGGACATGAACGAAGAAGACGGGCCTGCCGCTGTCGATGCACATATTGGCTATCGCCGCCGCCAGATGAGTCTTGCCTGATCCGTGAGGCCCTACCAGAGCCAGCCAGCCCGACGGCTCCTCGGCGTAGGCCTTAGACACAGCAACCGCGGCGCTGAAAAGGTGCTGGCTCTCGGGGTCCTGCGCTCGGCCCTGGATTTCCAGGGTGTCGAAGGTCAGACGAGTCAGGTAGCCCAGGTTGCTGTACCGCCTGAGCCTCTCAGAGCGTTCCCCAACGGTATTGTTGGCCTGGCATGTGCATGCGACCACCTGCCCAAAATCAGGATGCCCTACGGGAACGTCAGGAGTCAGCCAGCCCCGACCCTGACAGTTTGGACAGACCTCTTCAACTTCCACGGGGTAAACTTCGCCCGTGTTGGAGCCATTGTCAGACCTTCCGCCGTTCCCGTTGGAAACGCGTTTAGTATCGGACAGCTTTTTTAGAATATCGCCCAGGTTTTCCATGGCCTCTGCCTTCGTGTTCCCATCGTTCCAGTATGCGGGAGATGTATCTCCAGCTTCGTTTGTTGAGTCCCACAGCCTCTCTTATGGCTTCAGATATCCACTCGACGGGGTATAGCTCTTCGGCCTCCCGCAGTTCGTCGGCGATCATGGGACTGAGCATGCCAACGTTCTGTTCGTATAGAGCGAATATGTTCGGCGTGTCTTCCGGCTCAACCCACGGTTCGGACACCGGAAGTGGGCTAACTTGTGTCGCGCCTTCAGCGATTTTCTCCAGGGTCGTTCGGTTGACTTCGGTGTTGAGGGTGAACAGTTGCTGACGAGCGCCGCTCTCCTCCACCGACGCCACAGCGATTGTGCCACGACGAACGGCTTTCGCCATTCCCTGCTCGATACTCTGGGAGGCGGAATCCCCGTCCTGACCCAACGAGCGAGTCAGTGTCCGGTCAGCCTGAAGCTCACCGAGAGTGACGAATCGGGGATGCCCCTTCTTAACGTGAAGCATCGCAATGACC
Source organism: Dehalococcoidia bacterium UBA1123 (assembly GCA_002313895.1). Classification (GTDB taxonomy): domain Bacteria; phylum Chloroflexota; class Dehalococcoidia; order Lucifugimonadales; family UBA1123; genus UBA1123. The sequence goes on from DCAW01000001.1 coordinate 5,180, forward strand.
CGCAGTGTGCATTTCAACTCTGCGAGGTCGTCTATTTCTTCTAGGAGAGATTCGAGCAGCGGCGCAGGGACAGGCACGTACCGCACCTTGCGCGGAAAGCCTTTGTATATTGTGTCTTTGGGATTATTCATCAACAATCAATCTGTCATGCTTCGGCTGCGGACTCAGAAAGGCCATTGATTTGAGGCCTGAAATCC
>DCAW01000001.1:5707-12232 GCA_002313895.1 Dehalococcoidia bacterium UBA1123
ATCTAACCCAGCGCATACTCATGCGAGCGCGCAGGGCTGCCCTCCAGGGTCTCGAAGCGCACAACGTCGTTGCGGAAGTATAGCGGCACCGTGCCCGTAGGCCCGTTGCGATGCTTGGCGACGATAATCTCGGCGACGTTCTCCGGATAGGGTTCGGTGGCCGACTTCGCCTCCCACTCCTCCCTAGTGGTGTAAACGTCCTCACGGTATATGAAGGAGACCACATCAGCATCCTGCTCGATGCTTCCGCTCTCACGCAGGTCCGATAGCAAGGGGCGATGATTGGGCCTCTGCTCCGCCGCCCTGCTTAGCTGAGCGCAGGCAAGCACCGGGATGTCCAGTTCGCGGGCCAGCCCCTTCAGAGATCGAGAAACCTCGCCCAGGGCCACCGCCCGGTTGTCATTATGTCCAGTGTCAATAAGTTGGAGATAGTCAACTATCAGCAAGTCCAGCCCATGCTCGGACTGAAGCCTGCGGGATTTGCCTCGAAGCTCCATGATGTTCTGGAACGGCGTTTCGTCGATATACAGAGGCAGGTCAGACAGCGAACCGATGGCGTCCAGCACCCGGGTTTCCTCATCCTCTCTCAGGAGATTCATCCGGAGTCGGTGGCTGTCCACATTGGCCTCTGAGGACACCAATCGCATGGCAATTTGCTCGCCGCTCATCTCCAGACTGTACACTCCAATTACGAAGCCCTGACTGGCGGCATGTTGGGCCATGTTTAGGGCCAACGTACTCTTGCCCACACTTGGCCGGGAGGCGAGGATAATCAGGTCGGACCTCTGGAGACCGCCGCCCAGAAGCTCGTCTATCTGAGAGAAGCCGGTAATGACCGGAGCGAGGTTGTTGGCGTCGGTGGCAAGAGCGCCGCTTTCCTCCATATAGATGTCGAGAAAGTGGCGGATGTGGGCGAAGTCGCGAGAACTGCGCCCAGAGCGAACGCCGTAAAGCAGTTCTTCCGCTTTGGACAACGAGGCGTCGGCGTCGGCGCCACCCTCGTACCCGATCTCTGATATGCGATCGCCAGCCCGGATGATCTGCCGCATTATGGAGGTGCGGTGGACAATCTGAGCGTACTGCTCAATATGCACCGACGTTGGGACGTTGGATACCAAATGGGCGATGTACGGAACGCCGCCAACGCCTTCCAGATGGTCGTCCTGGAGTGTGAGTTCGTGGGCAACCGTCACCTGGTTTATGGCCTCGCCCCGCTCGAACAGAGAGAGGCAGGCCTCAAAACACCAGCGGTTCTTTTGACCGTAGAAGTCCGACGCTTTGAGGAACGACGTGATTCGCGTCAGCGACTCGCCGTCGATGAGGATGGAGCCGATGACCGACTCCTCCGAACTAATATCGTGGGGAGGAAGAACTTCAGTAACCAATAGCGTCTCCAGATACGGGCCGCCCCCGCTCTCCAGACCACTAATGGTTGAAGATCGAAGGCCCTAGTTGTCTTCTTCTTGTTCTTCGGGCGACTCTTCGGCATCCCCGTCGTCGGAGGATTCCTCTTCTTCGCCCTCATCGGAGTCGGCATCGTCCGAGTCATCTTCATCCGAGGCTTCCTCGGTGGACGCCTCGATTGTGGTCTCGGCCACGGCCTCTGCGACCTCTTCGACTTCGGCTGTCGCGTCTTCGCTGGCTTCCTCATCCTCTTCGGATGGAATCATGTCGTCCGGGTCGGTCCCGATGGGATACACCACAACCTGGATCGACGCGGAAACCTCCGGGTGCAGTCTGATAGCCAGATCATAAACGCCCAGGTCTCGAATGGGTTCGTCGATCTCCACTGTTCGGCGTTCGATCTCGCTCGCCGTCATCTCGGAGAGGGCATCGGCAATTATGGTATTGGTCACCGATCCATAAAGCCTGCCTGAGCTTCCGGCGCGCATCTCAACGTCCACTCGCCGACCGTCCAACTCCTGAGCCAGTTCCTTCAGATCGCTTAGCAGTTGAATCCGGGTGACCCCGGCCCGTCGACTGAGCTTCTCGACTCGCTGAAGGGCGTTGTGATTGGCAGGAACAGCCAGGTTCTTGGGGATCAGGTAATTGCGGGCGAACCCGTTCTTGACCTCTTTAACATCCCCACCGTGGGCGACTCCTTCTACATCTTCTAAGAAAACTACTCTCATGTTATAGGCATCCTCGGTGCAAAATAGTTTCGTCATTGTCAAAAACAATACTACCATTGTGCCACATCGAGATGCTTCTCCAAAAGCAGAGCAAATGTTCTATATATTTTACCACAAATGGCGGTGTGTCGGGAGTGTCAGGGATCAGGTTTTCAGGTGCCAAGTATGGCTATCAGCGTTCAGCCGTCAGCCTTCGCCATTCTAAGATCGCAATCGAAGCATCTCTTTGCCAGTAGGACAATAATTGTATCCCAGTCGAACAAGATGCTTCGCTCTGGCTCTGCAAAGTGTGATCTTAGGGCCAGAACCTTCACGCACGACTTCAAGCAAGCCCACCCTGATCCCTCGTCACCTATGCAGCGGAAAAATCTCGCGGGCGAAGGTTTCGAGACTGTCGGTGGACGGATAATCAATGAAGTATATCTGGAAGTGCTGGACTCCAACGTCTACGTATTGCTGGATTCGGGACTTGCAGTGTTCCAGGTTGCCGAGGATGTACTGGCTCCGAAGCTCGTCAGTGGTCTCCGCGCTGGGCTGGATATCGCCTGCATGGTCAACGGAGTTCTGAAATTCCGTGAACCATTGGGCAATATTCTCCATCTCCGAATCGTCGTCGAAGATCATCACTCGCGTTTCCATAGACTTCTCGATGCTGTCGTAGTCTCGGCCAACTGATTGACAGTGCTTACGGATGACATCAAGCTTGTGTGCGTACTCATCGACAGGTAGGGCCGGGATATTCCAGGCGTCGGCGTACTGAGCGACAAGCCTGAGCATCACCCGCTCTCCGCTGGCCCCGATCCAGATAGGAGGATGGGGCTGCTGGACAGGTCGGGGCTGGGACACTGCGCCCTCAAGACTGTAAAACTCGCCATCGAAGCTGACCCGTTCGCCGGAGAACAGCCGCTGCATGAGCAACAACCCCTCCTCAAACATTGCGATGCGGGTGGGAATGTCATCCTGCCACGGGAGTCCGTAGCTCTCCTGCTCACTCTTGTGCCATCCTGTGCCGATTCCCAGGTCCAAACGACCGCCGGATAGCTGGTCCAGAGTGGCGACCATCTTCGCAGTCAGGGCCGGACTTCGGTGAGTGTTGCACAGCACTAAAGTTCCCAAACGAATGCGGCTGGTGGTAAGGGCCAGCGCACTAATGACCGACCATGCCTCGTGCATGCCTCCCTCGCGTCCCAGCATCAGGTGGTCAGCCGCCCAGAGCGAGTCGTAACCCAACTCCTCGGCGCGGAGGGCGAAGGACTCCAGGCCGTCGAAGTCGATGGTGTGGGGCCGTGAACTGGCTCCCTGGAAGGTGGGCAGGCATACTCCGAACTTGATCATCTCCGCGCCTGCCTGAACCGGGGCATTATGCTATTAGCAAACAGCTGCACGCCGTTGAGAGTTGGATAGTCCATGAACCAGAGCATGAAACGCTCAATGCCCAGAGCGCGGTACTCCTCAAGTCGAGATGTCACCTCGTCAGGCGTTCCGATGAGATATCGATCTCGAAGGCCGTCCCAGTCCTGATAGAAGGTTTTCTGAGGATTGAGGCGTTCGATCTCATCCTGCAAACGCTGGACGCCTGCGGAGTCCTCGGCGATGAGAACCTGAGTCTCTAGCGACTTTCCAATTCTGTCGTAGTCAGCGCCTGCATGCTGACACGCGACTTTCAGCGTATCCAGCTTTGCTCGCACGGTCTCCACCGACGCGGGAGTGTTGTTCCACCAGTCAGCATGTCGAGCGATGACATCCATCGTCTGGTCGTCCATGCCGATATTCTCAGAGGACGGCTCGTCGCCAATCGTCCCAATCGAGAGAGGTATACTCGGATTCTGAACAGGCTTAGGGAAACATATGGCGTCGTCGATGCGGTAGTGGTTGCCGTGGAAGGTGGCCCGATCCTCAGTCCACATCAGCTTGAGAATATTGACCGCCTCCTCGAATTTTTCGAAACGGTCCTCGTCATTTTCCCATCCGAAACCGTAAGCCTCGGACTCTGATTGACTGCCGCCATGACCTGCCTCGATGAACAGGTCGAGTCTTCCATCGGATATGCCATCCACAGTAACAGCCATCTTCGCCACCAATGCCGGCTCGCGAAGAAAATTCGCCAGATGAATAGTCCCGAGCCTCACCCGAGACGTCACCCGCGCCAGAGCCGACAGCACAGTCCAGCACTCCAGAATCGCGTCATCGGCCCCCAGCATCAGGTGGTCAGCCACCCACACTGAGTCATACCCCAGCGCCTCCACCTCCCGAACTGCGGCTACGAGGGAGCCAACCTCGACACGCTCTAACATCGGCGTTCGGGGATGGCTGTCGTTGGCTCCCGCGAAGGTCGGAACGCAGAATCCGAAGTTCATGTGGCGGCCCGTGTGTTGTCAATGACCAGCATATGGCATTCCTACTTCACCTAGACTTGTTGACCAGTGTGATTCGTACGGTGAAGCGGCTTCATCATACTATCATTGGACACCAGCCCATACACTGACTTACTCGAAGAAGCGGCTGAACACTTCGTTGCCTAAAATACGGCCTCGTGGAGTCAAAAACAGGCGGTCGTTTGAGGTTTTCAGGAGGCCGAGGTTGGTGAGGTCGGCGATAATGGATTCGTAGGCTTCGTTGGGGGTCTGGTTGAAGCGGGCGTTGAAGTCGGGGATGGATATGCCGTCGTCGAGGCGCAGGCCCATCATGAGGGTTTCGGCCATTGCGAGGCGGCGGTCGATATGTTCTGTGGTGTCCACGACCGGCACGATGTCAATGATCATTTTGAGATCGTCAAGATTGACGTTGTCAAGATCAAATTTGCCGTCCGCAGCGTTCGTCAATCGTGAGATGTATTCGCGGGGTTGTTTGAGGTTGGCGAAGCGGGTGTCTCCGAGGTAGGAATGCGCGCCGGGGCCGACTCCGATGTATGGCTCGGTGCGCCAGTAGATCAGGTTGTGTCGGCTCTCCAGGCCTTCCAGCGCCCAGTTGGAGATTTCGTAGTGTCGGTATCCGGCGTCGCGCATGGTGTCCTGGGTGGCCTCGTACATATCTGCGGCTAGGTCGGGGTTAGGGTCGGACATCTTGCCCAGACGCACCCATGCCTCGAAGGGCGTGCCTTCCTCCAGCGTCAGGCAGTACATGGAGATATGGGGAGGCTGAAGCTCCAGAGCCTTTTTCAACGTCGATTTCCAGCCCTCCAAAGTCTGATCTGGCAGTCCGTACATCAGGTCGATGCTGATGTTGTCGAAACCCGCGTCCTGGGCCATTCGGTAAGCGTCCACAGCATCCTGAGCGGTGTGACGACGCCCCAGCACGCCTAGCAGCTGGTCGTCGAAAGTCTGGACTCCGATGCTCAGACGGTTTATTCCTGATTCTAGATATGTCGTCAGTTTGTCAGAGGTGAAGTCGCCGGGGTTGGACTCCAGCGTTACCTCAGCTTCGGTTTCGATCTTGAAAGAGCGGTTCGCCGACTGCATGATCTGAGATATATCCTGGGAGGGCAGGTAGGACGGCGTTCCTCCTCCGAAGAACACAGTGCGGACGGTGGGATGATTCAGCAGGTCGCCCCATAGCTCGATCTCTCGAATCAGAGCCACAACGTATCCGGGCATCAGAGGCTCGATTTGCGAGTAGGTGTTGAAGTCGCAGTACGGGCATTTGGTCTCGCAGAAGGGGATGTGGATGTAGAGGGCGATGGACGGAGCGCTGAACATCACACGTTGAAGAGGATGAGCATTACGTCGGCCTCAGTCACGATGTAGGTCTTGCCCTCTTGCCGGAACACGCCCTGCTTGCGAGCCTCGGCCATGCTTCCGGTTCGGACCATGTCGTCGTACCCTACAACCTCGGCCCGAATGAATCCCCGTTCCATGTCCGAGTGTATCTTGCCTGCCGCCTGGGGCGCGGTAACGCCCTTGGTGACGGTCCAAGCCCGGACCTCCGTAGGGCCGCAGGTGAAGAAGGTGAGTTGGTCCAGCGCCTTGTAGGACAGGCTCATCATGCGATCAAGGCCCGACTCTCCGGCGCCCAGCGACTCGCGGAACTCCTTTTCGTCCTCCGGGTCCATCTGGGATAGCTCCATCTCCAGCTTGCCGGACAGGGCGGCGGTCAGGATTCCGTCCTCACCGAATTGTGTGTCCAGTTGCGCCTCGATGTCCCCGGCGGCGCTGGTGTCGTCTTCTCCGACGTTGGCTACGACGATGACAGGCTTGTTTGTCAGGAACTGGAACCCTTCTACGTGCTTGGCCTCGTCCGGCGTCAGGGTCTGTCTTCGGATGGACATGCCATCCTCCAGGCCATCCTTGAGTCGGGAGGCCAGCTCATGTTCCCGGTTGAGGCCATCTCTTTCCGTAGTTCTAGCGCTCTTGAGATTGTCCTTGATTCGACCCATTCTGCGCTCCAGAATTCCCAG
>DCAW01000033.1:0-7001 GCA_002313895.1 Dehalococcoidia bacterium UBA1123
GTTCGCCTGACCCGAATTCGCTCCTGATATCATCGTCCCTATGTTTTTCTGTGTGTAAAACCAGCCCTCGAAAGTGAAGTCTTCCAGGCCGTACGCGGCGATAGCGGAGAGTTTGACAGACGAGTTGACGGTGGGAACGAAAACGCCTTGGAGTGCACGCCAGAGGCATATCTGGCGTCTCCCTGAAGCTCGGCGTCATGCAACGAAACGATGTCTGTCGTGATGCCATCTGCTGTCCACCAACTGGCTATGGTCAGTCCAGCGGCTACAGCTGACACCACAAAAGACAGGACGATCAGGGTAGTCACGATGATCACCCGCTTTTTCTTGAACCTGCTTGGTCGCATCAATATACTGGCCTGTGTTATTTGTTGCTCATGATCGGCAGCTATTCAACCTGAAGAATGCGGCCACTGATAGTGTAAAAAGCGGGAAGGGCCTGATCATCGCCTTCGACGGCGATGTAAAGGCAGCCGCCGTCCGGGGCGACCGACAACAGCCAGACGATCGGACGCTGGATGGTCTCATCGACGCCGATGTCCGAATCCGCATCAACGTCGATGCCGGGGGAGACAATCAAGTGGAGGATTGCGTGGGCGTCGGTGTTAGTGAGGTTGTTCAGAGGAAGGACAACCTCGCCGATCTGACCAACTTTAGTCTCGATTCCTATGGTGAAGAAAGTTCCGTCGTCATTCATCATTCCAATGAAGTCGTCGAAGTCCGAGCAACCCGCAGAGAAGCCCGAATCCAGGATTTCGAAGTCAGTGTCCAGAACCACGGCCTGCTCCACGACCAGTCCAGCCGAACCGATGATCGACCCACTCAGAGCGGGGCCGACAGCCTGACCAGCCACCGCAGCCATGGGAATCAGGGCAATCGCGGTAAACCAAAAAGGATTAGACAGCTTGCGAAGGTATTATATGTTGCGCTCTAGATCCGACATCCGCTCAATCCGAGCAGATGGCTTCATTGGCTCCCATACCATTCAACACTTTTGGAGCAAAGGATTCTAGTTGGAGATTCACCTAACAACTGAAAGTCGGGTTGGCAAGTAACTGTGTTCCAGTTGAGAATTGAGCCTCTATTCGAGTCGCTGGTCCGTTGGGGCCGCAATCTTGGCATCGCGCTTGTCCTGTCTGTCCAATTGGACGGCGGTTAGACAACGACGAAATGTCCTGCTACACTCGTTTAATGATATTATTCTTGGATTGAATATTATTGTCTTATCATTCACCTTGCTCATATAATTGCACGCAAAGTCCAGCTTGTCCTTAATTTAAACTTCCTCGTGAGGCTATCGACCCTATGGCAATTCGAAACCGCAGAGTGCAAACTAATCGCACAGACTACGGCGAACTGGTCGAAGTGGCCCGGCTGTATTTCCAGACCGGCGCGACCCAGAATGACATCGCCGACAGCCTGAAAATCCCCCAGGCGCGGGTCTCTCGACTGCTGAAACAGGCCGAAGATGAGAACATTGTTCAGCATGTCATATTCCCTCCGCCCCTGCGTCGGCTGGAATCTCTGCTCATGCGGGAGCTTCGAGACAAGGGCGTCCGTGACACCCGCGTCGTGCCCAGAGGCATCGGTGCCAGCGCGGCCAAGAACGAAGACAACCTGGGCATCGTGACCGCTGAATACCTGGTCGATGCAATTCTCGATCATCCCGGCGACACCGTGAGTCTGTGCATGTCCTGCGGCAACACTCTGCTGGCTGTGGTTATGCAGTTCATAGATTTCCTGCGTCGCAACCCCGACGTTCTGGAAGCCTTGAAGCAGAAGACACTAATGCTGTATCCACTCAGCCTATACTGGGAGCCGACGCTCCAGTTCAATATCGACAGCGAGTATCCGTCCACCAGCATCTATCCCTCTGCCCTTGTTGTGTATTTAGCCATGCAGTTGATGACACTGGGATGCAAGGTCATCGCTCACGCTCCTCAGCCCCCCCTGGATTTTTACCGAGAGTTCGACGATATGAGTCAAGACGAACAGCGCCGGCAGGTCACCAAATATTCCAGCTATCTGGACCAGGCCAAGAGCGCAGACATTTTCCTCTTGGGCATTGGCACGGGCCAGCACGACGCTCGCTACGGCACGGTGCTGGACGAACTGGGCATTGATCTAACCGAACAATTTGCTGATGATGAAGGCATGGCCGGCGAGATCGGGTACCAGCCCTTCGACCCCAAAGGGCAGTTCGCCCATTTTCCCAAGCTGATCGCGGTCACTGGAGAGGAGCTCGCGGCGCTGTCCCAGAACAACACAAAGATCATAGCGACCCTGGGCGGAGAGCAGAAAATCCCGGCGCTGAGGGCTTTGCTCCAGCGCGACCAGCTCCCTTTCAACGTGCTAGTGACCGATGAGGCGATTGCGAGCATAGTAGATAGAGACCCCGCCCAGGCATGGTGAAGATTTGCAGGAGGTTCTCATGACACTTATCAAGCCTTCAAAACGTCCGACCCTGAGCAATTACGCCGCCGATGCCTGGAGCGACGACAGCCGATACGAGGGTCTGAATGCAATCGTCCAGGCCATCGCGGATGGCGCAGATCAGATTGAGGAGAAAATTCGCGCGGCCACGCTGGCCGATATTATCGGAACATCGGGAGAGGTCAACGTCCAGGGCGAGATCGTGCAGTACCTCGACACCGCCGCCTCTGACACCTTCGTGGACGTTCTGAGCAAAAGCGGTCGAGTCGCCGCCATCGGCTCCGAGGAGATCGAGGAAACAGTGATCGTGGGAGATAGCCTACAGCACAACTTAATAGTGCAGATGGACCCGCTAGACGGCTCGTCCAATATCGACGTCGCGGTAAGCATCGGCTCCATATTCGGCATCTGGCTTCGGGGGGATGGAGAGCCTGCAACCGACGATTTGCTCCTGAAACGCGGAAGCCAACAGGTCGCTGCCGCATACGTCGTCTATGGCTCCAGCACAGTGATGGTCGTGGCCGTCGAGAACAGCGTTCAGGGGTTCACTCTCGATCCTGAAGCCCGGCAATTCATTCTGACCCACCCCGACCTTCGGATTCCAGAGAAATGCTCTGTTTACTCTGCCAACGAGGGCAATTTCAATAAGCTGGACGAGGCGACTCAAAAGGCGTTCATCGAACTGAGGGAGAAATACTCCCTGCGTTACGTCGGCTCGCTGGTAGCCGACTTCCATCGAAATCTACTCAAGGGCGGTATCTTCCTTTATCCCGGCGACCCCAAGAGTCCCGAAGGCAAGCTGAGGCTTCAGTATGAAGCCAACCCTCTTGGATTCATCGCCGAGCAAGCCGGCGGGGCCGCGTATTCTGACAAACAGAGAATTATGGACATCCAACCGGAACATCCCCACGAGCGAACTCCGCTCATCATCGGCAACAAAGATGTTGTTGAACAGACAATGACGATTATCAACAAGGGCTAGACATGGCGTCTTTGCCTTAATAAGCGCAGAAAAGAAAGCAGAGAATTTTTCGTGAATATGCAAGAGTTACGAGACAACGCACAGGCGTTGGTTGCTCGAGGCAAAGGCATTCTGGCGGCGGACGAAAGCACCGGGACGATCAAAAAGCGGTTCGATAGCATCAACGCCAAATCGACGGAAGAAACCCGCCTGAACTATCGCGAAATGCTGTTCAGGACCGAGGGAGCCGCCGAGTTCATCAGCGGCGTGATCCTTTACGACGAGACTCTCCGACAAAACAGCGCCATCGACGGGACTCCGTTGGTCAAGGTTCTTCAGGATCAGGGCATCATCCCCGGCATCAAGGTGGACCAAAGCACGAACCCACTCTCAGGCTCCAGCGGCGAGCTTATCACCGACGGCCTGGACGGCCTTCGAGACCGGTTGGCCGAGTATTACGAATTGGGCGCCCGGTTCACCAAGTGGCGGGCGGTCATCACCATCGGCGACGGCATCCCAAGCCGATACTGCATCGAGGCCAACGCGCATCTGTTGGCCCGATTCGCCGCCCTGAGCCAGGAGGCCAATCTGGTTCCCATCGTAGAGCCCGAAGTTCTGATGGACGGAGACCACAGCATTGACCAGTGCTTCGAGGCCACGGTGTCGACCCTGCGTGAGGTCTACTATCAGCTTGGACTCCAGGGCGTCTATCTGGAAGGCTCGCTCCTCAAACCCAACATGATTATTTCTGGCAAGCACGCCGCTAACCGAGCCCATGCCGATGAAGTGGCCGAAAAAACCATCACCTGCTTCAGCCGCACCGTCCCTTCGGCGGTCCCTGGCGTCGTGTTTCTGTCCGGCGGGCAGAGCGATGAAGAGGCGACGGTGAACCTCGACGCCATCAACAGGTTGGCGGCCAAAGTCTGCGCTCCCTGGGAAATGGGATTCTCTTACGGTCGCGGACTCCAAGCCGCGCCACTGGCGGTGTGGGGCGGCGACCCGGCAAACGTGGAAGCAGCCAAGCAGGCATACTTCCAACGCGCCCGCCTCACAGGAGCAGCCCGCCGAGGCGAGTATTCGATGGAAATGGCGTCGGTCGCCGACTAGGCGAGCAGTCCTATCAGCCGATAATAAGCACGCCCTCTCAATTGAGCAGGGCGTGCTTCTCTTCTGACAGTCGAATCTAGCACACTGATGCAAAACTCAGGCCGCATTTACCTTTCGACCTGTGTAAACTAGTAGTGCGATTATTCGTGTTCTGATGGCGTGTATCATTGCTCTAAGCGCATCCACGTTTTGAGAATCGTAAACCCGCCATGCTGAGTGGATCGAAGCATGTGGTCGCGTGTGAAACAACACCTGTCATACCGACGACCAGATTCTTCTTCCGCGGTCTCAGAATGACAAATCGCTGAAAGCTGATTGCCAACCCAATGCCAATTAAATTACTCATCGCCACCCGAAACGCTGGAAAGTTAAGAGAGCTTACAGCAATGTTGGGCGACGTCCCGTTTGATCTTGTCTCCTTGAACGACATCGGCATTGATGACGAGGTCGAGGAGACAGGAGAGACCTTCGAGGAGAACGCTGCGTTGAAAGCAGAGACCTACGCTCGACTCAGCGGCCTGCCTGCTCTGGCCGACGATTCCGGGCTGGAGGTCGATGCGCTGGGCGGCGAGCCTGGGGTTCGCTCGGCTCGGTACGCCGGCGAGGACGCCACGGACGCAGATCGCATTGCGTTTTTGCTCCAAAAACTGGAGAATGTGCCACAGGAACGTTGGTCAGCCCGTTTCCGATGCGTCATCGCGCTGGCGTGGCCCGGTGAGCCGATCGAGTTCCATCCTGGCGCCTGCGAAGGCATGATCGTCCCTGAACCTCGCGGTTTCAACGGATTCGGATATGATCCCGTGTTCTTCATACCGCGGATGAACATGACGATGGCCGAGCTTGCCTCTGACAAAAAGAACGGGATAAGCCATCGGAGCATCGCGGTCCAGAGCGCGGCGAAAGCCCTGACAAAAACTGACAACCAAACCAAAATCGAACGGACAGAGCAATAACGTGATCGCCGATAAATTCAACCGTTCCCTCAGAGACCTGCGAATATCAGTCACCGACCGGTGCAACTTTCGGTGCCCGTACTGCATGCCTGCCGAAATATACGGCGAACGATACGAGTTCCTGCCAAAGGCCTCGCTCCTCACCTTTGAGGAGATTGCGCGTCTCACGCGGATCATGGTGAAACTCGGTGTTGTGAAAGTGCGACTGACCGGAGGAGAGCCTCTGGTGCGCAACGAAATTGAAAAACTGATCGGCTTGCTTTCGAAAATCGACGGCGTTGAAGACCTGACGCTCACCACCAACGCTTACCTGCTGAAACAGATGGCCCAAAAGCTCAAGGACGCAGGACTCCAGCGCATCACGGTTAGCCTGGACTCCATGGACGATGACGTTTTCAAGACGATGAACGGTCGCGGCTTCGGCACTGAGAGAGTCATTGAGGGCATAGTGGCCGCCGAGCAGGCGGGACTCAGCCCGATCAAAATCAATTCCGTCGTCCAGCGTGGCGTCAATGATCACACTCTTGTTGAGCTGGCACGCTTTGCCAAAGAGCGAGGCTACATCGCTCGTTTCATCGAGTACATGGACGTGGGCAACCTCAACGGTTGGAAGCTTGACCAGGTTGTTTCAGCAGAGGAGATCGTCGAGCGAATAAGCGCCGAGCTTCCACTGGAGCCTGTGCCGACTGAAAGCAACTACGCCGGAGAGGTGGCCCTTCGATACCGGTACGCAGACGGCGAGGGCGAGATCGGGGTCATAGCCTCGGTGTCCAAGCCTTTCTGCGGCGACTGCACCCGCATGAGACTGTCTCCCGAAGGACAGATCTTCACCTGCCTGTTCGCCAGCGTCGGAACCGACCTGCGCACCCCAATGCGCGATGGAGCGTCGGACGAAGACCTGGAGACCATCATCCGACAGACCTGGGGTCTTCGGGACGACCGTTACTCAGAGGAACGCTCCATGCTCACCGAGCAGCCCCGCAAAAAGGTGGAGATGTACCACATCGGCGGGTAGTGGGATTCCAGGGCCTCGAATTTCAGGTGTCAGATCAGGCCGTCCTAGGCAAGGCAGTTTCTGCGTCGGTGGCAACCGACGGCGCCAATGAAGGATAAATCAAGCCGCTATGCTGATTGGCGACGAAACATCTGGTCACTGACGTGACAGGCGTTGTCCAGTGACGACTATGATTATTGGGATGCAACTTTAGAATGGCGAGTTCTGACAACCTGATTCCTGACATCATCCTGTCAGTGCGTAAACCAGCAGGGGTCCCGTCGATTCGACGGGACCCCTGTGTTATTCACTTTTCTGGAGGTGTGGGAGGCTAGATGCTCTTCTTGGAGCGGCGTCCTCTCACCATGAAGATTCCGCCAGTTCCCAGCAAGACCACCGCTGCCAACAAGGCCAGCTGGGCCGCGATGGGCACCGAATCGTCACCAACTCCGGGCAGTCCTGGAGCGGTCGGCTGTGGGACTGAAGCCACGGGTTCAGGCGTCGGCTCAGGCGTCGGCTCTGCTGTCGGCTCTGCTGTCGGCTCTGCTGTCGG
>DCAW01000033.1:7215-35099 GCA_002313895.1 Dehalococcoidia bacterium UBA1123
CCGGGCAGTCCTGGAGCGGTCGGCTGTGGGACTGAAGCCACGGGTTCAGGCGTCGGCTCAGGCGTCGGCGTCGGCTCTGCTGTCGGCTCAGGTGTGGGAGTCGGAACCACCTGAACAGGAGTGCCTGGCGCAAGCGTGTAAGTGGCCATAAGTTGGGCCTCTACATGCGCTTGAGCCGCTCCGCCCTCGCTGGCCCCGCTACCGACCGTGCCATCACCGTCTGCATCGAATCCGTTTCTGGCGGCGATCAGTGTGCTTACTACGGTTCTACCGCCTGGACCAACGAATATCTTGGCCAACTGCAAGTTGGACGTGCCGATAACGTTGAGAGCAATGTCCCGGGCTTCATTGGCCCAGTTCTCGACGTTGGCGCCACTGGCTTCGACCAGCAGAGCGTGTTCGCCTATGACCGTATCGTCAGGAACGGCGGTGGCGGCAAATGCGCCATGTTTGCTGTCCTGAGCGTGAACTATGACTCCGATGCCGTCGCCCGGGTCGCTGAACGAAGCGTCGTAGTTGGCTCCCTCTGCGCCTTCAATCACGTTGATGACATGGTGCATATGGTTCCGCACGTCTTCAATAGTGTCGGAGGCAGCAGCCAACTCGGCGTGTTGTATCGCAATATCCAACTGAGCCTCGAGGTTGGTTATGATCCCAACGCCGGAACCAGAAGGCCAATCAGACAGCAAGTGCCGGATGTGGGCAATACCGTCCAACGGGACGGAGTAACCGAAAGCCACATTACTCGAAGAGCCAGGGTCATCGTCTGGGACCGACTCTACGGTAATTACGAACGTATTGAACCCGGCTATAAGGTTCTCGCCAGTGTACCCTTCAGAAGCGCTACCGAAGGTGTGCGAGATGGATCCGTCGATGGCGACCGTCATAATGCCGACGCTCATCTCCGCTTCTCCATCATCGGATACCAGCCAGCCCTCATAGGCAGTGCCTTCTGCGGGCGGAGTAATGTCAGTCATCGAAGTCGTGATGCTATCGCTAAGGGATTGATCATCCCATATGACCGCTGTACCTGTTCCTGCTGGCGCATCTGCCGAAATCAACACGGCCTGTGGTGGTGTTTGAGCCTCCACAGCTACAGGCACGGCTAACAGGGTCAAGAGGGCCAAGAGAAGAATGAATTTAGATCTGGGCATACTAAACGTCTCCCCTCCTTTAGTTGGACAAAGATTGGACGCCAAAATCGCAGCGGAAACAGGAGGATTTCACGCCGTACTTACCCTACCACAAGGCATTAGTCTCGCATAGGCCTTGTGAGACGAAGTTTACGGCAAATTGACTAAAGATCGCCCTTCAGAATATTTACCCCTGTCGGGTCGACACTGCCTCCAGCAGGTTCTATCGTGATACCCGCCGCCTCGAACTCCCAAAAAGGAGCCACGGGTATAATAACAGTCTGACCGTATCCCGTCGAGTCCACGGTGAACCACCCTGGATTGTACTTGGCTCGCCCCTTCATCAGCCAGACCTGGTAAACCTTGTCGGCGGGCAGGAGAGGAAGGTCAACAACTAAGAGGAGGGCATTGGTGCCCGTCTGGGACACCATCATCACTCCACGCGCAGATGTCCAAGCGCCAGTCCTTTCGAGAAGGCTGACTGTCGAGCCAGGGTTGGCGGACATCAGCGGCGGTTTGTAGGTCATATCCTGTTGGGTTTTGATAGCTGCCATGACCTCAGCTTCCCGCTGTTCTGCGGCCCGTAACTGATCCGTCAGGTCATTGTTGGTCTGGGCCACCGAGTTGAGACGGTCGTTGAACCAGACCCTTCCAAACACGACTCCTAAAATCAGGGCCTATGCCAAGGCCTTGGCCACGTGGGGCATAAAGGCCTGGCTGAAACCACGCCCAAACGCTTCGGCCTGCATTATGATCCGCGACGCCAACCGTCCATATCGCTCCACGCGCTTGAACAGCTTGCGGCTCACTTCACATGGCACCTCAAGTTGAGGCAATTCAAAGGCAAAACTCGCCACCGTCTGGTCGTCACTGTGCAGCGCGACGCTGCATGCGCCGCATGACTCCAGACGCGAGTCCATCAACCGCCTCTCCCTCTCGTCTATGGTTCCAAGAAGATAAGGAACGAACAGTTCCTCAGCATCTCTACAGTCCATACTCCGCCGACTCCTGCCTCGTGGGGCCAATGGCGCCCCTGAGTTTTTTGATCGCCAATCTCATTCTCGTCTTCACTGTTCCCAGAAGTTGGTCCAACTTCCGAGCGATTCGGAGTGGGTGCACCCTCCAAAATGCGCCAGAATCACGACCTCGCGCTGTTCAGGGCGCAGGATCGTCAGGGCTTTCTTTAGGTGGCTGGACTCAAACTGGGCCGTAGCATACTCCGTCGGATCATCTGAGCGCGACTCTGTCGGCCTCTGGTTCATATCGACGCCGTGCTAGATGCGCGTCTGATCTCTGCGACGCTTGCGAAGTTCGTCTATCGCCCTGTGGTGGGCGATGGTGAACAACCATGCTGTGACACTGCCACGGTTGGATTTGTAGCTGCCTCCCCGACGCCATACGTTGAAGAAGGTCCTGAGTCACCTCCTCTGAGGCGCCCGGGTCTCTGAGCAGGTGCATGGCCAAGGAGCACACAGGGCCGGAATATCGAGTGTACAACGCTTCCAGAGACCCACGATCCTTGTTCGCTATGGACTCCAGAAGTCGTTTGTCTTCCAGTTCTACATAATTCGTCGAACGCACCAAATGTGGCTCAACCGCGTCAACGCCAGTCTGTTGAGTATTATACGTCGGTTGCCGTCAATACAGATTTTAGTCAATTAACCACCTCCGAAGCAGTTACGTGACAAATTAAAGTGTGTCCTGTACGTTACTCGCCGCTTTGATGACACGTTAATCACAAAAGGTTCCTTTGGAGTCAACAACCGCCTGACCCATTATCTGTCGCTCTCCTGACGCGAGCCGATGTTATAATTCGTCGGGTCAGCCATGTTAGAAACCTCTACTTGAGACGTATAATGGTCTGAGCCTCCAAAAAGTTACTATTCTCTATATATTTGTTGGAATCGCAGGGTAACCAAATCGGGTTTCACGCCCCGGAATATTTGACGAATTATACGGTTGTGACCAACCGATGCAGGGAGATGATTTGCTTGAGATAGCTTTCCCGGACATTCTTAAGCGCGAAATAGGCCATTTAGGTATCGAATTAAGTCTTGCACAGCTAGAGCAATTCCAGAGATACTACTACGAATTAAATGAATGGAACTCGCGAGTCAACCTGACATCTGTGACTGAATGGGAGGATGTTCAGTCGAGGCACTACTTGGATTCGCTGACAGTGGCGTTGGTGATTCCGAAGGCAGTCCTCGGTTCTGGGCGATTCGTGGATGTTGGCAGTGGGGGCGGGTTCCCGGGAGTGCCTTTGTTATTAGCCTTCCCAGGGATGAAAGGGACGTTGATAGAAGCCACCGGCAAAAAAACCGCGTTCTTAGAACATCTCAAGGATTCGCTAGGGCTGGAAGGACTGGAGGTTTTGAATGGCAGGGCTGAAACTCTGGCTCATGATCCGGCCTTGCGTGAGAGCTTCGACATCGTTCTGGCCCGCTCTATCTCTGGGATGGCAGCTTTGGCTGAGATGACCCTGCCCTTTTGTCGCACCGGAGGTCTGTTGGTGGCCCACAAAGGTCACAATATTGAAGACGAGTTGACAGCAGCGGCCAACGCGATCGCCGTCACAGGCGGAGCCTTGAAAGAGGTGCGGCCTGTCTCCCTCGAAGGTCTCAGTCAGCGCAATCTGGTGGTGGTAGAAAAGGTTTCAGAAACACCGGAACGCTACCCGCGAAGGCCCGGAATGCCATCCAAAAACCCTCTTTGAAATACAACGAATGACACCGCCTGAGCATCGCGTTGAGGATGCCTTGTCAGGCCAAGGTCAGCGTATGACGCCTAACAACCACAAGAAATCACAATCTGTTCCCATTCGCAAGCGAATACTGTCGCTCCCGACCCTGTTGTCGTTCGGAGTGGCGGCGGCGTTTGTGTTTCTACTGGCGACCCAGTTCGATTTGGACTGGTCCGAGACCTTGAGCAACATCCGGTCGATGAACCCGTGGCTGTATCTTCTGGCGCTCCTCCTCTATTACTTGAGTTTCGTGTTCAGGGGAATGAGGTGGCGGTTGCTGGCCCTTAACGCCGTGGACACCGACGAGGAACGGGAGCGGGTTCCCTCGGCGCTTCAATGCTCGCAGGTCATCATCATCGGGTGGTTCGTCAACTCGGTCGTATGGCTCCGGCTGGGTGATGCCTACCGCGCGCTGGCATTCTCGGAGGATGCTAAAAACACTTTCTCATGGAGTCTGGGAACAGTTCTCGCCGAGCGAGTGTTGGATATGGCAACGGTTGCCGTGGTCTTATTCCTCAGTGTCCTGGTTCTGACAGCGACATCCGACCTGCCGGTGTCCCAGTTCATAATCGTCATGGCATTTGTGGTGGCTTTCGGGGTCCTCACCATAATCCTCATAATCCTCTCAATGCGCCTGTACGGTTCCAAGGTAACCAGGTTCTTGCCGAGCAGATTGGAAGGGCCATATAAAAGGTTCCAGCAGGGAACGTTGGGCAGCTTTAAATCGCAACTGCCGTACATGCTCATTCTTGGACTCGCTGGGTGGCTGTTGGAGATGGCCCGGCTGTATTTCGTAGTGCAGGCGTTGGGTTTGGATATTGGGTTGGCTCTAATCCCTGTGGTGGCCCTGGGACACGCGATTCTCAGCACCGTTCCCACCCCCGGAGGCGCCGGCGCCGTGGAACCTGGAATGACCGGATTGCTGTTGCTGAGCCTCGACAGGTCCAACGCCGTATCGGTGGCAATAGTGGACCGTTCCATAACCTACGTCAGCGTCATCGTTATCGGCGGGTTGATCTTCCTGCTGCGTCACGTAATGCAGATGAGGTCGAGCAGCAAAGAGACCTCGGTCGCGACCTGACCTCTCTGCCCAGTCCCTTCTCATGAATCATGGACATTGCGCCCCTCGATCAGCGTTCCAGAGGGCACAGACTCGCCCGCTAAGATAAGGTTGTCCGATATCTACGAGTCATTGTGGTCGTTGTTTTGCTCCAGAATTATTCTGAACAAAACAGACAGCAACGCAATTCATGCAATTTTGTGGTTGACTTGATTTAAGAAAAAGCGTAAGCTTCGCCCCATAACTTTGCTAAAGGGGGGATTCCTTATGCTCAAAGAAGTGCATCACGTTGTAAGCCGACCTGGAAGGGTTCACGAGGACCCTGAATACGACATTGCCGTGCCGGATGCCCTCCTTACTGAGCCAGGCATTCGCCAAGATTTAGAGGATGTCTCATTCTATAGCCGAGTGTACCCTCTGGAGACCCAGAACATCGAAAAGGCCGCGGACCGAGAGTGGGTCTGGACAGTGTATGAGCCTGACCTCCGCGAATATAGGCTCAAACACGATGAGATCAACGAGCCTCTGGTCCAGGCCGCCTCCACATCGGGCGACCTTCAGCCAACTACCGCCCCGGTTCCTGGCGCCGATATCACTGAAGCTATCCGCATCAAAGCCCGCGAGTTGGGATTTGGCGAAGTCGGATTCACCAAGTACAACCGCAAATACACCTATGCCAGCAAAAAAGGCTGGGTGAAATATGAACACGCAATATGCCTAGCTCTGGAACAGGATTACCGTCAGACCCAGACAATCCCCAGCCTTGAGGCCGAGTTCACCCACTTCGGCACCTACGAAGACGAAGGCGCGTTGGCGATTGACCTTGCAGCTTTCATCCGTGATGAACTTGGCTACCACGCTCAGATACACAGCCCGAACGACAACAGCGCCGTTTACATTCCGATGTTCGTCGCTGCCGGCCTCGGCCAGTTGGGAGCCAATGGCCAGTTGCTGTCCCCTCACTTCGGCTCTCGTGCCCGGCTGATGATCGTCACGACCGACGGCCCCATCACCTACGATCAACCTATTGACTACGGAATCCATCAGTTCTGCCAAGAGTGCCAGGTTTGCGTGAACCGCTGCCCAGGCCGCGCGCTGGTAAAAGAGAAAGTCGTCTGGCGCGGCGTCGAGAAGAACAAGCTGATCTACGACCGCTGCCGCCCCGTCATGGCCCGGTACGAAGGATGCGCCGTCTGCATGCTGACTTGTCCGATTCAGCGATATGGCATGAAGCCCGTCATGCAGCACTACATCGACACCGACGGTGAAATTCTTGGCAAAGGCACAGACAATCTTGAGGGCTACACCCTGCGGGACAAGGGTTACTTTGGCCCCGGCAAACTGCCAAAGTTCGACCGACCGTTCTTCGATATTCCTCACGGGACCAAAGAGGACTACCTGTTTGAGAAGTTCAAGGAAAAGCTGGAGAACAGTGGCGAAACAACCACTGAAGAGGTCATGGACTTCGCCGTCGATCTAAAGAAGATTCTGGCCGAAGGCAAGACCACCAGGGGCGACGAGTAGCTAGACCTTCCCAAGACTTTGAAGATGAAGCCTAACCGCTAAATCGATATGGGGCCAGATGCCGATGACGGCGCTGGCCCCATGTCTTGCCCGACCTTATTCGAGAGGACCAACCCTATGCCCATGTTCCAGAAAGAAAACATCGACGCGCTGTTTGGCGAGTTGAAACGCGACTATGATGACAAGGACGAGAGCGAACAGCTTCATCGCGACGCCCATCTTGCCATCGCATACCATGACGCCAACCGCCCCCTGCCCGAGGCCACAGACACTGTGGTTCTGGATCTCATCGAAAGGCACAAGCCTGCGGATTAGGGGTCAGGCATTCAGGTGTCAAGGGAAGCGGCCATCAGAGTTTGTCATTCTGAACGGACGTGAAGAATCTGGCCGCCAATATGCCAACCGTTGCCCCAAATACGGCCAGATGTTTCGTCTCGACTCAGCATGGCACATTGGACGACGGCGGGCCCGCATTAGCGCTAGCCTAAAATGTAAACGTTCCGTCGAGGATTGCGGCCAGGACGTCTGAGTCGATGTGGCCGCCGGACACGACACAGGCGATCTTGCCTTCACCCGCGCCGCCTGAAAGGGCCGACGCGACAGGCGCGGCCCCCGCCCCCTCCGCCACGATATGATTGCGTTCCACCAGCAACTTTATCGTGGACACCAGATCGGCGACGGACATTATCAGCGATCCGCCCACAACACTGCTCAGAATGGGCCACATGTCAGCGCCCACTGACGGAGCGCCACTGAAACCTTCGGCAAAACCAGGCGCAGGCCGAGGCTTAATGGTCACAGGCTCGCCCGCTGCCAGCGAAGGAGCAAACGGAGCGCCGGTCTCCAATTCGCAAGCGTATAGTCTGGTCGCTGGTTTAAGAGCGCGAACCGCCGACGCCACCCCTGCCGTCAGTCCACCACCTCCGAAGGGCGTAATCACCGCGTCCACATCGGGCATATCCTCGACGATCTCCACTCCGATCGTCCCCTGACCCGCCATCACCTCCCTGTTGCTAGCCGAGTGGATGAACAGCCCTTCCATCCCTGGATAGTCGTGGGTATATAGAATCAGGTGGAACCAGTCAGCGCGGGGAATTTTGATGATCTCAGCGCCCAGTTCTCGGATAGCCTCTAGCTTGGATGCCGGAGCATTGTCCGGCACAACCACGGTGCATTCGAGACCCATTTCACGGGCGCCCCATGCAACGCCCTGAGCCATATTGCCCGTGCTGGCAGTCCAGACTCCGGCCTTCAGCGTTTCGGGGTCTGCGGCTCGCATGGCATTCACCGCGCCCCTGAGCTTGAACGACCCGATGGGTTGGAGATTCTCCAGCTTCAAGTAAATCTCCCTGTTGGGATCATCCACATTCAGCCGCACCAGCGGAGTCCGAATCGCGGCGTCTTTGATGCGGTCGCGGGCTTGGTAGACCTCTCGGAGTGTGATAGGTTCGTGGGGCTTCATGGTCGTGTGTCCTAACCGAGTTTTGTTGGTGTTCTGGAAACTATCACCTTGCTAGAAGGTCGTCAAATCTTTACAACCGGCCCTATTGCGTTCCAACTGATTCGTCAGCGCCATAAACCCAAAACATTCTTCCGCCCTTGCCCTGCTTGCTGATATAATTTGGCAAGCCGAAAACAAGCTGGAGGGACGGGCATGACAATAGAAGCCAAGTTGAACCTGAAGAAGAAGAGCAGCGTCGTCACAGACGGCCCAGACCGAGCCGCCGCGAGGGCCATGCTTCGGGCCACCGGACTCGATGATGATGACATGAATAAGCCCTTTGTGGCCGTGGCGAATCTGGCATCTGACGTCACGCCCTGCAACGTCCATCTGGACAGGCAGGCGCGCAAGGTCAAGGAAGGACTGAGAGCCGCCAACAGCGTTCCCTTCCTGTTCGGCACTATCACGATTAGTGACGGCATCTCGATGGGCACCGAGGGCATGAAAGCGTCTCTGGTCAGCCGCGAGGTCATCGCAGATTCCATCGAAATCGTGACCTTCGGCGAGAGCATGGACGGTCTGGTCGTCGTGGCGGCATGTGACAAAAACATGCCCGGCGCAATGATGGCCATCGCTCGGCTCAACGTTCCCTCCATTTTCGTCTACGGCGGCACTATCATGCCCGGAAACTGGAAGGGCAAGGACATCAACGTCCAAGATATGTTCGAAGCCATTGGCGCGTATTCCCAGGGCAAGATCGACCTGGACGAGCTTATCGGCATGGAGCGGGTCGCCTGCCCAGGCGAGGGCGCGTGCGCAGGCATGTTCACGGCCAACACAATGTCGTCGGCCATCGAGGCTATGGGAATGTCAGTCCCCGGAGCCGCGTCGGTTCCGGCCATCGACCCCAAGAACGACCAGATAGCTTTCGACGCAGGCAAGGTGATGTACAGCTTGCTGGAGAAAGACCTCAAACCCCGGGACATCATGACCCGTGAGGCGTTCGAGAACGCCATCCGCGTCGTGCTGGCTATGGGAGGCTCCACCAACGCGGTCCTGCATCTGCTGGCCATTGCCCATGAGGCCCAAGTGCCTCTAGAGATCGACGACTTCGACCGTCTCAGCCGCACGACTCCCTACCTGACGGACCTGCGACCCGGCGGTCGCTACGTAATGTCTGACATGCACAAGATGGGGGGTGTTCCGGTGGTCATGAAGGAGCTTCAGAAAGAGGGCCTTCTCCACGAGGATGTCATGACCATCACAGGCAAGACAATCGGCGAAAATCTGGCTGAGTTCGATGACGGGCCCGACAGCGCGGTGGTGCATCCGATTTCCAAGCCTCGCAGCGCCACAGGCGGTCTCATCATCCTCAGAGGCAATTTGGCCCCGGAAGGAGCCGTGATGAAGGTCGCCGGAACCAAGCACCTGACACACAAAGGCCCGGCAAAGGTCTATGACGGAGAACGCGCCGGTTTCGAGGCGGTCACGCGCAACGAGATCGATCCCGGCGACGTTGTGATAATCCGCTACGAAGGCCCCAGAGGAGGCCCCGGTATGCAGGAGATGCTGGCAGTCACCGGCGCCATCATGGGCACCGACCTGGGAGACAACGTTCTGCTGCTGACCGACGGACGATTCTCCGGCGCGACCCACGGCCCGATGATTGGCCACATCGCTCCAGAGGCAGCTCTTGGAGGTCCGATTGCGCTGATCCAAAACGGTGACATCATCACTCTGGACGCCGAAACCCGCGAACTGAGCGTAGATGTATCCGACAAAGATATGGCCGAGCGGGCCAGGTCATGGAAGGCCCCACTCCCCAATTACACAACCGGAGTTATGGCAAAATACGCCAAACTGGTCTCATCGGCATCGCTGGGCGCAGTCACAACATAGCGAGTAAATAACACCGCATGAACCAAGAACGGGGGACTCGATGAGTCCCCCGTTCTTGGTTTTATTAGAGACGGACTCGCCATTTTGACCCGATGGTTCGGTTCGAATCAGGGCAGCAACCGTAAGTCTCATTACACACTCTTGACACAAAGAATATGAAAAATCCTTTCAAAGGTTACAAATGGTACACATGGGTCATAATTTTGTTCATGGGATTTCTGTTGTTATCCTGACTTGCGCCGACGCTCACACCGCTCTTTTCTGGGGACAGTGGCCATTCGCGCTCAGAGACCGCCACGGTCGTCAGAGTCATCGACGGTGACGCGATAGAGGTCGATCTGGATGGGTGGCGATACACCGTCCGGTACATCGGGATAAACACTCCTGAGATCTACCGTCCGAGTCGCGGAGTCGAGTTCTACGGCCCGGAAGCGTCAGCGCGAAACCACGAGTTGGTTGAAGGCAAGACTGCCCGCATGGAGCTCGACGTCTCGTCAACCGACCGATTCGACCGCCTCCTGAGATATGTATATGTGGATGACGAGATGGTAAACGCCAGGCTGATATCCGGAGGCTTCGCCGTAGCGTCAGCCTTCCCGCCAGACACAAAGTTCGCCGGCAGGTTCGAGAACATTCAAATACAGGCGATGGAAAATCGTCGAGGCGCATGGGCAAGTAGCCCCGTCCTGGCAGAGGCGTGTGATCCGTCTTACCCAACGATCTGCGTGCCGCAGGACGCCGAGCCAATGACCTGCAAGGAAATTCCGTCTAACCTATTTCCAACCCTACGCCCCGATGCTTATAGCTTCAATCCTGACGACAATGGGCTGGGGTGTGATGGGTAAACACCCGAATACATGCACGATAATTGAACCTCCTTTGTGCATGAAGTCCCTGCCAAGTACAATGACGGCACTCTGAACCAAGGCGCCATTCCCATGACCGACCAACAACCCAACCCTCTCAAACCTATCAGTGGCCCCATATCTACTGACTACCGCCTTACAGGCAACCGGGCCATGCTTCACGGCGTGGGGTTGTCGGACGACGACCTCGATAAACCGTTTATCGCCATCGCCGATCTTGGGAGCGATGTCACTCCCTGCAACATGCACTTGCATCGGGTGGCTAATTCCGCCCGCGAGGGTGTTCGAGCGGCAGGGGGCGTGCCCTTTACCTTTGGGACCATAACCGTAAGTGACGGCGTTTCTATGGGCCATGAGGGGATGAAGGCGTCGCTGGTCAGCAGGGAGGTTATTGCCGACTCTATCGAGACGGTGTGCTTCGCCGAGCGGATGGACGCGGTTATCGCCGTGGGCGGGTGCGACAAGAACGGCCCCGGCTCGCTGATGGCGATGGCTCGACTCAATATCCCCGCGCTGTACGTCTACGGAGGCTCCATCAACACAGGGCGATACCAGGGCCAGACGATCAACGCTCAGGATGTCATGGAAGGTGTTGGTACTTACCTTGCAGGCGACATATCTCTCGACGAGCTTCGGGGGATGGAGCGCGTCGTTTGCCCAGGCGAGGGTGCCTGCCCCGGCATGTTCACCGCCAACACGATGGCCACAGCCGCCGAGGCTCTAGGCATGGCGGTTCCGGGTTCTGCGTCGATCCCGGCAGCGGACTCTCGCAACATGCAGGGAGCGAGGGCGGCGGGTGCCGTTCTGGTAAATGCCCTGCAAGAGGGAATCCGGCCTCGCGATGTCATGACCCGCCAGGCTTTCGAGAACGCAATCGTTGTCGTCCTGGCTCTCGGAGGCTCCACAAACTCGATTCTGCATCTGCTGGCAATCGCTCACGAAGCGGATGTCCCCCTCGATCTGGACGATTTCGACCGTCTGAGCCGCACTACTCCGTATATTGCAAACCTCAAGCCCGGCGGCCAGTTCGTCGTGGCCGACGTCGATGCCGTCGGCGGCATGCCAATGGTCCTTAAGGAGCTTCTTGACGCTGACTTGATCCACGGCGATGTTCTGACGATGATCGGCAAGACAATGGCTGAGAATCTATCCAGCGTCACAGCAAAACCCGATGGCAACGTGATCCGTCCTGTATCCAACCCTCGGAGTCCCACAGGCGGCCTCGTTGTGCTGAAGGGGAACCTTGCCCCAGAGGGCGCAGTGATGAAGGTCGCAGGCACGGGACACCTGAAGCACGAAGGCCCGGCCCGCTTGTTCAACAGCGAGAACGAGGCGTTCAACGCGGTGGCATCCGGGGAGATCAAGCCTGGTGACTCGGTGGTCATCCGCTATGAAGGCCCCGTTGGAGGCCCCGGAATGCAGGAGATGTTGTCTGTCACCAGCGCCATCGTCGGCAAGGGGCTGGGCGACACCGTTATGCTGTTGACCGACGGGCGGTTCTCCGGCGCGACCCGTGGCCCAATGATCGGACACGTCGCTCCAGAGGCAGCTGTGGGCGGCCCCATCGCCCTGTTGGAGGAAGGCGACATTTTGGTCATGGATGTGGAACGCAGAGAGTTGAGCGTTCGCCTCTCCGAAGAGGAAATGTCTCAACGCCGCGAGCGTTGGACGCCTCGGCCTCCCAACTACACCAGAGGCGTGCTGGCAAAATACGCTCGTCAGGTCTCCTCGGCCTCGCGAGGCGCGGTGACGACGTAGATTAAGGATTTCGGCGCCGCGATTCAATCCCGATTCCCACACTCCGATTATCAGAAGTAGTACACTTCACCCACGCCTCTCGAACACAAAATAGGAGCAACAAAACATGCAGGTCGCGCAAGTCTAAACAATCCTCGCTGAGGACAAGTGGCTGCTGGTGAAGGTCACCACCGACAACGGAATCGTCGGAATCGGTGAGGCTGGGCTTCACGGCGTCACCGAAGCCGCCGAAGCCGCCGTTAGAACCTTCGGACGATACCTGGTGGGCAAGGACCCGCTTCAGATTGAGCACCATTTCCAGTTCATGTACCGCTTCTCTCTTTTCCGAGGAGCCGCCGTGGGCGGGGCCATAAGCGCTCTGGACATCGCCCTATGGGACATTGCGGGCAAGCACTTCGAGGCTCCGGCCTATCAACTTATGGGCGGAAAGGTGCGAGACAAGGCCCGCGTCTACATGCACGTCGGGGGCGACTCGGTAGAAGACCTGTACGCCAGCGCTAAAGCCGCCGCCGCCGAAGGTTTCACCGCCGTGCGATTCACACCCTTCGTTGAGACGGACGACCAGCAGTACTACAACATGCGATACTCCGCCATGCTATCCGAAGCTGTGAGTCGGGTCGCCGCTGTTCGTGAGGCGGTAGGCAACGATGTTGACTTGTGCGTGGAGATTCATCGACGGTTGGGGATTCCAGAAGCCATCCAGTTAGGCCGAGAGATAGCCGAGTTCCGTCCCTTCTTTTACGAAGACCCCACGACGCCCGACTCCAACGAGAGCATGGCCGAGATCGCCCGAAACATCCCGATTCCCATAGCCACCGGAGAGCGGCTTCATACCATGTGGGAGTTCCGAGAGCTTCTTCAACAGAGGGCATGCAGCTACATTCGGCCCGACGTGTGCCTCGCCGGAGGACTCACCCATAGCAAGAAGATAGCCGCTGTGGCCGAATCGTTCAACGTCGGAGTAATCCCCCACCACAACCCGCTGACCCCTATCAGCACCGCCGCGTGCATCCAGATCGACGCCTGTATTCCAAACTTCGTGCTTCAGGAGTACACAGGCGAGGACAAACCGCCCAAGAGCGAGATGGTCAAGGAGCCTCTCCGCTTGGAGAAGGGGTACCTGGAAATCCCTGACCGACCTGGCATAGGCGTGGAGATCAACGACGAGTTCTTTGCAACTCACGAGTATAGCCCTCGCCCCATCAACACCCCATTACGCGAGGACGGTTCGGTGGCGGACAGGTAACGCACGAGGTGTCAGCTGAATACGTATTTGAGTAATAAAAACAAACGGCCCGCCGTCACAATTCGACAGTGGGCCGTTTCTCGATAGGCAAGAGTGGATGTATAGAGTTGCTAGCTAGACGGGGGAGAGGGTCATCTCTCGGTCGATTGCTTGGAATATATCGTCAGAAGATAGGATTCCCACCAGAATGTCGTTCTGGACAACTGGGAGATTGTCGAAGTCCTGGTCGATAATCATTATTGAGGCGTCTCCCAAGTGGAGGTCAGGGGCGACGGTCTGAGTCTGCGCTGTCATGTGTTCTGCGACCTGGCACTCTGAGGCCATGTGACCTTCGATCAGGCATCCGAGGGCCATGTCGCGGTCGGTTATGATGCCCTCGATGCCGTCTTCTCCCAAGACCACCAGACAACTGATTCCTCGATCTTTCATCAATTGGGCTGCATTCGCGATACTTGTCTCGACGTCAACGCTATGCGCGTCCGTGTTCATCAATTCACTTACATCCACGGCAAACCCTCCTTGCGGGACTGGTTTCTATCCGCTCTCACATACTCAAACGCAACATAACCTTTTAAGGTTCATCGTCATGTTTAGCAACCAACACCCAACTTGTGATTTCATTCACTATCATACGCTCCAAATGTTAATCAGACGTTAACCGGGTGTTACAGTTGTGTAAAATTCTCGGATCGGACCCGGGTTTTCAGGACATACCCGAACACGATCTATCGGGTCGGACTGGATTTATACAATCTTTGCGCGCAAATACTGACAAGAAGAACACTGATGCTTGCCAATACCAATAGCAGCCAACCAGACAGCACAGCGTCACCAACATTAGATGGCGCCACCGACTTTCACCGGGACCATGTCCACGTGAGTCAGGCTGTCGCGCGTTATGATTTGGTATCTGGTGTCGTTGATGAACGCTAGTTCGGCGCTCTCTGTGATTCTCACCCCGATAGCGTAGGTGAATCTGTCGTCGATGTCGGCAGGGTCGTATTCGATCTCGAAGGCGATTGGAACTTGACCCGGATTCTCGATGATCTGCTCTCCGATGGTCACGGCAGGAGCATCTGCCCGCGAGATATCCTGGAGTTTGATCTCGACCGCCGCGTTATGAGTCAGCGCGATCCGTTAACGGTAGGTAATCGTGCCGGTGACGGTCGCGACGGTGGGTGTCAGGGAGTAGCTAATCCTGGTGTAGTACAAGCCGTGAGACCCTCGAATCCGCTGTCTGTGCCAACGATCAGCCAAATTTTGCCATCGGCATCGGATGAGACTTGAAGGGGCGCGTAGCTGTTGGTCAGCATCTTGATCTCGTGCTCGTCATCGACAACATTGGGGGGGGCTCACGCTGCCTATGACGACCATCTCCGAACCGTCACTGGCCTAATTGCCCTTGTCGACGTTTGACCTGAGTCAGCCGCTGGAGACCTGTGACTGTGTCGGTTCGACAGCGGAAGCTCCCGCTTTGACAAAAACACTCCCGCCAGGAGAACCTCCGATGCCGAATGAACCTCAGAGAACATCGGTCGCCAGGTCAATCTCCACGGTCATCGGATAGGTTGTCGAAGGCAAAAGTCCCTCGACCTGACGTTTCAAGTACATGAATAGATCATCACTGATTTTGTGGCCTTGGATGTAGAACCCATTGCCGCTCAGACTTTCTGGAAGTGCGCGAAAACCCGAGTCGAGCTCGTAAGTCGGTTGGTCGAAGTCTGCTGGCAGATCCGCGAAGTCGGCGGTCCAACCCTCAGCTTCGTTCTCGAATGCGAACTCGAAAGCATTATCTGTGGCAAGCTCAGGCGTCTGAGCAAACGCTGTTGAATCGCCGCTTGCAATGGAGAGCAACACGACTGCCGCCATTATTAAGGCTATCGAGATTCGGATTCGAGGAATATAAAGTGTTTGGGACGTGGCCGCGTTACCAATAGATGCCTCCTCCTAGTGTAGGCAAATGGCACATGGAAATTTGAATTCACTCTGCCATGATATGAACTGCGTAGTCGAGACTCATTTCAGGATGCGCTAAAATGGACATCCAGAAAACAATAGCCCTGACATCTCGACTTGTGATATATTTCTCATATGGCTCAGACCTCCATATCTCAACCCGTTACCGGCTCCTCAGCGACGTATAGCACGAGAAGCTATCTGCGAGACGGACTGTTGATTGTCAGCGCTGCGCTGATGGCGGTCACGCTGTACATGGTCTTCATGTGGGTTCCCACCGAACAGAACCTGGGAGTGTCCCAACGTATCTTCTACTTCCACGTTCCGTTGGGGTGGATTGGCATGTTGTCCATCGTTGTGGTGGCAGTTGCCAGTTTGATGCACCTGATCACGGGCAAGGAAAAGTGGGACTCTCTAGCCTACGCAACCGCAGAGCTTGGGGTGATTTTCGCCACGCTGATTCTTGTGACCGGCGCGATATGGGCGAGGCCAGTGTGGGGGGTGTGGTGGACATGGGACGCCAAGCTGACGACGACGCTGGTTTTGTGGTTCATCTACGTAGGCTACCTGATGATTAGAGCCTATGGCCCCAGCGGGACCCAGGGCAAGCGGTACGCCTCCGTGATTGCTCTTATCGGCGCCATCGACTCGCCCATCATTTACAAGGCCACTGACTGGTGGCGCACAGCCCACCCGGAACGCAACGTGCCATCGGACCTGGCGTCCGAAATGCTGTTGACTCTGCTGGTCGCGGTGGTGACGTTCACTGTCCTGTACGCATACCTGCTGGTCGAACGCTATTCTCTTAGAAAGTCTGAATCTGATCTCGATGAACTTCATCAAAGAACTGCGTAGGGGCCTCGGGCTTCGGGCCTCCACTGTTATCGTGCTGGTGGCGTTGGTGCTGACGGTCTCAACGCTCCTGACAACGGTTGGAGCGTTTGACGGTCAGCCGCAAACGGCTCCATCGACGATTCCAGAGCCATCTGAACATGCCAATGACCCCGAAGCAAACCTGCCATTTCTCTTCGCGGTGTATATGATTACATGGGGAGCCTTCTTCGCCTACATCTTCTACTTATCCCGAAGACAGCGGGAGATGCAGGGCGAGATCGATGCCCTGAAACGCGCCCTGGACCAGCGAGAGCAGGCCGAGGCTCAATCGCAATCTGAAAGCTAAAAAGGCCAGACACACGTGAATTTCGACGACACCGAGACCACAGACCTCACGATTTCGCCACTACCTGACGTGTCGGACTCCGATGACGGCTCCGTGATCGCCCATCGAGGAAAGCTGCTTATCGCGCTAGTGGTGCTCGTGGGCGCGTTGGGATATTTCGCGTTCATGGCCTTCGAGGGCGCTACCGTCTACTACTACACCGTCGGTGAGATGAACGACATCGGTCAGACTCCCGAGGGCAAGATGGTGCGGGTGTCCGGCAAGCTGGTGCCTGAAACCTTCCTTCGCGGCGACGGCTCGACGCTGGCTGAATTCTCTCTGACCGACGGTTCCGAAAGCCTAATAGCCAACCATATCGGCGTCCTGCCAGACCTGTTCTTCAACGACCATTCGGAGATAATCCTGGAGGGTTCTTACGGCTCCGATGGCGTGTTCCAGAGCGAAAACGTCATCGTCAAGTGTCCGTCCAAGTACATCGCTCTGGACGAAGAGCAAGAGCTGGGTTAGTCTTTAGAGGTCAGGTTTTCAGGTGGTCAGGATTCAGGCCATGACTTCTATACCCACCCCTTAGACCGTGGCGAAACTTGGCGCCGGGGTAATCGAAAACTTCCTAGAATCATACTGCCCCCCTCATAAGACGCCTTCACAGACCGTTCCTCCAGCCGCACGACCGCCCCAATCTTGGCCGTTAGCGAGAATCACCAAAACCTTTCCACTGGTTATCCATGACGCCTATCCGACTTATCCTATGTCGACGATCTGGCAGCGTTATTGACAAATGAATGCGCCATGATTAGGTTTAGTCCGTATTCAAAATCAACACATGACTCGTAGTGACCGAAAGAAGAAAACATATGCCATTTGAACCATTTGATCTCACTGGAAAAGTCGCCTTAATCACCGGTGGCAATAGCGGTATTGGGCTGGGTATGGCAGAGGGCCTCGCCTCCGCGGGAGCCGATGTCTGTATATGGGGAACGAACCCAGAGAAAAACGCTGCCGCCGAAAATACACTGCTGGCCCTGGGCGGAAAAGCGGTCGCGATCCGTTGTGACGTCTCCCAAGAGGAAGAAGTGCAATCCGCATTCGCCGAGACCGTGAAAATCTTCGGAAAGGTCGATTCCTGTTTCGCCAATGCGGGAGCAGGCGGAGGCGCGCCTTTTCAGGATTTCCCGACGGATGTTTGGAAGCGGGTGATGGGGATCAATCTTGACGGCACGTTCTTCACATTCCGAGCGGCGGCAAAGCACATGATCGACCAGGGCGAAGGCGGACGACTGATCGGCACATCCAGCACGTCAGCGATTCATGGCGCGGCGCGAAACGAAGCTTACGCCGCGAGCAAAGGCGCGATGCTCGCAATGACACGAGGACTGGCCGTTGAGCTGGCTCGTTACAAGATCACAGCAAACACGATCATCCCAGGCTGGATCGAAACCGCGATGACCGCTCCCAGAGTCGGAAACGAACTGTTCGAAGACAGGGTCATGAAGCGCGTGCCGGTCCGTCGCTGGGGTCAGCCCAAAGACTTCGCAGGAATAGCAGTTTATCTGGCAAGCTCGGCGTCCGACTATCAGACCGGCGAAGAGTTTGTGATCGACGGCGGCTACACCCGCTTCTAGGCGTAGCTATCGGCTTTCAGGCAATGGTCAGGTCGCATCCGAAGAATCTGGTCGTGAAAGGACAACAGTCGGAACGCCTGCGGCCAGATATTTCGCTACCGCTCGGTATGGCGACCTTATCGTGGACGCTCCATGAACACGGTCACGCCCATCTCGGCGTAGTGGTCTCGCAGGTCTGGAGTGTAGTTGCGGAAGTTGATCTTCGTGTCGGTGCCTTCAAGTTGTTCCAAGGCATGGCGCACGCAGTCATCCACCGTTTGAAGAGGATGGTGTGGGTGGGCCTCGATGTCGAAATTCAGGTCCGCCGGTCCCCAGGTCAGGCAGGTGACGCCCGGTTTTGCCAGGTGTCGAATGTTTGTCACGGCTCGCAGGGTTTCGATCTGCATGCACAGGATGCCGTTGGCGTTCCACCAGTCGGCATACTCTAGCCGGTCGCCGCGGCCCTCGACGCCGTAGCGGGCCGCGCCTCCCCAGCTTCGGCCTCCGACCTGCGGGTAGTAGAACCACCTCAGGGCTTCATCCACCTCGGACTCGTCCTCCACCAACGGAACTTCGATTCCAAGAGGTCCCAAATCCAGGACGTTGCCAACCAGATACGCCTGGCGAGTGTGCTTGATGCGGAACTGCACAGGCATTCCCAACTCTTTGGCCGTCTCGCAGAACTCCACCAACCGCTCCTCGTTGTAGGGCGAGTGCTGGGCATCGGCGTTCACAAAGTCGTATGAATCTTTGCTGAAGATGTCTTCAAGCTCGCTCTTGGTGGCGTTCAGAGGCGCGGACACGCCGATCACAGTGTCGCCCCTGACGATGCGCTCTTTCAGGGATGCCTGGTCTGCCATTGTGTTCTCCTAACCCGTTGATACGTCTTCCCGTTGTCATACTGACCGGAACGAAGTGTCCGGTCGCTGAAATTCAACCGTTGTCCCACTGGGCTAGATTCTTCGGTCGCGACCTCAGAATGGCGAAGGGTCTGACGGCTGATTGCTGAAGGCTCACACCTGCCCGTTAGGCAGGAAGAACTCGAATCGCTTCGGGTCGCCATAGCCTTCGATGTCTCCGGGAGAGATGCCTGGATGATCCAGCGCCGCTTTCACGATAGACTTGTTGAAGTTGCCGATCTGAGGGTCTTCCAGAAAATCGTCAACAGGCATCCACAGGCACTCGGCAATCTCCTCGTCCTGTTTGGTGATGTCGTGGCTCAGAGGCGACAGTCGGCATACAAAGTAGATATCCGACTTCCCGTAGCGGTAGCCGTGCCAGTGACGGAAGCACGCCAGCGCCTCGAACTTCGATTGGATGCCGGTCTCCTCCAGCACCTCTCGAACGATACCCTCTGCCAAGTGTTCTCCAGGCATTAGAGCGCCTCCGGGCAGCTTGTACCCAGGCCCCCGAGTTCCACGGAACTTGTACCGTTCCGAGACGACCAAAAGCTCTCGATTCTCACTCACAACCACTGCGCCCACTCCTATGTAGTGAGTCGCATACGGCGGGATGTAGGAGTCCTGCTCAAGTTGGTTCGTCATCATCAAGTAGGATTCATCGGCGTGGTGATAAGAGAACCCAGCCTCCACAGCAACGGGGACCAGCGCCGATTTGTCCAGCGGAACCTCCAACCAGGCGACTTTGTAGCCTTCGGCTATCCACTCGTCCACCGAGTATGCCAGTTGGCTTCGGAACCCCTGGGGGTCCTGGGGGAGTGTCAGAGGATCAACCAGGACGCCTCCGAATGGGTTTGTGTTGAAGCTCAAGATTTCCATATAAGTGTCATCCGTGTTTTACTACCATCTGTACTTGATTTGAGGGTTCGCAGAGGGCCTCAAAGGCCTCTTGAATGTTATCGAGGGGCAGGAAACTGGCCTCTGAAACCAGAGGCGCCATCGAGACTTTGCCATTCCGAATTAGGTCCAAGGCGATGCGCCAGTCCTCGGGTTGAGTGCCGAAGGATGACTGCAGGCTGACCTCGCGGGCCATCCAGTTGGGCGGCATGACGTCTGTCGGAGTCCAGACAATCGCCACCAGCACCACCTGGCCTCCGCGCTTGACAGAATCCATTGCTACGTCCAGCGTGCCTTTGGCGGCAGCGCACTCGAATATCACATCCGGGCCGATGCCGTCGGTAAGCTCGACAAGTCGTTCTTGCACGTCTTCTTTGGTGGGGTCTATGACCGCGTCGGCGCCCAGCTTTCGGGCGGCTTCGGCTCTTGCGGGCACAGGCTCAGAGACTATCACCTTTGTGGCTCCGGCGGCTCTGGCGACCTGCATACAAAGCAAGCCGATGGGGCCTGCTCCCAGCACAGCCACCGAGTCTCCCAGCTTCATC
Source organism: Dehalococcoidia bacterium UBA1123 (assembly GCA_002313895.1). Taxonomy (GTDB): domain Bacteria; phylum Chloroflexota; class Dehalococcoidia; order Lucifugimonadales; family UBA1123; genus UBA1123. The sequence continues at coordinate 27,964 of DCAW01000033.1, forward strand.
TGGGACAGTCGGACGGCGTGGACCGTGACCGCGCAAGGCTCGCACATGGCAGCCTCTTCGTCGGAGACGCCTTCGGGAAGAGGTATCGGCTGCCACTCCTCCATAACCACCTTCTCGGCATATGCGCGAACGTCGGTGCTGGCGAAACCCTGGGTGCGATAGTTGTACCTGGGGCCTCGGGACGTGCCGACTTCAGGCGGAGGCTCGCCACCGCCGCCAATTACCCGGTCGCCGACCTTCCATCGTGTTACGCCTGAGCCAACCTGGGAGATGGTCCCCGAATACTCGTGGCCCATCACAGTGCCCGGCGGAGCGACGTCATAGAGGAAGGCGTGAACGTCGGTGCCACAGATGGCGCAAAAGATCACGTCCACCACCACCTGCCCTGGCCCTGGAGTCGGGTCTGGCCGGTCTTCGATGTCAAACTTTTGGGAGCCCTGATAAACGGCGGCGCGCATGAGAACATTCTCCTTATTTAGTTGAATTGGCCAAGTTAGACAAGATTTTCTAATCCGCCGCGCGCATAGGTTCCGCCTCCGACGCTGCGAGAGGAAGAATATCCTTGAGGTAGCGTCCGGTGAGGGATGCTTCGACGGCCACCAAATCCTCCGGCGTGCCTTCGGTGATGAGATCGCCGCCTTTGTCCCCGGCGCCGGGGCCGAGGTCTATGAGCCAGTCGGCGCTCTTGATGAGATCGAGGTGGTGCTCGATCAGCACGACGCTGTTTCCGGTGTCCACGAGGCGGTGCAGGACACGCATCAGGTGAGCGCAGTCCTCGAAGGACAAGCCCGTGGTCGGCTCGTCCAGCATGTAAAGAGTTTGGCCCGTCGCCCGCTTGGATAGCTCCGTCGCCAGCTTGACCCGCTGGGCCTCGCCTCCGCTGAGGTGGGTGGCGGGTTGTCCCAGGCGGATGTATCCCAGGCCGACGTCTTGCATAGTCTGGAGCTTTCGGCGGACGCGGGGGATGTTCTCGAAGAACTCCACCGCCTCAGTGACGGTCATGTTCAGGACTTCGGCGATGTTCTTGTCTTTGAATTTGATCTCCAGAGCCTCGCGATTGTAGCGTTTGCCGTCGCAGATTTCGCAGGGCACGGTAACGTCCGGCAGGAACTGCATCTCGATGTTGATGTGACCGTCGCCGGAACAGGCCTCACAGCGCCCGCCCTTGACGTTGAATGAGAATCGGCCAGGCTTGTAACCGCGGGTCCGGGCCTCCGGGACAGTTGCGAACAGCTCTCTAATAGGGGTGAACGTTCCCGTGTAGGTGGCAGGATTGGAGCGCGGGGTCCTTCCGATGGGCGACTGGTCGATGTTCACGACCTTGTCGATGTTCTGGATGCCCTCGATCTTGTCGAAATCTCCAGGGCGGTCCTTGGCGCGATAGAAGATACGCGCCAGTTCCTTGTACAATACTTCGTATATGAGGGTGCTTTTGCCAGAGCCGGAAACACCAGTGACGCACACCAGTTTGCCTAAAGGAATCTTCACATCGATGTCCTTGAGGTTATTCTGCCGCGCCCCTTTTATCGTGATGAATTTTCCGTTGCCTTCGCGCCGAGTTTCGGGCACTGGAATCGTTCGGAACCCGCCCAGGTACTGGCCGGTGATGGACTCTGGGGTGTCGATGATGTTTTGCACCGTCCCGGTGGCAACGATATGCCCCCCGTGCTCCCCGGCGCCAGGACCAATATCCACGATGTGGTCGGCAGCGCGCATGATCGCTTCGTCGTGCTCGACGATTATCACGGTATTACCCAGGTCTCGCAGGCGTTTCAGGGTGTGGATTAGTCGATAGTCGTCGGCGGGATGCAGTCCGATGGACGGCTCGTCGCAGACGTACAAAACGCCCATGAGGCCAGAGCCTATCTGGGTTGCCAGCCGAATCCGTTGGGCCTCGCCTCCGCTGAGGGTTGACGCAGTGCGCGATAGCGTGAGGTAGTCCAGCCCAATGTTCAGCAGGAAGCGCAGGCGAGCGTCGATCTCCTTGAGTATCTGAGATGCGATGGTCTTGTCACGTTTGGTCAGCACGTCTTCGGGTTTAGTGCCGTTTGGGGACGGGCCATCGCCGCTGATGGCATCGATCCACTCCAGCGCGCCGTTGATGGATCGGTCCGTCATATCCATGATGTTGATGCCGCCCACCGTGACGGCCAGGGCTTCGCGTCTAAGCCTTCGGCCTTCGCAGGAAGCGCAGGGCCGCGCCGCCATGTACCGTTCGATCTCGGTTCGCATGTAGTCCGACTCGGTGTCTTTGTGCCGACGCTCCAGATTAGTGATTACGCCCTCGAAGCTGGTAGACCAGTTGTATGTTTTGCCTCTCTTGGTGTGGTGAGTGACCTTGATGGACTTCCCTTTGGTGCCGTAGAAGATGGCTTCGACCTGACGCTTGGTCAGTTTCTTGAAGGGCGTTTCAGTGTCGAACTTGTATGCCCTTCCCAGGGATTCAAGCTGGCTGAAATACCAGGGAGACATCGTTCCGGTTCGCGCCCATGCTTGGACTGCGCCCTCTCGGATGGTCCTGTCCTTGTCAGGAACGACAAGGTCGGGTTCGATCTCGAGCTTGTAGCCGAGGCCTGTGCAGGTTGAGCATGCGCCGTGGGGGTTGTTGAAACTGAAAGTCCGAGGCTCCATTTCTCCGAAGCTGATGGAACAGTGGACGCAGGCGAAATGCTCGGAAAATAACTGTTCCTCGCCGCCAACAACGTCCACAAGCACCGTGCCGCCGGCCATCTTCAGCGCGGCCTCAACGGAGTCTGAAACCCGGTTGATCTCTGCGCTCTCGCCCATGACCAGACGGTCAACCACTATCTCAATGTTGTGCCATTTCTTCTTGTCCAGATCGGGGGCTTCAGAAACCTCGTAGGTCTCGCCGTTCACCCTCACGCGCACGAATCCCGCGACACGGGCCTGCTCGAACACGGGTTTGTGCTCGCCCTTCTTGCGGCGAACCATCGGAGCCATGATCTGTATGCGACTGTTATCAGGCAGAGACAGCACGGAATCGACGATCTGCTGAACGGTCTGTCGTTCCACCGGACGTCCGCAATTGTAACAGTGGGGCCGTCCTACTCTCGCATAGAGAAGTCTCAAGTAGTCGTAAATTTCGGTGACGGTCCCCACGGTCGAGCGGGGGTTGTGGGAGACGCCTTTCTGGTCGATAGAGATAGCGGGAGACAGCCCTTCGATGTAATCGACGTCGGGCTTGTCCATCCGTCCAAGGAACTGCCGAGCGTAGGCTGATAGAGATTCGACGTACCTTCGCTGTCCTTCGGCGTAAATGGTGTCGAAGGCCAGCGAGCTTTTGCCAGAACCAGACACTCCTGTGATAACCACGAGCTTGTTTCGGGGAATCGTAACGTCGACATTCTTGAGGTTGTGTTCTCGTGCGCCCTTAACGACGATATTATCCAACGGCATATTTTGTGCTGCCCTCCGGTGGATTCTGTGAGTCGAGGGGAGGAATGGCCACGCCCGATAGGCATGACTTCATTCGGGGGCCTCGGAGCGAAAATTAGGTTCGAGGAACGAAAAAGTCTCTAATTTGTCCCAAGTGTAACGACTTTATTCTACCACTCTGAAGGTCAGATGTCAGTCAGTTTTGGTCGACGTTTGGAGCATTTGTTCTCTATTTTGAAGTCAATCGCCGTAAGTCACGAACGGGCCTTCGGATTCTGGTCAGTGGACGCTGATAAACAAGCGGGCGTCATTGAGCGGGAACCGTTACTAATGTGCAACGGCGTTGGCGGTGCAATCAAACCGGAGTCCCCGCCAGGTGCTGGAGACTCCGGTCCAAGAATTATCGTTGGCTTTTAGCGCTCAAAAAATCTTGAGCTTGCCGAGAACTAAGACTCCACGATGGTCAAAGAAGCGATGGACTCGCCGGGGCTTCTGGCGCTTCCGGGGTCGCGTTCTGGGATGGCGTTGACCACGTCCATGCCCTCGGTGACCACGCCGAACACCGAGTGGGCGTCGTTAAGGTGAGGAGTCGGAACGAAGGTGATGAAGAACTGGCTGCCGTTGGTGCCGGGGCCAGAGTTTGCCATAGATAGGATGCCGGGCTTATCGTGGCGAAGGTTGGGGCTGAATTCGTCCTGGAAACTGTACCCTGGGCCTCCGGTTCCCGTGCCTGTGGGGTCGCCGCCCTGAGCCATGAATCCAGGGATCACCCGATGGAAGGTGACGCCGTCGTAGAAACCCTCCCGGGCCAAGAACACGAAGTTGTTGACCGTGACAGGCGCGTCTTTCTCGAACAGGTCTACGGTGAACTCGCCGCCGCTTGCCAGCACGAATTTGGCTGAGTAGTCCTTGTCTGTGTCGATTGTCATTGCGGGCGGGGAGTCGTACTGTTGCGTCATATTTGCTCCTATGGTTTCATTTTGTCCATCGTTTTGGTCAGCGAGGCCGAGGGGTTCGACGAACTCGAAGCTCTCGCCAATTGCTTTGAATCCAGGCGTCAGGTCTGCGTCCCTATCCGCGGTGGTTGATAGGGTGATAGCGTAAAGCTCAGAACCTTTTACGAATAGATACTGAGTCAGCGCCAGTTCGACCGTCTCGCCGTCAGGATCGGGAACGCTCATGGCGTACTTCAGTTCCTCGGCAGGGACGCCATTCAAATCCACTCTCTCTCGCTGAATCTCGCCAACCGCGTCAGGCAAGAACGCTATTTGCTGAACCTTAAGATCAGCGTAGAAATTCAGTTCAACATCGAATCCGACGTCCTCTTTCAACACGGTTACACTGGTCAGGCCGACCTCATCGACGCCGGCGTCGGCGTCGAAGGCATAGAGAACGAAGTTACCTGAACTCAGCAACAAGTCTATCTGTTCGCCAATTCGCACGGCCAGAGCCGGGTCGTCAGCCTCAAGAAGTTCGAGGCTCTGGGCGATACCCGCTGTGTCCAGAGCAACCATTTCCCAGGTTGGAGGGATCGTGATGGCGAATTGCGCATTGGACAGGTTGTAGCGCACCAGGCCTGAATCAAGAACCTCTGTTGTCACTGTGACCGTGGCCCCATCGGTGGGACCGGCAGCAGATGCCAATTCCGGCGCCTCTATGGACACCGGCTCTCCGTAGGCTGAGAATGTCAGCGTCGCTTCGAGCGTCGCGTCACCCGCGCCCAGGCTTCCAAGGAGATCACCCGCGTCGGCTTGTCCACCATCCACTTGGAACGCTCCGCTCAGCGTGACTTGCGAGATAAGGCTGTCATCAACGTCTATCAAAAAGTTCACTACGAGACCGTCACCGACGCCTTCGTCGACTGCAATACCGGACAGGTGATAGACCTCAAGGCCGTCAAGCGTTTCAATTCCGATGAATTCAAGCTCTTCGAAATTGTCGGCTTCTTGCAGGAATTCTGCGTTGGCGAAATCCCTGGGGTCGGCGAAGAGAAGGTCGGGACTCTGCCCAATGCTCCACTCACCGCTATCGGGGTCGGTGACATAGGTGGTGTCTCCGATTGTGACGAACTGAGATTCGATGGTGAAGAACACGACGCTCAACGACACAGCGCCCTGGCTGCGGTCTGGAGCGAGATACTCACCCTGCATGGTGATTGGGATATCGAAGGCGGCGCCCTCAGACTCGAACGACAGGATGGACTCCATTCCAAATTTGAATGACGACACGGCTGCCATCGCGTCGGCTGCCATTGCGAATATGGACTCGGCGGTGGGGTCGCCACTCCCGCCGGTAGACGGAGCAATAGCGGAACTTGGAACCGCAGTGGCCGTTGGGACGGTGATTGCTTGCGCTGGTGTTGCCGTCGGCGCAGGTGTGTTCGTTTGCGCCGGTATTGGAGTCGAGGTGGGAGGCGGCGTGGCCGTTGAAATAGGAGTGGGACTGGGTTCTGGGATGGTGGTCGGCACAGGAGTGTTTGTCGATGGAACCGGCGCAGCCGTGGGGGCCGGCTCGCTTGTGTCAGAATCGCCGCCACACGCCGCACCGACAATGACCAGGATTATCAGCAGACCGCCCAAGGCCAGCACACGCGATCCGCGATCTCTCAATTTGAGCATAAAATTTCTCTCGAGACGGCCAGAGCCAATCAACGCTAGGTGAATCCCATCCAATAGATTCTAAACTAACATATCGTCGAGGGGTAGTGAGATACGTGGCTATTGGAGATTTTCCAAAACCACTGCCCTGAAATCTCGACTACTCGACCGGACATCATGCGTGGCTGGGCAGCCCTCTTCCCGCCGTGATCTGGAGATGAGCCTCAGAATCGACGCGTTTCCACGACTGAGGATTTTCGGGAGTCATAGTTGTTAACCAGACACTACAAGCAGTCCATCGCCTTATATATGCCCGGACCAACTCCGCCGCGCCTGTGGATTAAGTGGGTTTGCAGAGCGAATAAAATCTACGGGCATGCACGCAAATAAGTGGAGGTAGACCGATGTGCAACACTGCTGTGTAAGAGTTAATTCTGATATTAAAGAATCCTGCCATTTGCTGGCATCTAATTGCCACTGCCCTGGCGTTAAACCAGCGGATGGCGGTCTGGTCGGTTCGTAGGAGAGGCGGTTGAAGCCGAGGTGGTGGACTGACCGGTCTCGTTCGTGATCCGCTTGGCGCATTCGAAGTCAAGGAGTGTGGTGGGGAGCCGGCATCGAATGAGCAAAACAGGCCCTAGGAATCACGAGGCCTGTTTTGCTGTCACCGGATTTGTGTTGAGCGAGTTTCTGATCTCGCTGAAACAAACCTGACCGCAAAGATAGCGACGATTGCGACCGCTGCCCCCAACGCGTCGTAACCCACGTCCTCAGCCGCTGAGGAGCGCCCAGAGACGAAGGTTTGGTGAACCTCGTCGACGGCGCCGTACCCGATGGCAAACCCCAACCCCGCAAGATATGACCATTTTGAGCGTTGCCCGAGGTGGCGCGACGCAGCCCAATACCCAAGGGCGCCCATAACCCCAAACACGATGACGTGATAGGCAATGTCCAGAGCGATTGGCACAGCGTCGAAGGCTTCGGCGGCTTTTTGAATCTCCGGCGCCGGAATGTGCGAGACGGCAGATATCGCCACCGCCCACACTAAGGCAGGCATCCAGTAGATGGCGAGAGTGGCGTATATGGGACGTTGGAGAAGCGATTTCATCGGGATGAGCGGAGGACGGCGACAACGAAGCACGC
>DCAW01000033.1:35340-35510 GCA_002313895.1 Dehalococcoidia bacterium UBA1123
AGATGGCGAGAGTGGCGTATATGGGACGTTGGAGAAGCGATTTCATCGGGATGAGCGGAGGACGGCGACCACGAAGCACGCTAACATCAACATGATTTTCTCACGGCGTTTCATCAGAAGCCACTGAAGTTTCGGAAGACTATTGTACCAATCCTCTCGGATGATGTCGT
>DCAW01000156.1:0-2102 GCA_002313895.1 Dehalococcoidia bacterium UBA1123
ACATCGCAGAGGTCACCGGTTCAAATCCAGTACCGCCCACCACTTCTTTCCCGTCCGGCTCCCCTTCATGTGACTGGTTAACTGCGCCATAATTGCTGCTATACAAAACACTTTGTTTCATCACAAGTATGGCTCAATACCTCACTACCCAACCCAGTTACATTTCACATCTACTGTGCTCTTGTCACACAGATTCTTACGTACGAATCTGACGTTAAATAGCGTCTAGAGTTCCTATCGCCACATGACGAAAATAGGGTCGTTTCGCGGTCACAACAAAAACGTTAGGAATCGTCCGCGTTGTGGAGGAGCTACAAATGTTCAGACGAATCATCAGCAAGAAATTACGCATAACGCGCGTGAGCTTTCCAGCTTGGGTTCTGGGAGTTGCTCTACTCGTGGTGGCAGCGGCGGCAGGTCAGGCCGTTGGGCCGGTTCTGAGCGGCGGCATACAGGATTCAGCATGCCTTGTGATCGAGCAGTCCGTCGTTCTTGCCCCCTCGGGGTTCTCTCTTGGCGCAGGCTCCGACACCGACGGCATTTTCACCACCAACGACGAAAGAACCGGCTTCAAGGCTGCGTTGAAACCCCATGTCGGAGACGCCATAGTCGCCGGACTAGACCTCGGCAACCTCAGTGATGCGCCGGCCAACGCCATGTTGAGCCTCAACGTGCCCAGTGGAATCGATGTCGAGGTAACTTCAGACCCACTTGGAGACGACATCAAAGAGGCGCAACTATCGGCCAGAGAGTGGCTAGTAACCGTTGCGTCCCTCGCAAGAGCCGCTCCAGACGACTCGCTGGACATCACAATCTCGCCCAAGGACGGCCTCAAGCCGGGCTTCTCCACCATCACAGGGCGAATCGTTCAGGTAGCCAACTAACAAAGCCAATTCGGAGACTTACAACAGAGGCGGGGGCAAAGCCCTTGCCTCTGTTTTGTTTTGAAGATCATCTAACGGTCTCTAGTTTGTGTTCACTCCTGTCTGGGGTTATCGTCAGTCAGCGGGCCATAGACGACCCGTCGAAGTTGGGCGGCGCGGCGACGTTTTCTCCAGGCCCCTATCAAGTATTTGGCAGGGAGAACGGTCCCGAGCCATATCAGATGGAAGAACCAGCCCAATATCGCGGCGTCGGAACGGCTCCGGTCGTACACCCCTCCTGCGGTAGGACAACACGTCCAGCAGCCAGGGGTCTTGTGAGCGTTTTGACGGGTCTGGTCGTGGCATCGGATTCTGTCCCCGCTCCTCTGCTATTAGACGGTTTCAGCCTGAAAATCGCAGTCTTGTCTGCAAAAGTATGAGGCGCTGGCTAAACGGTTCCGCCTCATTGAGAATCTACGAGAGAATTGGTTATGGGATTTCACACCATGCCAATGGCCCAGTAAGCCAAAGACCACAAGAATATCGATTGTGATGCAAATTAATGTATTGCCTGGCAACAGTGGCGACAGAGTGTTATCGTTCCCTAAAGGCTGAAACGTGATGGCCTGACAACTGATTCGAGGGGACGCACGATGGCAAAACTACAAGTCCTGACCTACGGTTTTGGGTTCACATCTGACCAGGGTGGCTTCGGTTGGTCCACCATATCCCTGTTGAGGGTGGGAGATCGTAACATCCTGATAGACACCGGGCCAGCGTCGCGACGGGCTTTGCTTGTCAACGCCCTCAAAGATCACGGCATGGAACGCGGAGACATCGACACCGTGGTCCTCACTCACCTGCACTGGGACCACTGCCAGAACACCGACCTGTTCTCCAACGCCCGTATTCTGGTGAATCCGAAGGAACTCGATTACGCTCGCAACCCCGCTCGCGGAGACACCAGCGCCGCGTGGTACGTGGCCGACATGATGACAAAGATGAAAGCCGAGCCAATATCAGAAGGCGACGAAGTTGCCGAGGGTGTCTCGGTGATCGAGACTCCGGGTCACACCATCGGACACCTGGCTGTGCTTCTGGAGGTTGACGGCGAGAAGGTTCTGGTGGCAGGTGACGCCCTGCCAGATGGCGGCTCCGTGCGACGAGGCTTGCCGTTCAACGTGTTCTGGGACGTGAACGACGCCTCCGAGAGCGTCGAAAAGATGCTGGAGGTCTCAA
>DCAW01000156.1:2484-9604 GCA_002313895.1 Dehalococcoidia bacterium UBA1123
GAAGGCCCTACCCAAATCGAGATCGTCGGCAACGTGGAGGGAGGCGGAGTCACCGCCCTGAACTACAAGGTCCACGCCGTCCGGGAGCCGAATATCTCTATAGTGCAGAAGGACTGACAGTCGTTCTCATCTGACATCTAGCAACTTGAAGACGATGTGCCTCACAGGCTGAAGCATTGTCACAACTCCACGGGTTGCGCCGTGTCGATATCGTTCTAATTTTACGAAGCTCTGGAGAAATTGACACTGTCGCTTGCCCGGCGTAACGTCAGGGCACATCCCACCAACAGGAGAACGATAACCATGAGAGCCGGATTCGGACAGTTCAAAGAGGCCACGCCTGAGTACCTGAGATTCGCCGCACAGTATGGCGCTACGGACGTTCTGCTCAACAACGCCAATCTGCCCAACGTGAGAGGCACGTGGCAGCTTCATGATCTGGTCAAGCTCCGGCTGAGTGTCGAGGGCTACGGTCTCAGACTCTCGGCCCTAGAGAATGTTCCCACCTCGTTCTACGACCACATTATGCTGAACGGGCCGCGTCGGGACGAGCAAATCGAGAACATGATCGTCACAGTCCGCAACATTGCGCGCGCCGGAATTCCGATTTTCGGTTACAACTGGATGCCCTCGATGGTCTGGCGCACCGAGCCTGCAATCATCAGGTGCGGGACCGTTGCCACCGCCTTCGATTACGAGGAGGCCCAGAAGCTTCCCCTGACTCACGACCGCGAATACGACGAGGAGGAGATGTGGGGCAACCTGGAGTACTGGATCAGGATCATAACCCCTATCGCCGAGGAGGAAGGCATCCGTCTGGGCATCCACCCCTGCGACCCGCCCGTCGAGAAGCTGGGAGGGATTCCTCAGCTTCTTCGGAGCTTCGAGTCCTACAGGCGACTTATCGAGATATACCCATCCGATAGCAATGCCATAGAGTTTTGCCAGGGGACGTTCTCCGAGATGCAGGGCGACGACATCTACGAGATGATCCGCTACTTCGGTGAGCGTCACAAGATAATGTACGTCCACTTCCGCAACGTGTCGGGCCAGGTTCCGAAGTTCCACGAGGAATTCATCAACACTGGCTACGTGGACATGCACAAGGCCATGACCATATACAACGAGGTTAGGTTCGACGGCTTCTTCATCGACGATCACGTTCCCCAGACCTACCAGGACACCGAGTGGGGCCACCGAGGCCGCGCCTTCGCCAACGGCTACATCCAGGCCATGATCGAGGCGGTTACGAAGCAAGCGGGGTAGCTGTTAGTCTTCAGCTATTATCGGACTACGCTTTAAGAATACGACATCCTCAGGCCCTTGGCCGACGCCAACGGGACGGCTGGATCGTTTTGGGCGACTCTCCGGGTTTCGGTATTGAGCACGATGAGGAAAATTTAGAGGCGCGGGGTTGTGCAAGGTAGGCCCCAACGACTCCGATTCGTTGGGCGAATATTGAGCTTCGACATTCGTGGCTAAGCGACGATTCTCGCAAAAAGAAAACCGGCCGCTGGAATGCCTCCAGCGGCCGGTTGTTATCGTGTTGTATATCCTAGCGGAGGCCCATCAGGTCGGCGTCGCTGTCGGTCTTGCCTCGCGCCGTCAGGTTCGCGCGGTGGTCTGCGTCCATTGAGGCGATCGACCCGGGGGAGGGGAAGTATATCTCTGCCAGTTCTCCAACTGAGTCCAATAACTCGGTGAACGGCCTCCACGCTGATCCCTTGTTCTCGTTGACTGCTGAACCGATGTTGGGGTTGATGGCCTTTGTTGCCATTTTGATGTCTCCTTCTTGTTGTCTGATTGGTTCGATGTTCAGGTCTTTCCTGATTCTAGAAGGTTCCGATTCCGTTGAGTGTCGCGTCTACATTAGCTTTGTCTTCTCGGGTCAGATTGGCTCGATGCTCAGGGTTAGCTGTTATCTCATTGGACTTTTGATTCACTTTGGTCTGAGCCAATCGCTTGGTATTGGCTGACGCCCATGCATTCAACAAGTGGTTGGCAGCTTTGCCATTGGCGCTGTCTAAAGAACCCCTCGATGTCTTGCCATCTATGGCTAACACCTGGCCTTCGGTAAGCTGATGGACTGCCTTCACCAACTCCATGAAACAGCGCTCGAACTCCCGGAGTTCAGCATGCTGAACACTCTGCCGAAAGTGTCGTGATAAGGCACTCCGTTGGGAAGGTTCAAAAACCTATCAAACCACTGACGCTTGGAATTACCGAATACCTCTATGTCTACCCAGTTATCTGCTCCACATATCACTGCGCATAACGCGATTGCCACTATGTCCATCAGCTCATGACGCTTGGTTCGGTCCACCCTCGGGAGAGGTAAATCTCCGAAGTGGACGCCAACCGTGCCTACCCACTCGTTCGTCGATGCCATGTCTCAAAACTCCACACATGATGGCGTCAATCCTGGCGCTTGTCTTAAACTTCGTTTTGATGCAATCGTCCTGGCCTTTCGAGCGTCTGCTTGACACCACCGATGCTGGACATATAATTGGCCTCAGACGCGGAATGAATTCAGCGATGAGTTCAACGGACTGGAGGGCAGCCAGGCCCCAATTCCCGACGCTGCAGACGAAGAGTTCCCTCAATGGTGAATCAACCAGGCAGCAGATCATAGGCCGCCAGCAACACGGGCACTCTGTGCTTCAGGTTATTGTCCGATACTCGTCGAAACAAGCGTCATATAGCAAGGAGGAGCGGCATGGAATACGCCATCACCCACCTACACATGAGGTCGTCAGACCACCAAGGGTCGGCGGCATGGTTTGAAAAGCATTTTGGCGCCAAGATACTCTCGGCAAGGGAGGTCATGTTAGGGACAAAAACAGGGCGCATTGAAGTGGGATCCCCGGTCCGGCTCAACATTTCTTCTCAGCCCGCCAGGTCCTCTGGCGAACGGGCCATGGCTGAATTAAACACGCTTGGCCTCGAGCATTTCGGGTTGAGAATGGAGAAATTGGCGGCAGAGCGGGATAGTTTGGAGTTCCAGTCAGCTATGTATTCGTCTCAAAGATGTGCGGCAACATCAATACGAGCGTACCTAAGGGATTCGCTGTGATGTATCCGAATCCGGTCATGTCGTGGATCGTGCCATGGACCGACTAATAGGGCGATACCAGATGCTGCCGAGGGCAGTGCCCTTCGAGGGCGAAACCCCCCTGGCGGTCGTTCGGCAAAAGATAGATGAGCAGTCCCGGCGGTTGAGGGAGTTTCGCAGGGACCCGACCCGAAGGCTGGAGGGGGCGGTCGAGCGGTCCATGGCCCAGGGCCCGTGGCGACGGCGCCAGAGCACGGCGGAGGTGGCGCAGGCACCGCGCGCCGGGGCGCCCGGCCTGCCCCTGCCCGTAATTTCGCCACGCCGGGAGCCGAACCCGCAGCAGCAGCCTGCCACGCCACGCCGTACACCGTGTCGGCCATCCGTCACCTGGATGACCGTATGGGCCAACGCATGGCAGCGATCACGCGCCCGTCGATGGGCGCGGGCGGGCGGCACATTTGCGGTCCTCGTATTGGCGATGGGCATCGCGACCGCGTGCTCGGGCGAAGGAGACGAGGTGGGGGGTGTAATTGAAGTCACGCCAACCATCCCCACACCAGAGACGCGAGAGGCACCGGCGCGCCCTTTGGCCATCGCTGCGCCGCCGGGATCGGCGCGATCTGGCCAGATCGCGTTCGTGTCCCGCCGGGATGGCGACACTGAGATATACGTGATGAACGCTGATGGCACCGGACAGACCCGGCTCACCAACAACCCTGCCAGCGAATCTGACCCCGCCTGGTCGCCCGACGGGACGAAGATCGCGTTCAGCTCCAACCGCGACGGCAACGATGAGATATACGTGATGAACCCCGACGGCTCGGGGCAGACCCGGCTCACCGAAAATCCTGCCCTCGATCGGGTCCCTGCCTGGTCGCCCAACGGCGCGAAGATCGCGTTCGTGTCCGGCCGGGACAACAACTCCGAGATATACGTGATGAACGCCGACGGCACCGGACAGACCAGGCTCACCAACAACCCTGCCTTCGATTCTGACCCCGCCTGGTCGCCCGATGGCGCGAAGATCGCGTTCATGTCCTCCCGCGACGGCAATGATGAGATATACGTGATGAACGCCGCCGGCACCGGACAGACCCGGCTAACCAACAATCCTGCCGAAGATTTTGATCCCGACTGGTCACCCTTCGGCGCGAAGATCGCATTCAGCTCCAACCGCGACAGTGGCTTTGAGATATACGTGACGAACGCCGACGGATCCGGAGAGACTAGGCTCACCGACAATTCTGACCTCGATCGGGTTCCCGACTGGTCGCCCGACGGCGCGAAGATCGCGTTCATGTCCTCCCGCGACGGCAATGATGAGATTTACGTTATGACCGCCGACGGCACCGGGCAGACCAGGCTCACCACCAACGAGGCCACGGATTCGTCCCCCGCCTGGTTACCGGATGCCTCAGCCATTGAAACGCCGCCGCCGTCCTTGGCAACCTCTCCACCGGTCGCATCGACGGTCTCTGGCCACATCGCTTTCTTTTCCTCGCGCGACGGGAACCGTGAGATATACGTGATGAACGTCGACGGCACCGGCCAGACCCGGCTCAACAACAATCCCGCCTTCGATGTCGCTCCCACGTGGTCGCCCGACGGCGCGAAGATCGCGTTCCGGTCTGACCGCGACAAAAACGATGAGATATACGTGATGAACGCTGACGGCTCCAGCGAGACTAGGCTCACCGACAATCCTGCTCGGGATTCTGACCCCGCGTGGTCGCCCATCGCTGGGAAGATCGCATTCAGCTCCAGCCGCGACGGCAACTGGGAGGTATACGTGATGAACGCCGACGGCACCGGCCAGACCAACCTCACCAACAACTCTGCCCGCGATTTTGACCCCGCTTGGTCGCCCGACGGGGCGAAGATCGCATTCAGCTCCAACCGCGACGGCAACTTTGAGATATACGTGATGGAGGCCGACGGCACCGGCCAGACCCGGCTAACCGACGATTCTGGCGCTGATTTGGACTCCACGTGGTCGCCCATCGGCGATAAGATCGCATTCAGCTCCAACCGCGACGACAACTTTGAGATATACGTGATGGAGGCCGACGGCACCGGCCAGACCCGGCTAACCGACACTGTTGCCTTTGAACGGGTCCCTGCCTGGTCTCCTGACGGCGCGAAGATCGCTTTCGGCTCCAGCCGCGACGGCAACGATGAGATATACGTGATGGACGCCGACGGCTCGGGGCAGACCAGGCTCACAAACGATGCCGGCACTGATTCGGCCCCCGCCTGGTCGCCGAAGTGATGGGCCGTCTAGAGATGTCACTCCGACTCACGCAAGGGCTTGTTGGAGCCCCCCTTCTCCACGAGACTTGCTGCCCCTGGCTGGCCTGGGCATGCACGGGCCGGAATTTATATTAGTGCTAACGTTTTATCAACACATCACGGCGGTCTAGCAACGTTTGCCGGCGCTAACGACTCGAAATGGAGATATGTTGGTCTGCCTGCACGTTGTTCAAAATATTGATCTCACCATTGACCCATTCGGTACGAACCTCGTCGATGATCGTGGCCACGCCTACACCGAAGTGAGCAATCCTGCCTGGCTCTTGGGTCACATAATTAGTTGACGCGTGTAATTCCCTCATCTGTGTAACGTTGCCGGTAGTGACATACACCCGCGAACCAATACCGTCACGGTGAAGTGGGGGCCTACCTTCCAGTGTTATTTTGAGCCAGTGGTTTCCATTTAGGGTATCATTGCGAAGCAGCGCGGGTGCACCGGGATTACGAGTCGACGTAGCGCCGTCGACGACGTACTCGTGATTGTTGGTTATGAAGATATCCAGATCGCCATCGTTATCGAAATCGAACAGGATGACCCCTCTGCCCTGCCCCTTGTTACCGGCGCCTACCTCCTGGGCGACCTCCTCGAAGCTCCCATCGCCCAGATTTTTGAACAACCGGGCAGGCTGATTGTTGAATTCCATCGGGTCGCCTTCTCGTTCGTTCTGGATCCAGCCATTTACATGGTACAGATCTAAGTCGCCATCGTTGTCCAGGTCGCCGAAGCTAGCACCCCATCCAAAGCTACCCTCTCGGACACCCGCTTCGCTAGTAACGTCGGTAAATGCCATCCCCGCGTCGTTGCGATATAAACGGTTGCCGGTCCCTCTATCGCTCGCCTTCGCAGGGTCGGTCTGACCGAAAATGCTCGAGATGAACCAGTCGAGGTCGCCATCGTTGTCGTAGTCACCAATTGCGGATCCCATACCGTTTTCGTCGGTCAAGACATCGGTGGCGCCAGCCGCGATTTCGAACACTCCATCGCCGACATTCAGGTAAACCCGCGACATCCCGTAGTCGGCAACAACGGCCAGATCAGTAAGGCCGTCGCCGTTCAGATCGGCGAACCTTGGGGCGAAAACCCACAAATCGAGCTTACGTACTTTGCGGAACTCGTATAGTTCCAGACGACGTTGTCCGTTGTTACGGTACATGAACAGAGGCGTAAAGCCGCTCCCCCCCGTCATCGGATCTTGCCTCACCTGTGACGCACCTGTCTCCAACTTCGTAGAAGCGTCGTACGCTTGCGCTCTTTCAGAGTTCCACTCGCCAAGTACCAGCTCAAGCATCCCATCGTTGTTCACATCGCCCCAGCTCGGGCTCGTTGCGAATGTCTTTGGTTCGGTCAACATAGTGGCGTCCACGGCGAACTGCCCCGTTCCCCCGTTGATCAAGAGGTAATGCGGTGCCTTTTGGTTGGCGACCACAATGTCTATGTCCCCATCGTTGTCAAAATCGGCCGCCGCCGCCGCTGCTCCCAGCTTTGTTGGCAGGTCGGCCCCCCTCGCTTTCGACTCTTCGGTGAACGTACCGTCACCCTGATTCATGTACAGTAAGCTGGGCGCCTCGCCGCCGCGCAGGACGAACAAATCGACCCAACCGTCGCCATCAAAGTCCTCGGCGACAGCCCCAGCAATCATATCAGCTGGCTCGGTCTTGCCGAAGAGCGGATCTGGGACGGTGTGCAAGTACGTGATCCCCGCGATGCGGGTCACGTCCGTAAACACCATCGAGTTCACTCTGTCGCCGGGGTCTGAT
>DCAW01000041.1 GCA_002313895.1 Dehalococcoidia bacterium UBA1123
CAGCCTGGAGCAATCCTGCATCGGCGCCACTGATTCCTGCCGCTCTTGCACCTAGCTTATTCAAGTCTCTCACGAGTTCTTTGTTAATCAAGCCACCCAATACTGCTACAACGATCTCCAGGCTAGCCTTGTCTGTCACCCTCAGACCGTCTTTGAACCTGGCTCGTATACCTTGTTTCGTCATCCACTCGGAGATTATCTTTCCACCGCCATGAACAACGACTGGGCTCGCGCCTTCCTTTTGTAGCGCGACAAGGTCATGGAGCGTGGTGTCATGCTCGCCAAGCGTGCTGCCGCCGATTTTTACTACAGTCGTCCCAAGATAATTAGGCTCCTTTTGCATCGGTTATCGATAGCCCTCGCGTCGGAGGCAGAGCAGCCCTAGAGCGCTCGACCAATTGAGGCAAATTTCGGTGTTGTCGACGTTTAGTATCGAGATTTAGGTCGAGTAGGCAGAATTAAACGTCACGTAATCTTCAGTCAAATCGCAGCCCCACGCGGTGGCGACCCCAGTCCCAATGTTCAGCGCGATTCTGAATTGGACTTCAGCGACATTCATGCCGGCGATCACGGCGTCGGCATAGTAGGGGATCGCAATTCCTTCGTGGACGATGTGTATGTCGTTGACAAAAATGTCGATGTTCGGCTCGTTGAGTTCGATGCCGCTCTTTCCCAATGCCATCATCAATCTGCCCCAGTTTGGGTCTTTGCCGTGCACCATCGCCTTGACGAGGTTGGAAGATGCGATTTCCCTGGCTCCTGCGCGAGCATCGGCGCTTGACGCTGCGCGTTCGACCGTCACGGCGAATATGCGCTCTGCGCCTTCGCCGTCTCTTACCAATTCTTTGGCATGGTGAATCGCTATCTGATTCAGCGCTTCTTGGAACACTCCGGCCGATTCGGAGTCTGCGGTTATCTGCGCTCCGCCAGCGGCGCCATTGGAGAACAGCAACACGGTGTCGTTGGTGCTCTGGTCTCCATCGACATCAATCATGTTAAAACTCAAATCCACGGCTGCCGAGAGGGCGTTTTGCAAAAATCCAGCTTCGACATCTGCGTCAGTGGTCAAGAAACATAGCATCGTCGCCATGTTCGGGTGGATCATGCCCACGCCTTTCGCGGCGCCTCCAATGGTGTAAGTAGCCGCGTCGACTTGGAATGACACTGAGGCGTGTTTGGCGCGTGAGTCGGTGGTCATAATGGAGCGAGCGAAGGCTTCGCCGCCCTCTGAAGTTAACTCGACATTGGGGATGGCCTTGCGAATCAGGGCCATCGGCAATTCGACGCCTATCATCCCGGTGCTGCTGACCAGCATAGAGTCTTCATCAACCTCGGCGTGTCCGGCAGCGAGAGCGGACAGGTCTTTGGCATCTGAGAATCCTTGTGGCCCAACAGCGCAATTGGCGCAACCGCTGTTCGCCACGACCCCACGAGCTGTGGCGCCCGCGGCCTTTTCTTTCGTCACAGTCACCGAAGGTGAAAGTATCTTGTTAGTGCTATATGTGCCAGCTACGGATGCGGGCGACTCAGAGACCAAAATTCCGAGATCAAGCACGCCTTCTCCAGGTGTCTTCAAGCCCGCAAAAGTGCCTCCGGCCAGATATCCTTTGGCTGAGGTTACTGTTCCTTCAGAATTGAACTCGATCTGTTCGCCCATTCGTGACCCTCTAAAGCCCTGGCAATGTGATGTTTTTGCTCGTCGCCAAAGCCCGCACACAGGCGTAAATTGGCTACGGCAGTATAACACAAGCCCCTGTGAGTGGAAAACTGCGAATTACTTGAGGGTGTAGGACGTTGTGATACAATATCCCCCGCTTGAATACTCATGGCGGGAGGTAGTCATTTCAATGACGTCCAACATCGTTTTATCGACTAAAGAATACAATGTAGTAGGCACGCGACCCATTCGCCACGATGGTTACGACAAGGTGACCGGCAAGGCGCTTTACAGCGCGGACATGAATCTGCCTTCCATGCTATTCGGCAAAGTGCTCAGAAGCCCTCATGCCCACGCCATCATCAAGTCCATCGACACGAGCAAAGCAGAAGCGCACCCAGATGTCAGGGCGGTCGTTACTTCAGCGGACTTCGTGCTTCACGAAAACAAACCGATCCTGCTGTCGTCCGGCGGTATCCCCCAGAATATGTTTCACCGCTCCAGCAACTGTCTGGCAAGAGGCAAGGTGTTTTACAAAGGTCACGCCGTCGCCGCGGTTGCTGCCGACACTGTGCACGCTGCCGAGGAAGCTATGAGCCTGATCGAGGTTGAATACGAGATTCTGCCCGCCGTTACCGATGTCGAAAGCGCAATGGCAGAAGGCGCTCCTCAGCTTCACGACAACATACCTGGAAACGTCGCCAGTCATACTGAGCTCGAACTCGGAGACCTTGAAAAGGGTTTCGCAGAAGCCGACTTGGTGATGGAAAAAGTGTACCGCACCAACACTGTTCATCAGGGTTACATCGAGCCTCACTCGGCAACCGCATGGTGGACGCCTCAAGGCAAGATAACCATCTGGGGGAGTTCCCAGGGTCACTTCCCGGTACGGGACTTGACAGCATCCGTGCTTGGAGTCGACGAGTCAGACATCAAAGTCATCCCGTTGGAGATCGGCGGAGGTTTCGGGGGCAAGACCACCATTTATCTGGAGCCTGTCGCCGCCGCGCTCTCCAAGAAAACCGGAGCGCCGGTGAAGGTCTCTATGAGCCGGACCGATGTTCTGGAAGCATCTGGACCTACATCTGGCTCGATGATGAAACTCAAAATGGGTGTCACGAACGAAGGCAAAATCACCGCTGGACAAATCGAACTGAACTTCGAAGCCGGCGGATTCCCTGGTTCTCCTGTTGGTGGAGCAGCCCAATGCCTGTTCTCGCCATATGACATCGCGAACCTTCGTGTCGACGGCTACGATGTAGTCGACAACAAGCCCAAGTCAACCGCTTATCGAGCGCCTGGCGCTCCAATCGGCGCTTTTGCGGTCGAATCCATGATCGATGAGATTTGCGAGAAGCTGTCCATCGATCGGTTGGAATTTCGTATCATGAACGCCGCCAAAGAAGGCACTCGGAGAGTCAACGGCGTCGTAAACCCACCTATCGGCGCGATTGAGACACAGGAAGCGGCCAAGAACCACGACCACTGGTCATCTCCTCTAGAAGGGGCGAACCGCGGACGCGGCGTTGCCACTGGGTTCTGGATGAACGGCGCCGGAGCCGCATGCGCCACGGCCAACGTCAACTTCAACGGAACCGTGAACCTGACCATTGGCTCGGTAGACGTCGGCGGAACCCGACCAGGCGCGGCAATGCAGTTCGCAGAAGTCCTGGGGATTCCGGTCGAAAGCGTCAACCCGCAGGTCGGTGACACGGACACTATCGGTTGGACCTCCATGACTGGTGGTTCGGGCGCAGCCTTCAAGACCGGCTGGGCGTCCTATGAAGCCGCTCAAGACGTCAAACGCCAGATGATCGACAGGGCAGCGATGATATGGGAGCGGCCTGCCGAAGAAATCGAGTTGGTTGACGGGGTGTTCAGGCATGTTTCCGACAACGAATTGAGCATGACATTCGCAGAATTGGCTGGTGAGGCATCAGGAACGGGCGGGCCGATTGTTGGCTCCGCGAACCTCAATCCCAGCGGCGCCGGCAGCGCGTTCGCGACTCATATAGTCGACGTCGAAGTCGACCCAGACACAGGCAAGGTCGAAGTGTTGCGATACACAGCGGTCCAAGACGCGGGCAAAGCCATCCATCCCAGCTACGTCGAAGGCCAGATTCAAGGTGGCGCCGCACAGGGCATTGGCTGGGCGCTGAACGAAGAATATTACATGGCCGCAGATGGCCAGATGATGAACTCCAGCCTGCTCGACTACCGCATGCCGACCTCTTTGGACCTTCCGATGATCGACACCGTGATCGTCGAAGTCGCCAACCCGATGCACCCTTACGGGGTCCGCGGAGTCGGCGAGGTCTCGATAGTTCCACCATTGGCGGCAATGGCGAACGCGATATATGACGCGATCGGTGTGAGAATGGACACACTGCCCATGAATCCTGCGTCGGTTCGGGCTGCCATAGCCTCTAATAACGGTGACTAACTAAGACGACTGATTGCCGATGAGTTAAAAGAGTCTGAGCAACGCGGAGTCACTCAGGCTCTTTTTCAATAATATGACTATGGGCGGTACGAGACTACTCTTCTGACACCTTCACCAGCAGCTTCCCGAAGTTCTCGCCTGACATCATGCCGATGAAAGCTCGCGGGGCGTTCTCTATGCCCTCTACAACGTCCTCGCGGTACCGGAGCGTTCCAGACTTGATCCAACCGGCCATTCGCTCGCGGGCGTGTTCGAAGTTTCCTGCGAATTTCCCAACGAGAAACCCCTCCATTTTCGCCTGATTTGTTATTAATAGCCGCATGTTTCTCGGCGCCATCTCAGGCTCGGCAAGGTTGTACTGTGAAATCTGTCCGCAAACGGATATCCGAGCGCCAGTGTTTATGTGTTCCATCACTGCGTCGGTGATGTGGCCGCCTACGTTGTCAAAATAGACGTCCACGCCTTCGGGACAGAGGTTTGAAAGAGCCGAATTTACGTCCTCGGTCTTGTAGTTGATTCCGTAGTCGAAACCTAAATCGTTGATAACATAGTCCACTTTTTGGGCGGTCCCGGCTATTCCAACGACCTTGCAACCCATGATTCGCGCGATCTGACCGACAACCTGACCCACAGCGCCTGATGCCGCAGAAACCACGACTGTATCTCCTGGTTCAGGCTGGCCTACATCTAGAAGGCCGAAATACGCAGTCATGCCAGGCATCCCGAGAACCCCCAATGCGGTAGACAGCGGGCCGAGTCCGCGGTCCACTTTTCTGAGGTCTGACCCGTCGGACGTCGCATATTCTCGCCATCCAAGCGAGCCATTGACGATGTCTCCCGCCTGGAACGCAGGCGTCCTAGACTCGATCACCTCTCCGACGATGCCGCCGACCATGACTTCGCCAATCTGCACCGGCGGAGAGTACGAAGGAGCGTCGCGAATGCGGCCCCTCATGTATGGGTCAAGCGAGAGCCACATGGTTCGCACCAAAACCTCACCTTCGGAGGGGGAGGGAATTGGCGATTCTACTGCGCGAAAGTCGGACTCTGATGGAATCTCGTCCGGTCTTGAAGCCAACACGATTTCACGATTTACTGTAGCGGGCAAGGCGTGCGTCTCCTGACTTGCGACCTCACCCGAACCATCGCGTGACGCCGCGTTATTTGAAATTCTTCTCTCCGGCCCTGATTGGAACCTGAATGTGGTTCTCAAAGGGCGTCAAAGGGCAACTCCATTGATCATTGTAGGCGCAGTATGGATTGTAGGCGTAGTTGAAGTCAACCACGATCTTGCCGTCATGGGTCTGTTCGACATCAAGGTAACGTCCTGCGCCGTAAGTCTCCTTCCCGCTGGTCCCATCGACGAACGGCAGAAAGAACTCGCCTCCGTGATCGTCTCGGTACAGCGTGAGTTTGGCTGGCGCGCCCTTTAAGTCAAACGAGATTGTTCCCCATCGCTGATATGACGTAACATCGCCGGCGCTTGTTTGCATCTCGATGATGTCGTGACCGTCAATCAGATCAGGTTCGATGACGTATTTCAGATCGTCGCATTCTTTATAATAATTCAGTCCATCGAACGTTGCCTGTTGCTCGTGGGTTAACGGCGCTTGATGGTCGTGACCAAAGAAGTGATCCTTGGCCTCGCGGAATTCGTTTATTTCGGTCATTTGTTGCCCCCTCCTGTGGAGTGTCTTATTGACTTAGACGCGAAACCTGCAAGAAGGACGCAACGATGCGACTCAGCCTTCGTATACGGCTCGTCCACCGATGACGGTCTGTTCAATGGGAATATCTATGATGCCGAATGGGTCCACCGTCGTGATGTCATGACTGAGGACCACCAGGTCCGCGAGTTTGCCCACCTCTATAGAACCTTTGATGTCTTCTTCAAATGATGCGTATGCGCCGTTCTGAGTGTAAAGTCTCAACGCTTCTTCGACGCTGATGCGCTGGCTGGCGCCCCAGAGTTTGCCGTTCATATCGGTGCGTGTGACGCAGCTTTGAATCCCCATCAACGGCTCAAACGGCCCGGGCGGGTAATCGGTCGCACCCGTGGACACAACGCCGCTGTCGATGAACGACCGTTGGGCGAACATCCACTCCAATCGGTCTTCGCCGTAAAACCCCATTTTTTCGCCGTGGTAGTACACGTAAGTGCAGAAGGGCGTCGCCACAGTCCCGAGTTTGTTCATTCGGCTCAAAATATCGGGATTCACAAGGGTGCAATGTTCGATGCGATGCCGGGGGTCATTCCTCGGGTTCTCTCGTTGCGCTTTCTCGTACGCATTCAACACCATGTCGATTGCCAAGTCGCCGTTGGCGTGAATGGCGACTTGGAACCCAGCCTGGTGCATCTCCATAACGGCGGTCTCGGTCTCCTCCGCCGTCATGGTGAGGATGCCGTGATCGTCTGAGTCGACGTATGGCTCCGACAGGTAGGCGGTACGAGCCGCGATCGCTCCGTCGGAGACCATCTTGATGCCGCCGATTCTCAGACGGTCGTCGCCAAACCCGGTCTTCACCCCCGCGTCTCGTAGGGCCGGGAAGTGGGGGTGTCCCATCAGCATGTAAACGCGCAGGCTGAGGTCTCCGTTGTCACGGCCCTCCTGATAGGTGTTCAACTCCAAATTGGAGACACGGGCGTCATGAACGCTGGTGAGTCCGGCAGCGGTAAGCATTCCACAGATGGTTTTGAGGCCGTGCCGACGCACTTCGGCCGTGACCTCCGGCACCAATTCTTGAGCGGGTTCTGCGGCGCGCTCGTAAAGCACCCCGTTCAGTTCGCCTGTGTCGGGCTTCCGGCCCAGCCTGCCGCCAACGGGGTCTTCGGATTCGTTGTGATAGCCCGACAATTCCAGCGCGACGGAGTTCAGATAGTAGACGTGACCGGCCCGATGGGAGACCATGATCGGGAGCTCGTCAGACACGGCGTCCAGGTCGTCTTTGTCCAGAAACCGGTTCTCCTGAGTTTTGGTGTCGTCGAACTTGAATCCCTGAATCCACTGACCCCGGCTGGCGGAATCAACTCGCTCTCTCAGGGCGCTCTGGATTTCTGCAATCGAGCGCTGGTCGCAGTCCGCCGCCATGACGTGCCGAGTTCCACTGCTCAAAACGTGAATGTGGGCGTCGATGAAACCAGGAACTATCGTCTTGCCTCGCATGTCTTGAATGTTGGTGCCCGGTCCAATGAGACCCTCGATGTCGGAATCGCTGCCCACACCGACAAACTTGCCGTCCTTCATCGCCAAAGCCTGAGCGTGTGGGGTGTTCGGATCAACCGTGATTATGTTGGCGCCCTTGAATACTGTGTCTGCCTGGAAACTGCTCGCAACCATGTTGTGCTCCCTAAATTTGAATGGGCGATGAACCTGCGCGTATGTTATCAGCGCTTCAATACTTGAACAATCCGCGAACTCGCCGTCTTAACAGGTCTACAGTTGTTGAGATGAGGTCTCACTTGACCGTGCTGCCGGAAGATGATATTTTCAAGTAACCCTGATCGATGTCCGTTTCTAATTCTGAGCAGTATTGAGACTGAGTATCAATATGGTTGCATCACAATTTCGGCCAGACCTGATGTCCGTGATCGAAGACATGGGATATCGCATAACGCAACCGAGGCGGGACGTGGTTAAGTTGCTGGAAACAAAACCTGATGGGTTTGGCGCTGAGGAGATCCACGGAGCGCTTCCAGAGGTTGGCAGAGCTACCGTGTACCGGACGATACGCCTTCTGCTGGACATCGGAGTGATCTGCAAACTGGTGATGCGGGACGGTTCGACAAAATACAGCCTCGCCAGAGTGGAGCATCATCACCATCTTGTTTGCGTGCGATGCGGCACGGTGGAGGAGTTTCTAGACTCCACCATTGAGCGTCTGGTGAGGGCGATCGGCGCCGAAGTGTCTGGAGAGATTCTGGGCCATCGCATTGAGTTCGACGTCATCTGCAAAACCTGCCTGGATTACGCAAACTGATGATCTATCAGCAATCCTGATATCGTATGCGGCCTTGATTTCAATTGAGACATAGTATCAAAACAAACCTTCAGTCGTCGTTAACGATAACCGTTGTATCGGTGATATCAATATTAGTTTTGAGTTGTTCTTCGACTTCGAACACAGCCACAATGACCGACGAACCAGTACAACAAAATGAGCCAATTCGACTGGTCACAACCCTTTACCCATTGGAGTACTTCGCCAAGACCATTGGTGGAGACCTCGTTGAAGTGACAAACCTGATCGCCCCAGGGGTCGAAGCTCACGACTTCGAGCCATCGCCCCACCACATGCGGCTGATGAAGGAAGCAGACATCATCGTGTACAACGGATCAGGATTCGAGCCGTGGATGGAACGCGCACTCGACGGGCTGAATGGTGACACCAGAATCGTGGTAGAAGCGTCTCTCGGGCTGGTAGACGGAAACGATAACAACAGTACTAACGTGGGCTCGGAAGAACGCACGGACCCGCACGTATGGCTCGATCTCGACAACGCCGCGAAGCAGTCCGAAAAGATCAGAGATTCTCTGGCTGAGATAGCGCCAATTGACGTTGAATCGATTCGGTCCAACACCCGAGCCCTTCTCGATGAACTTGCCGAAATCGACACTAAATTTAGTGAAACGATTCAGGGCTGCGCTAAGGACACATTCGTGACCTCACACTCGGCATTCGGACACCTCGCAGATCGATACGGCTTGGTCCAAATTCCTTTGTCTGGATTGTCGCCTGAATCGGAGCCTTCGCCTGGAACATTGGCTGATATGGTCACGAGGATCAGGGAGTCAGGCGTGACTTACATTCTTGCAGAGCCGGCCACAAGCAAGCGGTTGTCGGAAACAGTGGCTGCAGAGGTAGGAGCGGAAATCCTGCCGCTGCACCCGTTGGAGTCGCTGACGCCGGATCAAATGGCGGCCGGGGATGATTTCATGTCCATCATGCTCGTTAACCTGAACACGCTGAAAATCGCTCTGGAGTGCGCTTCATGACCGTCAACGAACGAAATGGCTCCAGCGCCAACGGCGTCAATCTGGAATTTCGTAACGCCACTTACGGCTACGAAGCCATCGATGTGGTGAAGGACATCAGTTTCACAGTGGAGCAAGGCGATTTCGTTGCGTTGCTCGGACCAAACGGGAGTGGCAAAACCACGCTGGTGAGGTTGGCTCTTGGCTTGGTCAATCCCACTCGCGGCGAAGTGTTGCTGTTCGGCGCTCAAGCGCATCGATTCAGAGATTGGCATCAAGTTGGCTACGTGCCCCAGACCGTGGAAGGAATCCACACGCAATTTCCGGCCACCGTCGAAGAGATCGTATCGCACGGATTATATAAAGGCTTCGACCCGACTCGTTTCTGGAAGCTCGGAATTCCGGAGTCAGTGAGAATCAGCATGGAAGCGGTTGGCGTCGCCAATCTGAGGAAGCGTCGGATTTCGGCGCTGTCGACCGGCCAGCAACAACGCGTGTTGATCGCCCGGAGCCTGGTCAGAGACCCGAAAATCCTATTACTGGACGAACCAGAAGCGGGCGTTGATGCGGCAGGGCAGGAGCAGCTCTACTCGATCCTCAGACGGCTGAACACCGAGGACGGCATCACGATTCTGATGGTGTCCCATGACATTGGCGCCGTGATGCGCGAAGCCAAAACGGTAGCGTGCATTAACCGAACCCTGGTGTTTCACGGGCCGGCTCATCACATTACACAGCGGGAACTGTCTGACCTATATGGACTGCCGATGGACGTGCTGGTCCACGATCTCATGCACGAGCATAGATAATGCCGGAGATATTCCAGTACGATTTCATGATTCGGGCTTTCGTAGGAGGGGTGCTCGTTGGCGCGTTGGCTCCGGCCCTCGGAGTGTTTCTGGTTCTTCGCCGTTTGGCGTTGATAGCTGACAGCCTGTCGCACGTCGCATTGACAGGGGTGGCCTTCGGACTGCTGACCAAGACGTTTCCGCCCATCGCTGGGCTTCTTGCCACATCCACCGCGGCGGTGGCAATCGAGACCGTCAGGTTAAAACGACTGATGCCTGGAGACGTCGCCCTGGCAGTAGTGCTGTACTCCGCGTTGGCTGTGGCGGTTGTTGTCATTGGATTGGCAGGCGGATTCAACGTCGATCTGTTTTCATACCTATTCGGGAGCATCTTGACTGTAAACAACACAGACCTGTGGTTGTTGGCGGCTCTGGCTGCGGTCGTCATCACCTTTGTGGTGTCATTTTATCCAGAGTTGGCCCAGAGTTCATTCGACACTGATCTCGCGAGGGTCAGCGGCGTCCGTGTATTCGGCGTGAACCTGGTTCTTGCTATCCTGACCGGCGCGACGATCACGCTGTCCATGAGGGTTGTGGGGGTGCTTCTCGTTGGAGCGCTCATCGTGGTGCCGGTGATGGTGAGCCTTCGTGTCGCCACCGGACTGAGACCAGCCATCGGATTAGCTGTGGCAATTGGAATCGGAAGCTCACTATTTGGGCTGACCATCGCGTTCTACGCAAACGTTGCGGCCGGCGGCGCTATCGTTCTGACCTCTGTCGGAATTCTGGTTCTGACGATGGCAACCGAATACGTCGTTGGCAAGGTTCGAGCCTAATTTCGCTATTCCAATTCGTCCAGATATGCCTGAAGCTCAACTGGCAGATCGGAGCGAAACTCGACATCCTCCAACGTGACCGGATGCTGAAATCCAAGTCTGTGGGCGTGAAGGAAGTGACGCCCAAGATTCGGGTCCGCCCGGCCGTATGTTTCGTCTCCGATTACTGGATGCCCGATTGACGCAAAATGCACACGTATTTGGTGAGTCCTGCCGGTGACGGGTTTCACGTCGGCCAGAGTCTTGTTCGCGTAGATCGTGACCGCAGAATATGCGGTCTGAGAGGCTCTTCCATTGTCATCCAGCGCCATGCGTTTTCGATTGGTCGGGTCTCGACCAATTGGTGCGTCGATGAGCGCTTCTTTGGGAGTCAGGATTCCAGCGACCAGCGCGGTGTAGCGCTTGTCGAATTTCCTGTTTTTGAGCGCCGCAGAGAGAGTGCTATGCGCGGCATCGGTCTTCGCGACCACCATCAGCCCGGAAGTGTCCATGTCGAGACGGTGAACGAGGCCGGGCCTCATGACACCGCCGACGCCGCCAACATTCGGTCGCATGCCTAGCAGTCCATTGACGAGCGTGGTGTCAGGGTGTCCAGGACCGGGATGCACAGGCAATCCGGCAGGTTTGTCCACAACCATAATGTGGTCGTCTTCGTACACCACGTCGATGGGGATGTCCTGAGGAAGCATGTGAGACGGGATCGGATCAGGAACACGGATTTCGACTTCCTGTTCAGTTTTGAGTCGGTATCCGGCGTTGGAGGAGCTTCCGTCAACTGTCACTTCTCCGTCAACGATAAGCCGCTTGATCCGCGTGCGCGACAGGTCGCCGCACAGGTCAGCAAGGAACGAGTCGAGGCGAACGCCTGACCCTTTAGATCTGAACTTCCTCAGCGTCACGAGTCTTGTTCGCCGGTTGCTTGCAACGGCTCTGGCTCTTTCGATTCTTCGGGCGTCAAAAGCAAAGTGGCGATCATCAGAGTCATGCCCACTACGATAGACGAATCCGCCAGATTGAATATCGGCCATGCGCCTACGTCGATAAAGTCTGTGACTCTGCCAGCAACTAGCCTATCGATCAAGTTTCCTATCGCTCCGCCTAGCAACAAGCCAATCGTCATTCTGGTGACAAGTTTGCTTTCAGTCTGACTTCGATAGAAGTATATGATGAATCCGATAGCCACGACTGAGGCTATCGTCAGTACGAATGTCTGATCCTGGAATAATCCAAACGCAGAGCCTGTGTTCGTCCCGTGAGTGAAGCGAAAAATCCCTTCGGCCGGCCACGATTCGCCAATGCTCAATTTTGCGCGAACGATCGCTTTGGTGATCTGGTCAGACGCGAGCACGATCGCCACTATCAAGGCGAGCAACCAGTCCTTGTAGAAGGGGATCGGCCTCGCGCGACCATCCGACGAGTCGTTTTGTTGATGAATGTCCATCGCTCCATAACTTACGGTTTTGGGCTTATTTGGAGGATAACATACTCAAAGTTAATCGACTCAGATAATCGTTAGATCATTCCGGTTCGGAGCCACTTGCCCCGCATGTAGTACCAGGTGAATATGAACAACCGCAGCGTCATGCCGACCACGATGGCCCAGGGAATCCCGTATTCCTCCAACGCCGTGTACTGAGACAGGACGAAAGCCAACGGCAACTCGACGGCCCACATTGTTGACACCGTCACCACCATGGGGGCAAACGTTGCGCCAGTTGTGTTAAACGACTGAGTGAACACCTGGACGGCATTCATCGAGAAATATCCAATCGCCAAAATTTGAAGCCACAGGGCGGCCTTGTCGACAAATTCCGGGTCGCTGTTGAACAGCGAAGCCACAGGCTCCGACAATATGAGGAACACAGCGGCGATTGACAGACTGGCAACGCTGGCATAAACCTGAGCCCACATTACGGATTGCTTTGCTCTCTCTGGCAGTTCTGCTCCCAGATTCTGGCCTGCCAACGCGCCGGCCGATCTACCCAAGCCTCTGCTTGCATGGTTCACGGTGTTCTCGGCGCGGCGGGAGAGCGCGTAGGCGGCCAGGGCCACGTCACCGAACGGCACGACCAAGCTGACGACGATCAACTGGGAGACAGCCCGTTGCGCGCCCGTCACGGACGCTGGGACTCCGACCTTAACGACTCGCCAGATGAGTGCCCAGTCGATGTAGTACCCTTTGAAAGTAAGGTGAAGCCTCGATGTTCCTGTGACCAGCGCTCGAAAATTCATGCCCACGCCAAGGACTTGAGCAATCAGGTTTGCAATCGCAGCTCCTGCCAATCCGAAGGTCGGAAACCACCAGATGCCAAATATGAGGATTGGACTCACCACGAAGTGCGTTACCCGGGTCACAGTGGCGGCCCTCAAAGGGGTCATGCTGTCGCCAGATGACTGCAGCGCTCCAGCGGTCAGACGTTGATACCCCATCATCGCCATCGCGAGAAATTGGATCCGCATGTATGGGCCGGCCTCCGAGACGACTTCATCGCTCAGACCCATAATTCGCAAAAGCGGGTAGGTGAGTACCATTCCGATAACGACCACAAGCGCAGAGTACATAGTGGTCAAAGTCAACGCCTGGAGCATAACGTGGTTGGCGTACTCGATGTTCTTCGCGCCGACTGCCCTGGAGATCATTGACCGCATGCCCGCGTCGAGGCCCATGCGAGCAGTCATGGTCATCATCAAGAAGGTTTGAGCGACGCCCAGGCCTGCGATTGCGTGGAATCCGATACGGCCTGCCCACACAAGATCGGCTAATTGGTCAACTACGCTGAGGAAGCTTTCGGTAATCTGCGGCCATGCTAGAAACCACAAATTTTTCGGGATGCTGCCTTTAGTGAGGTCTTTTGTCGCGTATTTTGAACGACGTCCGCGTCTCCGGTGTGGCGCCGTTTTTTCGTCAGATTCAGTTGACGATACGGCGGTTGTGGAGCGTGGGGAGGTGTTCGGTTGGTCGGTTGGTTCTTCGGCCATTCGTGCCCTTCCTGCGACACGCTGGCTGGTCGACCAACGTCTCACAATGCGTAAACCGTACTTCATTAAACTGAGGTCGTCAAACCACTAAATAATTGTCGATACATATATCGAGAATATATGTGTTAGAATTACATGTAATAACAAACAGCAAGTGTGGAGATTACAAATGACCAACGGCAAAGAAAAACGGGAAGACGCTCAAGATAGTCAGGACAATCAGGATACGCAAGAAACTCGGGAGACCACAGAGCGACACAGGACCATCACGATAGGCCTGGAGAATATGGAAGACGTTGACAGGGTGGTGCGCGATGCTGTGACCCGCAGTATGGACGCGGC
The DNA here is from genome assembly GCA_002313895.1 of Dehalococcoidia bacterium UBA1123. Taxonomy (GTDB): domain Bacteria; phylum Chloroflexota; class Dehalococcoidia; order Lucifugimonadales; family UBA1123; genus UBA1123. The sequence goes on from DCAW01000041.1 coordinate 14,019, forward strand.
AACCACGGTTGGCGACACAATCAAAGAAACGATTCTGAAGGTCAAGACAGCCCGGGATTCGGTCGTGATGGTGAGGGTCAACAAGGACAGCCTCAACAAACTGGATGTGCTTGTCGATTCCGGCTTGAATGCCAGCCGTTCCGAGGCCGCGGCGTTTATGATCGCCGAAGGCATCCAGGCTAAGAAGGACCTGTTCTCCAAGATTTCAGAGAAGACGGAGATGATCCGAAAGACCCGCGAAGATCTGCGAAAATTGCTAGACGAGGATGATCTTCCTCAGGATTCGAAATCCAAAGAGGAATAATCGGTTCTCGGAGAGATCCGACTAGAGGATCGAGGCCAGCATCGCTCTAAGCTGGCTTCGATCCATTTGCTCTGGCAACGGATCAATACGGGACCAGATTGTGTTTTCTACAATAGTGTCGATGTCTCGCTCGGCAAGGCCCAGGCCGCTCAGAGTGGTTTCCAGGCCGCACCTGCTCATGATCTGACGAATCCGCTCTACAGCGGCATCCAGATCAGACACGCCCAGAGCATTCCACAAGGCATCAGTCTTGTGGGCGATCGCTGGCGCCGCATGTCTAAGGAATCCTCCTAAGGTAATCCCGACCGCCTGACCGTGTTCAATCCCCCAGTAGAGTGTCAGAGGCCCACCGATGGCGTGGCACGCGTTGGGCCGGCTGTTGGAATAGGCGGCGCCCGACATGGATGCGGCAAGCGCGCAGGCGGCCCTAGATTCCATGTCGCCCTGAATGGCCGAGCGTTCGAGGTTGGTCGCGAACGCCCGAATTACGTCTAAATCCAGAGCATCGGATATGGGCTGGGAGTCTCGGTTCCAGTACGACTCGAAAGCGCTGGTGAAGGCGTCCATTCCGGTATTGGCAGCCAACGATGTGGACATCGACATCGTCAAATCCGGGTCAACGATAGCCACTTCCGGAAACATCATTGGCCCACCAATCCCGTAGTGTTTCTTCCCTTCCAAATCCCAGAGGGCTGAGCCTGACGTCACCTCGCTGCTGCTCCCGGAAGTGGTTGGAGCCGCGATGAATGGCAAACCTTTGCGTTGGAACTCGCGCTGGCGCGTCGCGTACTCCAAAGCCGTCCCCTCGTGCACCGCTAGGATTGCCACTGCTTTAGCAAGGTCCATTGCGCTTCCGCCGCCGATAGCCACTACGATGTCTGCGCTTGCAGCTTTGCATTCTTCGACAGCTGAATCCACGTTTGCAGGAGACGGGAACGGCCTGACATCGTTGTAAACAGTAACCTCGAACTCGCTCAGTCCGTCGAGGACCTTCTGCAATATTCCTCGCGCTTGCAAGCTGCTGCGGCCTGTGACCAGGAACACAGACGAACCGTGTCCTGTAAGGTTACCGACCTCTGTGGGCAAATCCCGAAGTTTCCCAATGCCGTAGACAATACGAGTAGGGTGATGCCACGCGAAGTTGGGAACGAACTGATCCTGCATATAACGGCCTCCAATTTGAATCAGCCTGTATTCTAACACCGCGATAGTGAAACGTCGCCGAGCATGAATCCTTGACACCCGAACTGCGCGGGATACAATTGGCGTCGGACGTAATATTAATCAACTCGCAGGAGGGCATCGTGGCCGAGATTTCAGGGGCACAGCTAGTAATAGATTCATTGAAGCGTGAGGGAGTCGATACGATGTATTCTCTACCGGGTGATCCGGTGGGCGACATCGTGAACGGCTGGGCTGAGGCAGGCATGAGAATGATCTCTGTCCGCCACGAGCAGACGGCAGGGATGGCGGCTCAGGCTCATTCATACTTCACGCGATCGGTAGGCGTGTGCGTCGCCGCATCCGGTGTAGGTCAGACAAACACTTTGACCGCAATCGCCAATGCACAGGTCAACTGTTGGCCGCTGTTGGTAATAGGCGGCGCGTCAGAGCTTCGCCGCCGCAACATGGGCGACTTTCAGGAGCTCGCTCAGTTGGAGTCCACTGCTCCGCTATGCAAGTGGGCATACACTGTGGAAAGCACCGAACGTATCCCGACCCTCATCAATATAGCAATGAGAGAGGCGTTGGCTGGTCGGCCCGGTCCCGTTTACCTGGACTTGCCTGCCGACATGATCACCACGAAGGTGGACGAGAGCATTGTCGAAATCCCAGAGCCTCACTCAGAACCCGCTCGACCTCTCGCGGAACCGGATAAAATTAAGCAGGCGCTAGAAGTGCTGCAAGAGGCGGAACGCCCCTTGCTGATCGTGGGCAAAGGCGCAGCCTGGTCTTGGGCAGAAAACGAGCTTCTCGAATTTGTGGACAAGACACAGATTCCGTTCCTGACTTCTCCTATGGGTTCTGGCATGTTGCCCCCTGGCCATCCGTTGAACGTGTCGTCTGCTCGCACCCAGGCCCTTCAGGGCGCAGATGTGGTCCTGTTAGTTGGCGCTCGCATGAACTGGATATTCCATTTCGGTCAGCCGCCTCGTTTCTCGGAGGACTACAAGCTGATTCAGGTGGACATCGAACCTACAGAAATCGGAAGAAACCATGCCGCCGAAGTAGGATTGGTCGGCGACGCCAAGATGGTGATGAGTCAATTGGTCGATGCGCTAGGCGACAATCCGGTGGTTTTTGAGGAAACAGATTGGATCGGCGGCCTCAACGCTAAATCAATTCAGAACGCTGAGACCATCGAGCCGATGCTAAACTCCGATTTCGAGCAAATCGGATACTACCGAATTCTCAAAGAAATTCGCGACTACATGCCTGAGGATTCGATTATCGTGGCCGATGGCGCGTCCACGATGGACATATCGCGACAGGTCATCCCCATACACAACCCACGAGGCCGTATCGACGCGGGTGTTGCGGGTTGCGTCGGCACGGGTGTGCCTTTCGCCATTGCGGCCAAGGTGGTCCATCCCGATAAACCCGTCGTTTGCCTTCAGGGCGATTGGGCGTTTGGTTTCAACGGAATGGACATCGAGACCGCCGCTCGGTTCGGACTGAATGTGGTCTGGGTGGTGTTCCAAAACGCCAACATCGACAAGTGGGTGCGAACTTACGTCGATGGCGTGGAAGACCCGAACGACTTCAAGCCCAGTGTCCGCTTTGATCAGATGATGGTGGCATTAGGCGGGCACGGTGAGTATGTCGAAAAACCCGACGACATTCAGCCAGCTCTCGATCGCGCGTTCAAGTCGGGGAAAGCGGCCCTAGTAAACATAATAATGGACCCAGGCGCGAGCCGCCGGCCGCAGGAGTTCGCGTGGCTGGCCCGGGAAGGCCGCATGGGGTACTAGCGGAGACATTCTCCCATGAACGAGGCTCCACAAAACGTGGCGTTCGGTATTTAATGCTGTGGCCGGTTGGCTCGGCCAGAAAATTGTTGGGGGAGGCGAAAGGATTTCGCACGGCATACCGACTTATGCCATCTCTCAGGCGTTGCAAAGAGTGCCTGGTTCCGTTTCATGGGGTGTTTTCGATTCCGTTTCGCATGGTTGGGATTCGGCCCTCTCGGAAGAATCCCAACCTGTGCGCCATATGATACGAGTTCGGTCCTCCGGACGGGGAGCCAGCAGTCGTGTCTGTGGTGTTTATGGAAGTGCGAGGCTTCACGTCGCTCTCCGAACGGCTGCCTCTTGCCGAGGTTGCGCCCGCCTCAACAAATTTCACAAGGTTGCTGCTGACGCAATGTTTGAACTGGACGGGACCTTCGACAAGGCGGTCAGTGATCAGGCAATGGCGTTTTTCGGAGTGCCGTTCAGGCCTGAAAATCATGCCCAAAGAGCCGTCACTGCCGCCCTCTGGATCGTCAAAACTCTGGAAGATATGATTGATGATGACGAATCGCTGCGAGAGTCGGAGGCGGGGTTGGCAACGGGGAAGCGTTCATAGGCAATGTGGCGGAAGGAGAGGTCCGGGACTTCACGGTAATCGGAGACATCGTGAACACAGCCGCTCGTCTTCAATCGCTAGCCGAACCCGGCGAGGTCGTGATAATGGAGGAAACCCACCGATGGCTAACGGAGAAGTACCCGGAAGCTTCGCAAAGCTCTTGTTAAGGTCAAAGGCAAATCTGAGCGCGTCGCGGTCCGAACTCTGAACGTCTGGACGGCTAATTAACGGATCAGACCTGCCGATATTTTATGCCTCTTGCCTTGACTTGCTCGATCAGGTCCAGATTCCCGACCTCCAGTGGAAATCCCTTCGGTTGAGGGGGTCGAGCCTCCAGCCCCAATGCTTCAATCACCCTCGTATTCATGTAGTATCCGTTGTATGTCTGGCGCACTAATTCGCTGAAAAATTCCTGCTGGCTAGATTCGACATCGCGCAGAATCGCGTCTTGGGCATCGGGACTAAGCGCATCGAAGGTCGCCGAATGTTGTGATGCAGCAGCCATCGACACAGCCATGAGCCCGGTTGTGAACAAGCGTTTTAGCTCAGCGGACCCGGCCACCACACCGTCCAAAAACTCTCCGACCCCAAGGTCGCCTGCCGCTGGAAAATCGCCATCTGACGGCACGATCCTGTTCAAGATCGAAGCGGTCAAAGTGGTTTGTTCATCTGAGAAAAATTGGGCCATGATCTGGTCTCCGTCGTGAAATTGGCTGATTATCGAGTCGAGGCTTTCAAGCGGGTCAAGAATTCGTTACGAATTCTGTTTAAACTGGTCAGCGATATGCAAAGCGACGGCCTGGATCGTCGGCGTTGGATTTACCGCCCCTGCCGTGACGAACACACTCCCATCGATGATGAACAGGTTCTTCACATCGTGACTTCTGCCTAACGAATCCACCACAGAATTGGCAGGGTCATTTCCCATTCGAGCGGTGCCCAGGAGGTGCCATCCACCGCGTCTAAGAAGAGGGTTGATTTGCACGTCGATTGCGCCTGCGGCTGTCATCACCTCTTCGCCCCTCGCCATACCGTGTGCCATCAACTTGATGCTGTTGTCGCTCATTGTGTAAGTCACTTTTGGCGCTGGGATTCCGTCGCTGTCGGTTAACTCCGGGTCAATCGTCACCTGATTGTGAAGCTCGGGAAGATCCTCTCCGATCACCGCTATAACCGCATTCCGTCCAAACAGCCGGTCAAACGACGCCCTGTGGTTGCCGCCCCAAGGGATCGGTCCGGCTCCCATTCCGCCCTGGGCCGTGGTGACGGGACCGGCGCCTCTGGCGATCTGAAACGCGTAGCCTCGGACGAACCCCCTGGACGGGTCAGTCTCGTAAAATTCCTGGCTTATGATGCTGCAACCGTTTGGGCCTGCGTAGGATTCCATGTCCTCATCGAATATGCCGCTGACGATTGAGTAAGGATGAAACATGAGATTCTTGCCGACAAGCCCCGACGAATTCGACAGACCATCTGGATGCATCGCCGACGCCGAATTCAACAGGAGACGGGGAGTGCCAATTCCGTTGCAACCAAGCACGACGTTTTTTGCTCTCTGCTCCTGGACGTTCCCGTCGGCGTCATAGAATATGGCTCCTCTAGCAGTGCCGTCTGGGTTCAGCGTGATCTCTCGAACTCGCGCTGAGATCTCCAGTTTGGCTCCCGCGGCAATGGCCTTCGGCCAGTAATTGATGTCCGTGCTGGCCTTTGCTCGCCTCGTGCAGCCGATGTCGCATGGGCCGCAATTGTTGCATGCACCGCGTCCATCAAAAGGAGCAGATATGATCGCCGAGTCTGACGGCCACCAATGCCAACCCAGTTTCTCGAATCCTGCGGCCATTGTGTCTCCGACCTTGCCGAACGGTATCGGCGGCGTCTGGCGAGGAGACTTGGGTGGATACGCAGGGTCGCCCGTTATCCCGGAGACGCCCATGATCGAGTCGTTGAGATCGAAAAAAGGTTCGAGTTGTTCGTAATTGATCGGCCAATCGTCCGCCACTCCATCTAGAGTTCGCACACGGAAGTCGGATGGATGAAACCGGGGAAAGTGTGCGCTCCAATGGATAGTGCTGCCTCCAACGGCGTTATACATCAGCGGCGCAATTGGCGAGTCTTGGTTGTTGACGGGGTAGTCGACATCCAGGCCTCGGACATTCGGGTCAGGGCTGAAATCCGTTTGGCGGTGGAGTTCCCAATCGTCGTGAGTCGTCGTGTAGGCCGACGGGTCCATCCATCCGCCTTGCTCTAAGCACAAAACGTCGAATCCGTCCTTCGCCAAACTCCATGTGAACGCGGCTCCCGAAGCTCCCGCTCCGATTACCAGTACATCAACTTCGTCTCGTGAGCCTGCCATCGTCGTCTCCTGAGTGCGTAACTTTCGGATTCACCGAGGCGGATTATACCACTTCTGCTTCGGGGTTTTGGCCGACCAGCAGACACACGGAATCGCGTCGATTCATGAAGTAATTTACAAACCGACGATTTGACGATAAAATAAAAGCGTCAGGCTGAGAAGTAGACTGCGCGAGTCGCGGCCTCTCAGTCTTTTTGATTCTTTGGAGAAAGTCATGGTCCAAAAGCAGCGATTCCTCACACCCGGCGGCAGAGACGAACTTCAGGCGGAGTTGGATCACCTCAAATCGGTCCGACGTCCAGACGTGTCCGCTCGAATCCATGAAGCGGCGCGGGCGGGTGGAACCGCGGACAACGCAGAGTGGGAAGAGGTTAAAAACGAGCAGGCATTCGTGGAAGGCCGAATTCAGGACCTTGAGGGCATCCTATACAACTCGAAAATCGCCGAAAAGAGCGCAGAAGCCAAGGGCACCGTGCAGTTTGGCTCGTCAGTTACGGTGATTACAGAGAAGGGCAAACGCCAAAAATATCAGTTGGTCGGCAGCGCTGAAGCGAAGCCTCTCGAAGGCAAAATCTCCAACGAATCCCCGGTTGGCCAGGCCCTATTGGAGCACAAAGTCGGTGACGTGGTGGAGGTTACTACGCCTGCGGGCGTCACCAAGTTGAAAATCTCCAAGGTTACCTGAGCGCGCAAACATGAGCCGTACTCATATGCCTGGGAACCCTTGCGTCTCATGGATTCTATGGCGCGAAATTCTGACGACTCAAAGAGATTTTCAAGGAGCATGATTCCATGCCACAACCTGGCGACGAGCTATTTCAAGTACGATTAGAAAAATTGGACCGGTTGCGGTCCAAAGGAATTGATCCATACCCCCGAAATTACGACCGATCCCACATGGCGAAGGACGCCTTGGAGCTGTTTGAATCAGAAGAGTCAATAGAATCTGATAGCGATGATTCGACGCAGGTCTCAGTGGCTGGAAGAATAACCGCAATGCGCGGTTTGGGCAAAGCAAGCTTCCTGGACTTGTTGGATGGATCTGGCAAGATTCAGGGCATGCTTCGGCGCAACACGCTAGGCGAATCCTACGAAATCCTCAAAGACCTGGACATAGGCGACTGGCTGGGAATCAAAGGCCCCATGTTCCGAACGAGGACCGGCGAGATAACAGTTGAGGTCCGCGAGTTTGAGGTGCTGGCGAAATCTCTTCGGGGCCTGCCAGAAAAATTCCACGGGCTGACCGACACCGAGACCCGCTTCCGTCAACGTTACCTGGACCTGATCGCGAACCCTGAAGCCCGCGAAATTGCGATCATGAGAAGCCGCGCAGTGAGCGTTATCCGCAGGTTTATGGACGGGCGCGATTTCATCGAAGTCGAAACTCCAATGCTGGTGCCAGTCGCGGCAGGCGGCATGGCGCATCCTTTCGAGACTCACCACAACGCGTTGAATCAGGACCTGTTCCTGAGAATCGCGACAGAATTGTATCTCAAAAAGCTGATCGTGGGCGGCCTTGAGAGGGTGTACGAGATCGGGCGCATCTTCAGGAACGAGGGCATCGACCTCAACCACAACCCGGAGTTCACGACGATGGAAAGCTACGAATCTTTCGCCGATTACAACGACGTTATGAACATGGTTGAGGAGTTGGTCCACACCGTCGCGACGGAAGTTTTCGGCGCATCAGTTGTTGAATACGGTGGCGAGACAATCGACCTGACCCCACCGTGGCCTCGACTCAGCCTGGTCGAACAGATCAAACTGCACAGCGGCATAGACATTCTTGAATGCCCAGACACCGAGACCCTGGTCACTGAGATGCAGGCGGCAGGCATAGATGTCAGCGCCGCCACAAGTTGGGCGGGCATGGTGGACAAACTTCTATCCGACCGAGTCGAACCACACCTCATCCAGCCATGCTTCCTCGTTGACTATCCAGTGGCAATGTCGCCGCTTGCGAAGAAGAAGCCAGAGGACGACCGTATCGTCGAGCGGTTCGAGGCGTTCGCCGCAGGCATGGAACTAGCAAACGCCTTCACAGAATTGAACGACCCAGTGGAACAACGCAGCCGCTTCGAGGATCAAGAACTCCAACGCACCCAACTGCCCGGAGAAGAGTGGGATCGTCTGGACGAAGATTTTCTCACCGCCGTAGAGCATGGCATGCCCCCAACTGGGGGACTGGGAATCGGTATCGACAGGCTCATCATGCTGTTGTCCGGTCAACAATCAATCCGAGAAGTAGTCCTGTTTCCTCAGCTTCGCGCTACCTGAATAAGAAGTTGGCGCCCATGACACCATCGCGTGACCGGCTAGTATTTCGCCTCCACAGGCATTGGAGCAGTGGCGGGGGTCGTGGTAGAATTTCAGACGCGGCGCGGACGGTCTGATGATTTGCAGCGCCCGAATACGGAGTAAAACATGGCTGACAGAGTTCGGGTCAGATTTGCGCCCAGTCCGACCGGTGAACCTCACATTGGCAACATCCGCAGCGCGATTTTCGATTGGCTGTTTGCCCGACACAACGGCGGTGACTTCATTATCAGGATCGAAGACACGGACCAGGCTCGGAAGGTAGATGGCGCCGTCGAATTGATGCTGGAATCGCTGAAATGGCTTGGCCTCGATTGGGACGAAGGCCCTGACGTCGGAGGGGATTACGGCCCTTACTATCAGTCGGAACGGTTGGTCCACTATCGGGAAGCCGCCCGAACCCTGCTTGCTGGCGGCAATGCATATCATTGCTTCTGCTCGCCTGAACGTCTCAGTGAGTTGAGGAAACAGCAACAACAGGACGGTTCGGACGTCACTGGATATGACGGCAAGTGCAGTTCGCTGTCCGAAGGTGAAGCCCAAAGCAGGATTGCCTCCGGCGAAACGGGAGTCATAAGATTCAGGATGCCGGACGAAGGCGCGACCGTCGGTCACGACACTATTCACGGCACAGTGAGTTTCGAGAATCGTCTTACCGATGACTTCGTGATTATCAAGTCTGATGGCTTTCCGACCTACCACCTTGCCAGCGTTGTCGATGACCACCTCATGGAGATTAGCCACGTAACCAGAGCTATCGAATGGCTTTCGAGCCTTCCCAGACACCTCCAATTATACAAAGCGCTGGATTGGGACCCGCCCGAATTTGCTCATCTGCCACTGGTGCTAGCGACCGACCGCACAAAACTAGCGAAACGTCACGGCGCCACATCGGTCCTCGAGTTTCGAGAGATGGGAATGCTACCCTCGGCTATGTTGAACTACCTGACGCTGTTGGGTTGGTCCCTGGATGATAAAACGGAGATTTTCTCGTCCGAAGAGTTGATCGAGCACTTTAGCCTGGAGCGCGTCAGCAAATCGGACGCAGTGTTCGATATCGAAAAGTTAAATTGGATGAACGGGGTTCACATCCGGGACTCAAGTCCCGATGACCTAGCGAACGCGCTCTCAAGTTATTGGAACCAGTATCCAGCGGCCGAGTTTCTGAGTCCACCAGATAGAGATTTCGCCCTAAAGGTGATACCTCTTGTGCATGCCCGCATGAAGACACTCACCGATGCAGCTCCGCTCCTGCCATTTTTCTTCCAGGACAAGATTGAATACGATTCTGAACAATTGGTTCAAAAAGGCATGGACCTGGACGGGACGCGAGTTGTGTTGAACGCTGCCTCCGAGGGATTAACAACACTTGACCCGTTCGACACGGATTCTATCGAAAACATGCTCAGACCATTGGCCAAAGACCTAGACGTAAAAGTCGGGCAGTTGTTGGGGGCCTTGAGAATTGCGACGACAGGGCTGAAGGTGTCGCCTCCGATATTCGAGACCATAGAAGCTCTTGGGCGTGAACAGACCGTAAAATCGATTCAGGATGCTATTGATCGTCTGTGATCAAAGTGTCCTAAACAAAGCTCTTTCCTAGCGGAATGGGGAACAATCATGACCATGAAAACCAGACTCGACGATGACCTCAAGCAGGCGATGCGAGACCGTGACGCGCTAAAACGCAGTGTGATTCGATACATCAAGTCCGAGATACACAACAAAGAAATCGCAAAGCGGTCCGAACTGGACGAAGCAGGCGTCTTGCAGGTTTTGACCGCCCAGGCTCAGCAACGACGTGACAGCATTCAGGCGTATAGCGATGCCAAACGCGAAGATTTGGTTGAACAGGAACGAGCCGAACTCGCGATTATCATGGAATATCTTCCCCAGCAACTCACCACGGAAGAGATAGCCGATCTGGTTAACCAAGTGGTGCAAGAAGTGGGCGCCGAAGGACCGAACGATATGAAAAAGGTGATGCCGAAACTGATGCCCCACGTGCGCGGCAAAGCGGATGGTCAAGAGGTCAGCGCGATGGTCATGGAAGTTCTCAAAGGACTGGTCGGTTGATGTATCCAGACCATTGTGTGATCGAATTTGGCAGAAGGATGCGTAAATGAAGTTCGGCATCGTTGTGTTTCCTGGAACCTGGAGCGAGACCGACTGCCACTACGCAGTCACCGATGCGTTGGGACAACAGGCGGAGTATGTCTGGCACCGAGACACAGACCTGTCGAGGTTCGACTGCGTAATCCTCCCTGGCGGATTTTCCTATGGTGACTATCTGCGGGCAGGGGCCATCGCCAGGTTTTCTCCTGTCATGGAGGCAATTACTGAGTATGTCAACACCGGCGGATTGGTCATCGGGATTTGCAACGGATTTCAAGTTCTTTGTGAAGCGGGACTGCTCCCTGGCGTGCTCATGCGTAACGATCATCTGCAATTTCGATGTCAGTGGGTGAATTTGAGAGTCGACAACGCAGACACCGAATTCTCTCGATTGGCAGAATCGGGGGATGTTCTGAAAGTTCCGATCTCTCACGGAGAAGGCAACTACTTCGCGGATGCGATGACGTTGGCTCATCTGGAAGCCAACAACCAGGTTGTTTTCAGGTATTGCGAGTCTGACTCGACCACATCTCAGCCATCCAACCCTAATGGCTCGATAAATAACATTGCTGGAATCGTGAACACGCGAGGCAATGTGTTGGGAATGATGCCCCACCCTGAGCGCTGCTGCGAACCGCTGATGGGCGGCGAGGATGGAGCTGTGATCTTTCGGTCGATCATACGTTCAATAACCTCTAGATCACGACCGGCAGCGACAGGCGTTGGAGACGCATGTTAGGAGTCCTGCTTGGGCTATCCGCCGCGCTGGGTTTCGGGATTGCTGCAGTATTCGCCCGCGTTGGCCTTCAGGACATCAAAGCAACTACCGGAACGTTGGTGTCGCTCGTCGTTGGCACAATAATCACAATGGCGCTGGCGTTCGTGTTCCACACCGACGCTATTCTCAAACTCGCTGGCGTGGCGTTCCTGTGGTTTCTGCTCTCGGCGTTCATAAACTTCCCACTGGGTCGCTTGTTGAATTTCACGGGCGTCAGTATGGCGGGGGTTTCCAAATCAGCGCCCATTGTTGGTTCATCGCCATTGTTCGCGACCATACTTGCCATATCGATTGGGGGTGAGTCGATCAACACAATGATTGCCATCGGCACGTTGTCTATCATCGGTGGGTTGGCCATGATTCTGAGCCAAAGATGATACCTGTACAAGACCCGAAAACACGTTTGATGATAGGCTACGCTGCGTCAATAGGCTCGGCGGTAGCTTACGGCACTGTCGCGGTAATAGGCAGGAAAATTGTCGGCGATTACGCTCCGCCTCTGGTGGCAACGGCATTTTCTATGGCGATGGGAACGGCAATGGTGGCTTTGCTGTTCGTCGGGGACGTGAGGTCCGACATTGGTAGCGCGCCGCGTCGCGGATGGATCATGCTTGCGTTGGCGGGTTTGGCCGCTGCGTGGGGAGTCTCGTTCTGGTATCTCGCGTTAGACGAGGCTCCGGTGGTTCTAGTCGCTCCTTTGGTTGGCGTGAGCCCGCTGGTGTCGATTGCGTTGACACATTTTTTTCTGCAACGGCTCGAAAAGGTGACAAAGCGAACCGCGTTAGGAGCGTTATTGGTCGTCGGTGGAGTGGCCCTCGTAACCCTGGGCAACCAGTGAATAGTTGGATGAGAGATAATGCCTGTCAATAAACAAGCTCTGGACGATCTGGCTCTTACCGAACGGGAGTACGAGGCGATAGTCGAACGGCTAGGCAGAGAGCCTAACGACTTGGAACTCGGTTTGTTTGGGTCGCTGTGGAGCGAGCACTGCGGCTATCAACACTCTAAACCCCTACTCGGAATGTTCACGTCTGACAACCCTAGACTGATGGTGACTCCCGGAGCCGAGAACGCTGGTGTCGTCGACATCGGAGATGGTCTCGCCATCGTCATGAAAATCGAATCTCACAATCATCCTTCGGCCATCGAACCATACGAGGGAGCCGCGACGGGTGTAGGGGGCATCGTTCGGGACATATTCGCGATGGGCGCCCGTCCGATAGCGCTGCTGAACTCACTCAGATTTGGGCCATTGACCGAAGCCAAGAACCGTCATTTATTCGAGGGAGTCGTCGCCGGAATTTCTGGATACGGCAATTGCATTGGAGTGCCAGATGTCGGCGGGGAAATTCAGTTCGGTGATTCCTACTCTGGCAATCCGTTGGTCAACGCAATGTGCGTCGGAATTCTGCGTCACGAAGATTTGAGGAGAGCGACCGCTGGAGGCGTGGGCAATGTCCTGATGCTGGTGGGAGCCGACACGGGTCGAGACGGCATCCACGGCGCGTCCGGGTTGGCATCCCGCACGTTCGAGGACGACCGCGAGCTTCGTCCCACCGTCCAGGTCGGCAATCCATTCCTTGAAAAAGTGCTGATCGAAGCCTGTCTCGAAGCCGCACAAAACGAGCATGTCGTCGGCATTCAGGACTTGGGAGCGGCCGGTCTCACAAGCGCGAGCATGGAGGCCGCGGCTAACTCTAACAGCGGATTGGAGATGGACGTAGCGAAGGTTCCGAGGCGTGAAACTGGTATGACACCCTACGAAGTGATGTTATCTGAGTCTCAGGAGCGAATGCTGATCGTTGTACACGAAGGGCATGAAGTTGAGGTCGCAAGTATTTTCGACCGATGGGACCTGCGATCGGACATCATCGGCCATGTCACCGATGATGGCAATGCGAACATTCTAGATGATGGTCAACCGTCAGCCTACGTGCCCGTGGCCCTGCTCACCGACGCGCCGTTGTACCGGCTTAACGGCGTAAAACCAGAATGGATCGACGATTTGCAAAGTGTCGATCTATCGACGATTCCATTGCCGTCGCGGTCGCCAGAATCCATCCTTAAAATGCTTCTGGCCACACCGAATATTGCTAGCAAAGAGTGGGTCTATCAGCAGTACGATCACCAGGTTCAAACCAACACCGTCATCGGTCCTGGTGGCGACGCAGCTGTGTTGAGGGTGAAGGGGACAAATAAAGGGATCGCTCTGACGACAGATGGGAATGGCAGATATTGTTATCTCGACCCATACGTCGGCGGGATGATGATCGTTGCAGAGGCGTGCCGAAATCTCGCCTGCGTCGGCGCAGAACCGATCGCTCTCACTGACTGCCTGAACTTTGGGAATCCCGAAAAACCTGAAATTTACTACCAGTTGGAGAACTGTATCAGAGGGTTAGCCGACGCGAGCCGCGCCTTTGACGCTCCGGTTATCAGTGGCAACGTCAGCCTCTATAACGAGTCCCAGGGGACAGGCGTCTATCCTACGCCCGTTATTGGCGCTTTGGGCCTCATGGACGACGTTTCTCAGAGGACAGGGATCGGTTTTCAGGAATCTGGTGAGGTTGTCGTTTTGCTCGGACAGGATTCGCTGCAATCAGTGCCTAACGACCTCGCCGGCAGTGAGTTCCTCGAACGGGTACATGATATGGTCGCTGGCAAGCCGGAACTCGACCTGTCGCTGGAAGTGCGTGTTCAGAACGCCTGCCGAAGGTTGGTTCGGGAGGGCGTCATCAATTCAGCGCACGATTGCTCGGACGGCGGTTTGCTGGTAACTCTTGCTGAGAGTTGCATCTCCGGAGGCATCGGTTTAGCCATCCAAGAGCCTATTCCCGGCAGATGGGATGCGGCGTTTTTTGGGGAAAGGCAATCTCGCATCGTCATTTCATTGCCGCGCACTCAAATGTCCCACCTGTCAGAAATGTGCGCCGCCGAAAATGCGCCCTGGTGCGAAATCGGAACTGTTGGCGGAGATTCGTTGACGGCAGGCACAATGTTGAGCGTGTCGATCGACACGGTTAAAAAGGCCTGGAAGAATGGGCTTGAAACTGCTCTGAGGCCTGCTTCTTAGGCTGATTCGCTTCATCAATAAGCCGAATATCTAATCAAAACGCCGCATCATAATGACGCGGCGTTTGGTTTTTGCGACGAGATTAGTTAACAGAGAATGCCTCTGACCAACCCGCTAGCTCAGAGTGTACGGTATCGACAGCTCTCCACAAATGTCTTTGAACCACTCGATTACCTCTGGGTGGAAGGGGATGCCATGAACAGTGCGCTTCTCTACTTCCTCGGACTCTGGCAGGCCCGCGTACATGACCCTGTCGTGGCCCGGCGCTGGTTTCGTTGTCCGAAGCATCTGGAGCCATTCATCCATAGTGCTCTTAAACTCGGCGGTGTCCATGAAGGCTTCAATGCTGTAGGCGGCGACATAGTGTCCAAAATTCGGCCTGCCAGGATTGGCGCCGTATCCTCCACCAGAAAGTATCCCGCCCAGAATATCCACGATCGCCATGAGGCCATAGCCCTTGTGAGAGCCAAGCTCCCGTGTGCCACCGACCGGCAGCAGGTAACCAGAGGCCGGGCCTTCATATCCAGGGGCTGGAGGATCAGACTCTTCCATGATCGGCTCGCCCTCGGCATTTCCAACCCACCCGGGTAGAAGTTTGTTGTTGAGGCGCCGGGCGAGGCCCAATTTATTGCCGGCAACTGCGCTCATCGCGGCGTCGAAAACGAACGGAGGTTCCTTATCTGCCGGAGCCGCGAGGGCTATCGGATTTGTGCCCAAACGAGGCTCGGCGCCGAACGTCGGCAAAACTCCAGGAGGACACGAGGTCATCGTGACGCCGATCATGTCATGCTCAAGAGCCATCATCGCGTGGTAGGACGCCATGCCCATGTGCCTGCCGTTTCTGATGGTCACCATTCCAACGCCGGTGTTCTTCGCCTTCTCGATCGCGATTTCCATAGCCTTAGGAACCACGATGATGCCTAGGCCGGCGTCCGAATCGATATTGGCGGTTGCCGGAGTCTCTCTGACGATTTTCCAGTCGGGATTCGGGTTGAGAGTTCCATTCCCGTAACCTGTGACGTAGCCTCGCAGCATATTGGAAACGCCGTGGGTCTCGACGCCCCGCATGTCCGCCGTAACCAGAACGTCAGCGGCCAGCGCGCAGTCAGCTTCATTCACTCCCATTTTCTTGAATACGGTGACCACAGTTTCTCGCAGTGGCGCTTCCTGAACCATGATGGCGTCTTCTTCATCAACCATGAATTGCTTGAGCAAATCGGGACCTCCTCAGTGTGCCAATGTGACACGAGTGGTGTTTTTTCTACTCGCACGGTGAATTGTATGCTTGCCTGCATTAATTCGCAATGGCAATGTGAGTAATTCCACGCCTGAACGGTCCACATCTTGGCCGCATTGTGTGTGTGGGCTGAGTCCAATTATCAGTCCAGGCTACACTCTGTAGTTAGTGTTGACATATATTTTTACTTAGCCCATACTTATTTTTGTTATTAGGTAACACACATCCTGAACATAGCGTAGTCAAATCTGCATGCGACACTCGATGTCAACGTTCAATATTTTCATCACAGCGAAGCCAGAAAATATGATTTTGTTTGTGATTGGACTGGCATTGGTTACGTTGCTTGCCTGCGGCTCTGGAGATGCAGGCGACGGTCAGGTTTCGGCAGGCTCACTGGTGATTTACTCGGGGCGAAGTGAATCCCTCGTCGGGCCGATTATCACGCAGTTCGCTGATGCATCAGGCATCGACGTTAGGGTCAAATACGGCGGCACAGCAGAATTGGCCGCCACAATTCGAGAGGAAGGGAACAACACTCCTGCGGACGTATTCTTCGCCCAGGACCCAGGTGGTCTAGGAGCGGTGGCGAGTATGCTCTCCCCATTGCCGCCGGATATTATCTCCGCCGTGCCTGACTGGGCGCGGGCTGCGAACTCTGCCGATTGGGTGGGAATTTCAGGTAGAGCGCGAGTAGTCGTTTACAACCGTAATGCCATCTCAGAATCCGACCTCCCTTCGGATCTCCAAGACCTTACAGACCCCCGGTGGAAAGGTCGGATAGGTTGGGCTCCGGCAAACGCATCGTTCCAAACTATGGTTACAGCAATGCGCTCGACTTGGGGCGAGGACGAGACCAGAAAGTTTCTGACCGGTTTGAAATCCAACGATCCCCAAGAGTACCCGAAGAACACTCCGATTGTCGCGGCGACTGCCGCTGGCGAAATCGACGTTGGGCTGGTCAATCACTACTATCTGCACCGGTTCATCCAGGAGGACGGCGAGGATTTCGCGGCACGGAACCATTTCTTGCGAGACAACGGCCCAGGCAGTCTCATTATGGTATCCGGGGCAGGAATACTGAACGAGGCAGATAATCGTGATAACGCCGAGAAATTTCTGCGGTTCATGGTGTCGCCGGTCGCCCAACAGTACTTCGCCAGTCAGACGTTCGAGTACCCACTGGTCGAGGGGGTGAACACTCACCGACTTCTTCCTCCCATCGCCGAGTTGAACGGGCCGGATATTGATGTCGCGGATCTGGCCGATGTTGCAGGAACTCAATCGCTCTTGAGAGACTTGGGAATCATCCCATAAGGTCGCCGCTTGCAAATTAATTCAACTCAACATCTCTCACCAAGCCGATCGACGCGTATTTTCGCCAGGGTCGAATCTCCTCCTTTGATCATCTTGATACCTGCCGGATTGGTTGCACTCGCGATGGCGTTGCCGCTGGCTTATCTCATCGTCCGAGCGTTCGGGGCATCCTCAGAGGCGTGGGAGCTGTTGTTTCGCGTAAGGACAGCGCAAATTCTCGGGAGATCTGCTCTGCTAGTTGTGACCGTCACTGGAGCCAGCCTAGCGATTGCCACTCCTTTGGCCTGGTTGACCACCAGGACTGACATGCCATTCCGGCGCACGCTGTCGGTGCTGACGGCGCTGCCATTGGTGGTTCCTTCCTACGTCGGGGCGTTTCTCGCGATTTCGGCTCTGGGCCCCAAGGGATTGCTCCAACAGATGCTATCGCCAATCGGAGTGGAGAGCCTGCCCGAAATTTATGGTCTGCCGGGCGCCGCGATCACGCTGACGCTTCTAAGCTATCCATACACCCTCTTGACGGTCAGGGCGGCGTTCCGAAATCTCGACCCATCATTGGACGAATCTGCGCGATTGTTGGGACACGGATCGTGGAGCACGTTTTTTCGGATGACGCTTCCGCAACTGAAACCCGCTATGGCAGCGGGCTCATTGCTGGTGGCCCTATACACCCTTTCCGACTTCGGGGCTGTGTCGCTAATGAGATACGAGACCTTCACATGGGCGATCTTCCAACAGTACCAGTCGGCCTTCGATCGGAGCATCGCCGCTGTGCTGTCGCTTGTGCTCGTTTTATTTGCGGTGTTGATATTGATGGGCGACGGATTTGTCGCCTCCAAAGGCAGATTTTATCGGACAGGCAGTGGCTCGGCGAGAGCCACGAACGCGGTGAGGCTGGGAAGGTGGAGGTGGCCGGCAGTTGCGTTTTGTGTCGCGGCGGTGGTTGCTGCGCTTGGAATGCCGACAGCGGTGTTGGGATATTGGCTGGTCAAAGGCGTCTCGGCGGGCGAACCTCTAACGCTCGTATGGTCGGCGACGTTGAACTCGTTGTACGTATCGCTTATGGCGGCGGTTGCGGCGACGGTGTTGGCTGTGCCGGTGGCGGCGCTGGCCGTCAGGCATCCAGGTCATTTGTCTCGATTGTTCGAGCGAGTCAGCCACACAGGATACGCGCTGCCAGGAATCGTCGTGGCATTGGCGCTCGTGTTCTTCGGGTCGAGGCTCGTCCAACCGATATATCAGACGGTGTGGGTGTTGGTGTTTGCTTACGTCGTGCTGTTCTTGCCGGCGGCGCTTGGCTCGTTCCGTTCGTCTCTTATGCAGGTCAGCCCAAAAATTGAAGAGGCTGCGCGATGTCTGGGCCACGGTCGGATTAGCGTCATGTTGTCCATAACCGCTCCGTTGACGAGGTCGGGCCTGTTGATGGGTGGGGCGCTTGTGTTTCTAGTGACAATGAAAGAACTTCCGGCCACGCTGATACTAGGCCCGTTGGGATTCTCCACGCTGGCTTCGAGGATTTGGTCGGCCTCATCTGAGGCATTTTTCGCCCAAGCTGCCGCGCCCGCGTTGATGCTGATTTTCATATCTTCTGTTCCCCTAGCGATACTGATGATACGAGACCGGAGCAGGCAGTGAACGAGGCTGTGCTCCAGTGCGTTGGGGTCACGAAGTCCTTCGGCGATTTTGTCGCCGTCCGAGATGTCACGTTCGATGTGTCCCGAGGCGAAATCGTGGCCATTCTGGGCTCCAGCGGGTGTGGCAAAACCACAGTGTTGAGGCTGATTGCCGGACTCGAAAGGCCGGACGCAGGCCAGATTCTCATTCGAGGAGAAGTGGCATCGACGCCTCAACGTCAGACCCCGCCAGACAAACGAGGCATCGGCATGGTCGTCCAGGAATACGCCCTTTTTCCGCACATGACCGTCCGCCAAAATGTCGCATTTGGGCTCAATAATCTTAGCAACGATCAGAAAAAGGGTAGGGTCGCTGAGGTCATGTCACTGGTTCGCCTCGAAAACCTGCAAGATCGATACCCTCATGAGCTATCCGGCGGCCAACAGCAAAGAATCGCGCTGGCCCGCACGATGGCGCCACGTCCTTCCGCGGTGCTTTTGGATGAACCATTCAGCAACATCGACGCCGGCCTGCGGTCCGAGGTACGGCGCGACGTTGAAGAAATCTTGAGAGTAAACGATATCGCAGCAGTGTTGGTCACGCACGACCGTGACGAAGCCTTCGCCATCGCAGACCGTGTCGCCGTAATGAGCGATGGAGAGTTGCACCAGGTAGACACGCCTGAAGCTGTCTATCATCTGCCCAGCAGCAAACGAGTCGCCCAGATGACCGCGACGTGCGATTTTATCGAAGGCGTCGTGCTGCAGGATGGAACGGTGGACACCGAAGCTGGGATACTCGCCTACGATACTCATTCCAGTGACATCAAACCTGGTTCGTCGGTTGAGTTAGTAATTCACCCGGACGACTTTGGGATCGATGAAAACGAGTCTGGCGCGATGATTGTTCAGGCACGGGAATTTCGAGGCGACGCGACGGTGCTGGTGATCGCTCTGCCTTCAGGGGCAACGCTCAGGTGCAGGCAAGATTCTCACTGCGCCATCACGTCTGGACGACGCGTCGATCTCATTTTGAATCGCCCCGGTCCTTTCGCGGCGTTCAGCGTCTGACAGGAAACCCCGATCGGTTTGGTTGGTTGGGCGGCGTCAATGTGAGTATCAGCGGAATCGTGAAGACAATGGACGCTGCGAGAATCAGGTACGGTTCCCTGTAATTCCCCCGGACATCGAACATCAATCCCACGAAGATCGGCCCAACCACCCCAAACACCGTGCTGAAGGTCATCATAATGCCCATGATCGTCCCAAAATGCCGGCGTCCAAAATAGTCTGCCAGCATCGAGAATCGAATTGGTATCGACGCCCCGAATCCGATCCCCCAGAACACAACGAACGCCACCAGATGCCAATTGTTGCTCGTGTACGCGAAAAATAGCGTTCCGATGAATTGGAACACAAAGGCCACGGCGATCACGCGCCGCTTGTCCCATTTATCGCCGACAACTCCGCTGGCAAGCCTGCCTAATAGGCTCACAATCGATATGGCGAGTATCACCATGCCCGCCATGGTGCGGGACACTCCGAAGCTGGTGAGAGCGGGAATCTGATGAACCGTCGCTGACATGATGAGCTGGCTTCCCCCCATCGCCAGAACCAACTGCCAGAACACTCTCGTTCGCATTGCTTCTCGGGCTGTGAACTCCACCTCTACAGGCTTTTTGGTTGACTTGGAGTTCTTATTTTCAGACGAATCTACGACTTCGTCAGCTGACTCAAGGTCGGTGGCGGTCTCGGCCTGTGCTCCGTCTGGGAGCATTCCGTAGTCCTCTGGTCTGCTTCTCATGACCAGGGCAGCCGGAATCCCGGTTAACCAATAGCCGATGCCAACCACTAGGAGGCCTGTGCGCCAGTCTGTCACAGCGATCAGCCACACCAACGCCGGAACAAGTATCCCGCCCAGCCCTGAGCCTGCGGACATTATGGCGATCGCTTTTGTCCTCCGAGTCACGAACCAATTGGCAACCGTCGTTGTGACCACCAGAAAAGTGCCGAATGACAAGCCGAGGGTGATCAGAGTGAACGCAACGTAAAACTGCCACAGATTATTTATTCGACTTAGCAGGACGAATCCGAGACCGGTTGCGAAGATGCCAGATAGCATGACTCTTCGCGGCCCGTATTTGTCGATGAACCAACCGACGAAAGGCGCAATCGCCCCGGATTCGGTCCTTTGAAGGGACACCGCGCCTGCGGTCAGGGCGCGGCTCCAGCCAAACTGCTCAACAATGGGATCAAAAAAAGCTCCGAAGCCCTGCCAGAACGTCCCTGACGTGTAGGCCTGACTTGTGGAGCCTGCTATGACTATCCACCAGCCATAGAAAATATTCTTGCTTTTCGGTTTCTGTGCTTCGTCAGTAGAGGATTCTTGTGTTCCAACTGCCAAACTGGGCTCTGACCTCCGTGCTTAATGATGCACCGTAATTTATGAATTATCCTGCAAATTTTACGACCCGCCGCCAGCAATGTAAATCGGCATAGGGCATTTTGGTGAGCCAAAAGAGACCGCCCCGACAAGCAAATGCCCGTCGGAGCGTTGATTTCAGATGTCAGCCTGTTTTCTTCTAATATTTACCCAAACGGAGATGGCATCATCCCGACGGGGACTTCGATGAGGCTCGGAGCTTCAATTTTGAGAGCCTCTTTCACCGCGGTTTCCAATGCGTCGGCGCCTTCAGCCCTCACGCCACGCGCTCCGTAGGCTTCGGCCAGCTTCACGAAGTCAGGGTTGTGCAGTTCTGCGCCGATGGACCGACCGTCGAAACGGGTCACCTGATCTCTGAGAACATTGCCATATGCGTTGTCATTGAAGACCACGACCACAGCGTTGATTTCGTGTTTGACGGCGGTTGACAATTCCTGTGAGTTGAACAAGAATCCGCCGTCGCCCGAGATAGCCACGACCGCTTTGTCGGGCTGGGCCACCTTAGCGCCAAGCGCTGTTGGATAGGCGTATCCCAGATTGCCGTAGTATGAAGATGTCAGGTAGGTCCGCGGTTCGTAAACCGGGAAATTGTTGCGGCTGTAATATCCAATCTGCGTCATACCGGAGATCACGATGCCATCATCGGGTATGGCGTTTCTCAGCGCCTGAGTGAGAGAATTTTGAGGCTCCACGGTGGGAGCCGAGTCGTCGATTTGTGCCCGCAGGGACTCTATTTCCTCGCGACGGCTGTCCCGCGG
>DCAW01000022.1 GCA_002313895.1 Dehalococcoidia bacterium UBA1123
GTGATACCTTAGGTTGGTGTGATTATGAAACCACCAGGTTCCATCTGGGATATATCTGTTAATGCCCTCTTGTTGGTGATCTCATTCTGAACATCCAACATAACTCTCAAGCGTTCGTGCCATCGACAAATCATGGCTTTTAGGTTTATTGGACACTCTCAGCGTTTATATCGAACACGGCGGATTCAAGAATAAGTAGAGCACACAGCGAGGTAATTATGGAGCAACGACAACTTGGTGATACCGATCTTTTTTCTTCATCCATAGGCTTTGGCACGTGGGAAATGAGTACCACACAGTACGGACATATCGATGTCCAAGAGGCGAGTGTTGCGGTTAACTCCGCTATCGACCACGGAATCACACTCTTCGATACGGCGGAAGTATATGGCCCGTACCAATCTGAGGAACTTTTGGCAAAGGCGCTAGGTGATAAAAGAAAAGATATCGTCTTAGTAAGTAAGGTAGGTTTTCAATACGATGAAAATGGGAAAAGCATAGGTCGTAACTCACAATATGACCATGTTATCGAACGTCTAGAGGGCTGCCTTCAGAGATTAAAAACAGATTTTCTCGATCTGTTGCTGATTCACTGGCCTGACCATGATACGCCCTTCGAAGAATCCATCCGAGCGCTCGAGAAATTGAAACAGGATGGCAAAATTCGTCATTACGGCGTATCAAATTTTACGCCAGAGATGATGGATGAGTGTGAAAACTTTGGCCATTTGGCCGCCAATCAAGTCGGTTATCATATGTTCGACCGTCGAATGGAATCCAAAGTTCTACCATATTGTTTAGATAAGAACATTGGGTTCATGGCTTATGGCACTCTTGGGTTTGGACTTCTCTCTGGCGCGTTTACATCAGAGACAAAATTTGGTGAAGGAGATTGGCGAAGCAGCGGAAACGCGTTCCGACTCCCCCTGTTCCAAGAGGAAGAATTTGCGAAGGAATTAAAGGTGGTCGAACGCTTGAAAGCGATTGCGAAGCGTTATGATAAATCAGTCGCTCAGATGGCTATCGCTTGGACGCTAGGGCACCCCGCCGTATCAGTTGGACTGGTAGGTGTGCGCAATGAGTGGGAACTTAAGGAAAACGTTGCTGCGGTGGAGTGGAAACTCAACACTGAAATACGCGAAGAGATTGACGCGATATTTGCTGAAGAAAATGTGCCCACACACGTCAATACGGAACAGGCGATTTAGATCGCTTCTTCACAGTAATTCGTCAAAACAAGAGAATTGGTTTTCATTGGCGCGGGGCGCCTATGCGAGTAACGTTCAGCCGAAATTATCCGCTGTTTTAAACATCCGAGTAAACGATGCAAAACCATTTATGCTGCTGTTGGACCGGATCAAAGAGGCCTATGACCAGGGCCACGATAACGACGCGTCGGTGTCCGAAGGAATCAGGCTGACCGCAGGGCAGATCACCAGCGCAGCGGCCATCATGGTGGGAGTTTTCGGCACATTTGCCCTCGGTCGAAATATCGACGGTCAGCAGTTCGGCCTGGGTCTGGGAGTGGCCGTCCTGATCGACGCCACAATCATCCGATCGGTGCTGTTGCCCGCCAGCACGAAGCTTTTGGGCGACTGGAACTCGTACTTGCCCACTTGGCTGGAGTGGCTCCCGCAAGTCGGCGTCAGTGAGGAGCCTTCAGCAGTTGTGCAATCCGATCCGGAGCCTGTATTCGGCGCGGTTCCAATCTCCGATGGCATAGGCGCCGGCGACTAACAGACTCTCATAGCAATCCTGTTCCAAAGGCCCTTGTCTCACAAACGGAGGCCTTTCGCCGGTTATGTTGCGGTGGATGCAGTTGACAACTTCAGATAGCAGTCATATGGTGAAATTATCCTGGTACAGCGTTGCATGTAAGGGCAAGTTCAATCTGGGAAATTTCGGTTAACTGAATTAACATCAATCGTATCGAAAATTTTGGGTCGCCTGAAAGGCTAAATCTACAGTTTGAATCTTCCCTTGCAAGCCATAGTCGCCAGCCCTGTGTACCGCTGGTGGGTCTACGCCGCCGTTGCCACCGGCACCTTCATATCCGTGGCAGACCAATCAGCCACGGCGATAGTTATCGCTCCCATAGCCGAGGATTTCGGCGCGGACATTCCGACTGCCCAGTGGCTTGCCATCGGCTACATGCTCTCCGTCAGCGCCCTCATGATGCCCGCCGGAGCGTTGTCCGACATGTTGGGCCGACGGCGGATGTGGGTTCTCGGGCTCGTTCTCTTCGCAGGCGCGTCGCTCCTGACGTCGTTCTCTGTGAGCTTTTGGATGTTGGTTGGTTGTAAAATCCTAATGGGCGTGGGTGCATCCGCAATTCAGGCAAACGGAATGGCGATGGTTGCTGGAGCCTTTTCAGACAGCGAGAGAGGCAAGGCCGCAGGGTTGCACATGACCGCAGTAGGTCTCGGTGCGGTGTCTGGCCCTATTCTCGGCGGAGCCATCGACAGTTTGCTGGACTGGCGAGCGATCTTCGTTTTCGTCGCCGTCGTCAGCGTGGCGGCTGCCGTTATAGCTCTGGCGGTGTTGCGTCCGGAAGAGCGCCAGCAGGCAGATACGGCGTCGAAAAGCAGGTCAAGCCTGCGAGAATTCGACTGGGCCGGCACTGTTCTTTCAGCGGCGTTTCTGCTGGTTGCCATGCTAGTCGTGACCTTCGCGATGGATCAGGGCTGGCTTTCGCCTGTAATTGTCATTGGATCTGTCGTGTCGGTGGCTCTCTTCGCTGTTTTCCTTGTATGGGAGCGACGCCATCCTTCACCGATGCTCCCCCTTTCACTATTTCGCTCGTCCGCGTTCTCGATAGGGTCGGCGGCGAGGCTCGTATCATTCGTAGGCAGTTCAGCTACTTTCTTCCTCATGCCCTTTTTCCTGGTGGCAGGTTTAGGGCTGAGCACTGCTGAAGCTGCTCTCTATCTGATACCGTCAGCGCTGACGCTGACGCTTTTTGGGCCCCTCAGCGGCCGAATATCTGACAAGATCGGCACCAGGATTCCGGCGGTCGTTGGAATGTTGATCTCCACCATATCGATGTATCTTTTTTCGACGGTGACTCTCGATACGAGCCCTCTGCTCGTGGCGGTTGCGTCTGGGTTATCGGGAATGGGGATGAGCATTTTTATGGCTCCGAACACGAGCGCTATACTTGGCAGTGCCCGCAGGGAGCAATACGGTATCGTATCTGCTTTCCTTAACCTGACACGTAACGGCGCGCACATCGTGGGAATTGCCGTGCCGACTGCTGTGGTGGTGGCAGTGATGGGATCAATGGGCTACGATGCGGACCTTTCGGATGCTGACAAACTCCAGGATTTGGGACTCCGAACGGCATACGTCGCCGCAATGGCAAGGGCGTTCCAGATTTCGGTGGTTCTGATGCTCGTGGCCACATTCCTCGCTCTTGTAACGCCTTCATCCGCCAATGCTACGGCGCTTGAAAGAGTTGGAGCCGCCATGACGACTAAACCAAAATCAGACGTGTCGTAATCAGACATGTGCTGCCACCTGCGAGCATCTATCCGTGAATTGTGCCTGCGTGATTATGGCCCCGTCCCCAATGGAATTAGCGCTCCAGAGCAGGTTGCTTGCCGGCGCAATCGCGGTCCAGCGGGATCATCGCCATAAGAATCAAGTGTCCAAAATCAGATGATCCACCTCACTGTCGAGAGCGATCACAACGCATCTTGGACGCGACGTCGGAAATCTTCTGCGCCAAGGCGCAGCAACCCGTGCGCCGATATGGTGACAAAATTTGCGCCTAGCTTGATAAACTCGGCCACTCCTTTTGCATCGGCAGGGCTGTTTCCGCCAACACCGACGAACTTGCCAGCGGCTCTGATCTTTGGAATTACCTCACTCATCACCCGGCGCACCTCCGATTGACCAGGGTTTCCCATGCTCTGCCCCAGATCACCTGCTGCCACGTGTAGTATATCTACACCTTGCACCTTAAGTATTTCTTCCAAGTTTTCGACTGCCAGCGTATCCTCAATCATTGGAATGACCAGCGTCTCGGCGTTGACCTGCCGAGTCGAATCGTCCCTGGATACTCCGACGCCATAGTCGTGGACGCGCCCGCCTCCAACTCCTCGGTGGCCTTCTGGATAGTATCGCGCCGCGCGCGCTATGGCATCGGCTTCATCCCGAGTATCGACGTGGGGCACAATGATTCCCTGAACTCCCCTGTCGAGATAGCGCAATATTGTAGAATCCGAGTGATCAGGTATTCGGGTGATCGGCGTAATGCCGAATACCTCGGCGGCGCGCACCATGTGTTCGACCTCATCCAGATTCATCGGGCCGTGCTCGCAGTCGATCATTACGAAATCGTAGCCCAACGCCCCGAACAGTTCTACGAGATCAGGAGCGTGACGACTGATGATGGCCCCGAAAACCACCTCACCTCTGTTGAGTTTCGCTTTGGTGGCGTTAGTTCTCATTCTTCTCCCTAATAAAGTGCAAGGTCATTTAAATCTCTTGGTCGTGTAGTCGATCTCTTTAGGTATATGACAACAGATAAACGTCTGGTTACTTTACTAAGTGGGCGGGCGATGACCCACTGTCGGCACATATTTTCGCTGCTTGCCGCACATACGGAATTCAGAACTCCTGCATGTTGCCCATACTAAACACAC
>DCAW01000068.1:0-845 GCA_002313895.1 Dehalococcoidia bacterium UBA1123
GGTCCTTGTCGTTCTTGAGGCCGATGGACAATCCCCGTTGGTGGGCCTGGCCTGCCAGCCATATATTGAACTTTAGCTGGTCGTCGTAGGTCAGCGGGAATCCAGTGTTGTTCAAAAAACCGTCCACGTTGTCAGGCTCGATGCCATCGAAGCCTTTGTCTCGGCAGTCTCAAATCGGGTTTTTAGGATTGGCCCCAGCACGTCTAATCGGCGAATATCGAGCCAGCGTTTGCCCTCCCAGTCGTCCAAATTCTCCCCGATGACTTCTAGAGGGAACAATCCAGCGTCGGGCCTCCAGTTCTCCCAGCCTCCGGCGTTGAGGTAGCAAACTACTTTGCGGCCCTGGATTTGCAGATCGGCGACGATGCTCGATTCATTATCGAACAGGTCGATATCGTGCATGTCCACGTCGAATGATGCGTCGGTTGGCTGTCCGATCAACTGCCATTGCCATGTCGTGTCGATAGGTGGATGCTAGATTTCTCGAATCTGCGAGACGACAACCAGCAAGGATTGAGGAATGGGTGCGCTGATTGGAACCGATGTTGGCGAAATTGTCGATTCAGTCTGTGTGTCAATTTCTGATGCCGATTCATCGCCGCCACACGAAGCGCACAGAATCAGCATCAACCATAGGGGCGCGCTGAATTTGGCATTCATCAATAGAACCTGGAATTCCCAGATACGTTTAATGTGATTTTGGGTTGCCAGCGAGAAATCTCATTGTGCTGACAATAATATAGGTTTTTAGGCGGCAATTGAAAACATCAGCGAACGGTCGTCCGGCGCTCCACCACGGTGCGATGCGTTCATGAAAGCCTAGGTTTCAATCCGTGAAATATCAA
>DCAW01000068.1:1229-8958 GCA_002313895.1 Dehalococcoidia bacterium UBA1123
GAGGTTGGACAGGCGTCTCTAAAGCGCTCTCGTCCGGAGTCAATGACGGGATACTATTGAATATCTCCTGACATGAATCGCCTGGGTCCGGTGGCAACTGGCGAATTCGTTCAGGATTGAGTCCGAGGAGGAAGGGGAATGGTCCGACTGAGCCAGTTACCTGAAGCATCGCGAACGAGCCTGCTTAATCTCGAATGCCCGGTGTTCGACGGGCGCCCCTGGGTTGAAGGTCCTTCGGTCGCGCAACGTCGAGTCGCCATCATATCGACCGCTGGCCTTCATCGACGCGGCGATCGGCTCTTCAGCGTGGGGACGGGGAGCGTACCAGGCGAGTACCGAATCATCCCCAGGGATACAGACGCCAACGACCTTGTGATGAGCCACATATCGACCAACTATGACCGCAGCGGCTTTCAGAAGGACTGGAACGTCGTGTTTCCGCTGGATCGCCTGAACGAGCTGGCGCAACAAGGTGTCATCGGCAGCGTCGCAGATTTCCACTACTCATTCATGGGCGCCACCGATCCTCAGTTAATGGAGACCGCCGCTCGCAACCTCGCGAGCCTCCTCAGGGAAGACAACGTTACCGCTGCACTACTGGTCCCGGTTTGACCGGCCTGCACGCGCGCCGTTGGCGGGCTTGCACACTACATTGAAGAAGAGGGCGTTCCCACGACGCAGATCAGCCTCATCCGCGAGCACACCGAGAAGATCAAGCCACCGCGGGCGCTCTGGGTGCCCTTCGAGCTCGGGCGTCCCCTTGGAGTCCCGAATGACGCCGCTTTCCAAAACCGGGTGATCACAGCGGCACTGGACCTCTTCGAGGCTCCAAGCGGGCCGAGGCTCATAGACCATACGGAAGACGCGCCTCCCGTGGAAGGGCCAGCGGCCCTCGTCTGTCCGGTAAGTTTCTCCCAACCTGTCTCTGACGAGTCCAACGTGGCGCAACTGTCGGCAAAATTCAAGGAAGAAATTGCACTGATGCGGCCCTGGTACGATCGGTCCACGGAAGAGCGCAAGCGGACCACCGTTGGCGTGAGTGGTATGGAACCCGAAGCCATCGGCTCTTTCGTCGTCCAGTTTCTAGACGACGACATTCCCTCAACTCAAGAAGATAATAACTTCGGAGCCCTGTTCAAGCTAGCTGTGGAGGACTTGAAAGCGTTTTATTATGAGTCAGCCACGGCTCGACCTGGGCAAATGGACGCCGACAGCGAAACCCTTTCCCAGTGGTACTGGCGGGAAACCGTGGCTGGAAAGGTGCTGGTCGCAGTCCACAGAACTCACAGGGACAGCGAAGACGAGACGCTCCGACGGGTAGTCAACCGCAATCTGGTCCCGAGGGCGCATGCTAGTCTCTTGTCTTAGTGAGCCTGCCGACAAAGGGAATCCAGATTTGAAATACGGCTTGAGTCCTTCTCGAGTTTCTGATTCGACTTAGTGGCGACAACCAGAGTGTCACCAGCTGTTTAACAACATCGTATGGCGGTTATATCGCCTGAATCATCTTGGACGATCCCGTGCGTTAGTTTGAGCGGGTCACAGCTTCGATCACGGCCTTGATGTACCCATAGGTGTATGCAAAACCCACCATCCTCGGATTATCTCCGGCCATTTCCGGAACGTGGTCGGGCATCAGCATGTATGGGTAGCCGACTTCGTTGTAAACCTCGGCGGCTTTGAACATATCGACGTCGCCGTCGTCGATGAATGTTTCCACGAAGTCCAGGAATGTGCCCTGTATGTTGCGGAAATGGACATTGAATATCTTGTTCCGGCTGCCGAAGTACCGGATAACGTCGTAAATCTCCTCGCCGGGCTTTTCCAGCATCTCGGAGACGGTGCCTTGGCAGAAGTTCAAGCCATGATAGGGGCTGGTATGGAGGTCCATGAATTTTTTAAGGCCATCGACACTGCCAAGCACGCGGTCCACTCCGCGGAATCCGTCGGGGCGGGGCATGCCGGGATCGTGGGGATGGCAGGCCATGCGGATTTTGTTTTCGTCGGCCACGGGAACAACGCGCTGGATGAAGTAGTCTATCCGTTCCCACATCGTGTCAGCGTCCACTTCGCCGGCAATGGTCAGAGGCGAGTCTTGCACAGCGGTGGCATAGTTGAAAGCGCGGCTGGACGCTCCACCTCTCCACGCCTGACGCTCGGTGCTGACTACGCCCAGCAACGTCATATTGTACTTGACGGCTGGGATTCCGGCCTCAGCGCAGGCCCGGATGATGTTGCACACGTCTTCGATCTCACGGTCTCTTTCAGGACTCTTGCCAAGCATAATGTTGGGGTTTTCAGCCTTGGAGATTTCGTGGGATGACAGAGGAAGCGGGATAACATCTACCGTGATTCCGAAAGACTCGATGTGTTCTCGGTATCTGGTGAGGTTCTCGGCGGTCCAGTTCTTCTGGGTTCCGGGAGGATATCCGCAGATGTGTTCAATGCCCAGTTGGGCGAACACTCTCAGGTCTTCATCGGATCGCGGGGAAAACTGTGTTCCGAGGTGCATATTATTATTTCTCCGTTGTGATCGTCTGTTTCAATGATACGAGAACTTCGTAAGCAATCTGGCGAATACTCGGGGCGACAACGGAATTCTCTAACATCCGCTGAATTCCATCTGATTCCAATATCCATCCCATTGAGTTAAAACGTGAGAGGTTCGCGTATGGTTCGTCCAGTTTCGGGTCAAAATGTGTTCCTCCATCTTTGTTAGCATGTGCCAAAACAAGATCCCGACGCGAAAACATGCTGCCGTTGTTGTCTTTGATTACTGTTGCATCCCACCTTCGTTGAATGAAACCCATACACCTTTGATGCCGGCCTGCGGCCCATTAACCTGAGCCACGTGACTAACTTTGACACCATCGTCTCCGGATGACAACGATTGATCATGGCTAGTTGAACTGAAAGGCGAAAACGTCAACGAGGTTATTTTCCCACTAGGGTTCTCGATTTTCATCAAAACGAGACCTTGATGTGGAGCCAAATTATTCGTTATCAGAGGAGGTGACGCATCCAGCACACGTAACAAATTTTTGACATTGAGTAATAATAGTAGAGATTTCGATTTTTTGTGTCATGTAACAACCCTCTAATCGTAGTCGCGAGTCGTTTGGCCTCGCCCTCAAACCCCTTGTCATAGGCGTCACTTGACCTTTTCAGGAATTCGAGTTGGTCATGCAGATGATCTCGAAGCTCGACAACCGATTAGCGATATTTAGCCATAAGTTCACTCCAGCGTGGCAACTTTGTGGGAATTTATCCAATCCCAATCAAGCTTGTAGCCAATACCTGGCTCGGTGGGAGCCTCAATCACCTGCCGCTCGTTCAGCTTGATGTCCTCGACCAGGCCGAATTGGTGCGCCTCGACGGGCATCCAATACTCGTAGTACGCGCAGTTGCTGACCGAGAATATCACGTGCAGGTTTGCGGCGTTGAGCAGGGAGTTTCCGGCGGTGCCGATCTCGCAGTTCATGCCAAAACCCTCGACCATCGAGCATAGCTTCTTGAGTCCGGTGATGCCCAGTTTGGCAGCCGTTCCCCTGACCAATCTGGATGACTGGAGGCGAACGGCGCGGGCGGCCTCGTAGAACTGGAACTCAGGTTTGTCGCTCATGCAAAGGGGCGTCGATAGACGTTGAGTAAGCTGGGTTATTGCGTCAACATCTTGGTATGGCACCGGGTCCTCGAACCAGTAAAAACCCTGGTCGTCCAAGGCTCTGCCGATGCCGTAAGCCTTGCGGAAATTGTAGCCGTTGTTAGGGTCCAGCATCAGTTCCATTTCGTCCCCGACGGTTGCTCGCACCCGGCCCACCATGTCGATGACGTCTCGCGTGGACAAAACTCCGGGGTGTATTTTGTAGGCCCGGAAGCCTGCATCTCGGAACGTTTCGGCTTCTCGAACCCAGCCGTCGGGTGCCGTATGGCGCGGAGGGTAGGTGCCGTAGACTTCCGTCTCGTAGCGTTGGGTCCCTAGCAGTTTGTGGATAGGAACGCCCGCGGATTTGCCTGCGATGTCCCATAGCGCCACATCCACAGGCGCCCAGGCAGTCATAGAAAGACCACGACGGCCGCTGAGAATCGGCAATCGACTCCACAGCCACTCTCGCTCTGCGGGGTCGCGGCCCATTAGTTCCGGTTTGAGGACGTTGAGAATGGAGCCAAATTGGCCGTGGCCTCCGCCTCTAAAAGCGCCGACGAAACAGTTGCCCTCGATACCCTCGTCGGTGAAAATTCTGAGCACGCCTTGTTCGACCTCGCCAGAGAACCGGCCTAGGTCCGAGTCTAGCCCTGTGTCGGGCAACGCTCGTCGGATAACTTCGATCTGAATATCGGTAATTTTCAACTTCGATTCTCTCCAGGAGGGGCATGCGTTTTGGCGGATTCAATTATATACTCTGAATGCGTCATATGCGTCCAGTTTCAGATTGCCAGGAGAGATCAACATGCGCCTAGCCTTACTAGGAATGACCCACGAGACCAACACTTTCTCTCGCGTGCCAGCTACTTATGATCGCTTTGATATATTTCGGGACGACGAGATCGTCAGCCAGTACGCTGAGTCGCAGTCCACGAACGCTGGGTTTCTGGAGGCTGCGAACCGGTTCGAGGTCGACGTCGTCCCTCTGACTTTCGCCAACACAGGCCCCATAGGGACGATAACCAAGGACGCTTTCGACCGGATTGTTCGCGAGTTGTTGGACCGGCTCAGAGACGATGGCCCCTGGGATGGGGTTTTGCTCTCGTTGCACGGCGCCGCCGTTTCGGAGGAATACCCGGATGCCGATGGTGAAATAACGGCACGAGTTCGAGCGCTTGTTGGCCTGAACGTACCGGTCGGGATGACGCTGGACCTGCATGCGAATGTCACACAAAAAATGATCGAGAACACAACTGTCGCGACATTCTATCGCTCCAATCCTCACCTGGACCCACGACCTCGGGCGCTAGAGTGCGCCGAATTGATTGTCCAAACCATCCGAGGCGAAATTCGGCCAGTTCAGGCGTTGGAGATGCCACCGGTGGTTATCAACATCGTAAAGCAGTTCACCGGCGAGGAGCCAATGGCCAGCGTCATCCGTGACTGCGAGGATGCAATTCAACGCCCCGAAATTTTGACCGCCAGTGTCGCCCAAGGTTACCCGTATTCTGATGTCGAAGAGATGGGCATGTCTTTCCTTGCGGTTTCCGATGGCGATGAACCCGCGGCTCGCGATGCCGCCCGGTGGATGGCCCAGCGAGCGTGGGAAATGCGAGAGCAGTTCGTCGTGGACACACCGTCGGCTGACGAAGCATTACAGATGGCGGTTGCCGAGGAATACGGCCCCGTCGTGCTGATGGATGTCGGAGACAATATCGGAGGCGGAAGCTCTGCCGACTCTACGATAATTCTGGAGACAGCCAAGCGGCTCGGAGTGAAGAGCTATTTGCAATCTCTCTATGACCCGGAGGCTGTGGCGGTGTGTGTGGAATCGGGAATTGGTTCCCGTATCACGTTAGCAGTAGGAGGAAAGACCGACGATATGCACGGTTCTCCTGTCGAGGTTAGCGGCACGGTGCGGGTCATTACCGACGGACTTTACGAAGACCCCACACCGACGCACGGCGGGTTTCGGTACTTCGACGGAGGAACCTCGGTTGTGCTGGAGACGGAGGACGGCCACACGATTTTGCTGACCAGCAAGAGATCAATGAACACAACCAGAGAGCAGATGTACTCGGCAGGCATCGTTCCGGAGCGTTACAAGGTCGTGGTGGCGAAGGGCGTTGTGTCGCCGAGGCCTGCCTATGAGCCCATCGCGTCCCGAATCATCCTGGTCAACACTCCGGGGGTGACAACGTCAGACCTTTCGTTCTTCGAGTATCACCGCCGTCGGACACCCCTGTACCCATTCGAGGAGGACGCGAGGTATTAGGAATTCCAATTCCGAAATGCGGACTTGACCTCGATTTCAGGATCGACACGTTCGGCGAGACCGAATAACGCTTGTGTAATGTTCTTGCTCGCGGTGGTTCTTACCAAACTGCGTTCGACGAGGTTTTTCAAAGTAATGCCGAGCTCGCTCTCCGACAATTTAACCGCGCCTCTTAAACAATCTATTGAGCGCCACGGAAAATCTTTATGAGATACCGCGATGAGGACGCGAAGCTCATCTTCGTCGAATTCCTTGACGCGGGTGCGCCAATCAAGATTGTTGAGATAAGTTGTCATCGTTCTCCTAGTCAGATAGCTGCAATCGCAGAAGATCCGTCAATTCTGATTCGATAGCTTCCTGATCTTCTTCCACCTCGTCTCGCACTTCGTCGCTCACGAACTCCTGGCCCAGATGTGCGTATGTGGAAGCGCCTTCGCGCAAGAACGTCATCGCAATTTCAGGTGGTAGATTTCTGGACAACGCTTCAAACTTTCTCAAATCTAGCGCTTGATTACCACTGACCGTCAGAAAAGCTGGGTCTCTCCAATAAATCGCCACCAACGCAGTAAGCACCATGCCCAGCGCAGCCAACGCGAAAACGGCGATTAATGTGGGGAGTCAACATCCGTTAAAGTGACGATTGTGCCCAGCGCGGACTCGGCGATTGGAAGGCAAGTCCCCCAAAACACTAGCGTCGTGGTATTTGATCTTCCCAGACTCTCGCCTCATTTCACCTGGACTGGACCTGGTTTTTCAATTGTCATTCCAACCCTGTCATTCGTGTTAGTCCGCGCTTCGATCGAGAATCGGCGAGGGCCTCACATTCAGGTTAACCGGACATCACTGCCAATACAACATGCGATCGCCTGAGCTCATCGTGGAACACCGTGTTAAATAGCGACCTGGCCCACCGCCTCTTTGTGAATCGGGCCTCCGGTGTTCAGGTTGCTGTCGAATCGCGGGAAGCATGAGCTTGTGATTGTGACTCGGATGCGATGTCCCTGCAGGAATGCGTTGCTGGTGGCCCATAGGTCGATGTCGTATTTTTATATCTGGCCGGGCGAAAGCAACATTCGTTTCTCGAAAAAGTCGCGATACCTCGCCCTCAAGATTCCGTCCGCAATGGGACGGGAGTGGCCGTCGGGGTGAACGTCGGTTACGCGAACGACCCAGTCTGTGTCGAGCGCTGATGACGCGGCGTAAAGAACAGCGCTCACATGACCTGTGGCTTCGATTTCCTCTGTTAGAGGTTCGGATGTGAAGGTCAGGCACCGTACTTCCACGTCCCGCTGGCTGAAAGCTCCGTTGGGTATGGTCTGAGTGTTGCCACCCCTGGATGGGACGAGGTTTGCAGGATCGTAAGTGTAGCTGGCCGGGTTCTCTGCGCCGTGGGGAGGCACGGTGGACAGCGTCCCGTCATTTAGCGAGTTGGCAGAACCGCTTGTCCCACCGTGGAGGTAGAAGTTTGTGTGCTGAGTGCCAGGAATGATCCAATCTTCTCGGCCCATCACGAATATTCGGACAGGCGGCTCATCCATGACGCCAATTTCTGCGTCCTTCGCCCAGTGATCGAACCACGGCAGCCTCAAGTTATTGATGTTCAAAGCGGCGTCCGATCCGAAGTCGAAATCACCGGAGAACTGGTTGTCGATGTTGGCAGGGCCGTGAATCCACGGGCCGACAATCAGCATCTGGCTCCGGCGCGTTTTTAATGCCCATGTAATTTTTTAGCGTTCCGATAAGGAAAACGTCGAACTAGCCGCCGAGACGATACATGGGAATCTCGATCTGGTCGTGGAATTTTTCGA
>DCAW01000047.1 GCA_002313895.1 Dehalococcoidia bacterium UBA1123
ACAAAATTCCAAAAGCACGGTGCAGAGCGAAGTGACAACTCCGTCCGTAAACTCATCGCCTGGCCAGGCGCCTAAGGCGTTCTACTGGCACTACGCTTGGGCTATCGTCAGTATCATAGCCGTAATGCAGATGGTCGGCGCCTCGATTCGGATGGCTTTCGGCGTGTTCATTGAGCCGCTAACGGCGGAGTTCGGTTGGAGCCAGGGCGGAATAACCTTCGCGTACGCGCTGTCTAGTGTCGTCACGGCGATGGTGTCGCCCTTTGCAGGGTCTTTGGGTGACAGGTTCGGAGCCCGCAAGGCTATGATGCTGGGAACGGCCATGTTCTTTGTGGGGATGATTCTCACAGGGATGGTCACGGAGATATGGCACCTGTACCTGACTTTCGGAGTGTTGCTGGGCGTGGCTCAGGCTGTGTTCCTGGTCCCGTTGATACCCGCCGCGATGATGTGGTTCCGCAGAAACCTGGGGTTGGGCATGGGCGTTCTCATGGGCGCTTGGGGCGTCGGGCCTGCTCTTGCGGCCCCCTTCATGGGCTACTTGATCGGGAGATTCGGGTGGCATGACACATTTTGGATTACGGCATTTGGCTCGGTGGCGATCATGTTCGCAATGATCGTGATGTTCCGGG
This sequence comes from Dehalococcoidia bacterium UBA1123, assembly GCA_002313895.1. Lineage (GTDB taxonomy): Bacteria > Chloroflexota > Dehalococcoidia > Lucifugimonadales > UBA1123 > UBA1123. Next base: position 633 of record DCAW01000047.1, read on the forward strand.
ACAGGCCCTCTGACCGGGACGACCTGCCTTATGGCGCGCTTCCTGGCGACCCTCCCCAACAGAAAGTCAACGCTGATCCTGAAAAAGTTAAACTGTTCACTCGCTTTATGCGTAACACCGCCGCCTATTGGAACATGAGCGCGATACATTTTCTGGGATGCGTCGGCCATGCGGTGATTTTGGTGTATATCATACCTATCGCTGTTCACGAAGGCGTTTCGTTGGTTCTGGCTGCAAGCCTTTTAACTGTGATGTCTGGTGTCAGCGTAACAACTCGTTTGATCGTGCCGGTGATGGCGGAGCGTATGGGCACGCGAGGCGTGATGACCGTCGCCTACCTGATTCAGGGTCTGACTGTGATCATGTTGTTTTGGACCCACGACGTGACGATGTTCTACTTGTTCGCCATAGTGTTTGGCATCGGATACGGCGGCGAGTCAGGCGGTTTCCCAATCCTCAATCGCAAGTATTATGGTCTTGCTCCCGTGGGGGCTGCCCATGGCTTCCAGATGCTAGGGGCTGGACTCGGTATGGCGGTCGGCGGTTGGGTCGGCGGCGTTGTGTTCGATATCACCGGCGGTTATGGCATCGCCCTGTGGATTTCGATAGTCACAAGTTTGGCTGGGGCAGTCAGCATAATGATGCTGGAACCCACCCACGAACCACTCATCCCGGACTGGGAAGCTCCAACGACGCTCCTTGATGCACAAGCGGAGTCTGTAGCGCGCTGACATCTCTCCCTACATAGTCTCCGACTCCTGGTCATTCGCTCTTGTGTGCCAGAAGATTGCCTCCACACACACGATTATCTGACGTTATGTGACGAGATACTCAAGGTCTATGTCGCGAAACAGAACAGTGTCGACGAAGTCTCAGCTTTCGGTGTACAACCTCTCGGCATTCTGATGGAGGATCTGGTGAGCGATGCGTTCTGCTTCCGTCTCTGGAAGCCCCTGCTGGATCCAGCAGGACAAAACTTGGCCCAAAGCTCGGCGGATTGAAACTGCGCCCAACCATAGGAATTCCACCAGACTCGGAGCGTCGGAGCCGTACAGAACTTTAGATGTTGGCGCCATACCAAGAACATCCTCCAAGGCTCGCGGCGCGCTGAAGTTTAGCAACGGGACAGTCATCGAGAGGTCCAGGTAGGCATTGCCGTACATATTGGTCAGGTAGGCTGCCTCCTTCAGGTACGGGTAGCAGTGGAGCAGAACTATCGGGACGTCGCGAAATCGCTGGTCGTCGAAGATAGGTTTCAAGAGCAGAGGGTTGGCCTTCAGGAGGTCGACGTCCGTGTCTCCAAGCGCAGTGTGAAATTGCACCGGAATGTTTTGTGTTGACACTATATTCAAGGCTTCGACTATCAGATAGTCCAGCAAAGTCTTGGACGTGAGACGCAGAGGAATTTCAGTTTGCTTTTGGCTCGCCATTACTTCGTTGAACGCCTCTGCAGCCTGGGACTCAGTGGTCGGCTGAATGTCCAGACCAGACCGGTAGGCGATGATGCTTTTGAGGGCCGCGACCCCCTTCACTCTCAGGTTGGTAAACTCTAGGACGAACGCGGTCATGAACCTGTCAAAGTCGGGGTTGGCGATCATCAACTGCTCTGCTCGGGTCTCAAGTCTCAGAACGTAAAGGCAGGGGCAATCCAGCCCCTTGAGCATCCCACGCATGTCATCAACCGAGTGGCTGTCGTCTGCCTGATACCCGAAGTCCACAATCATGCCTCCGATGTTGGCGCGCTGGACGATCCGACGCACAAGCCCTGCCGTCCCCAACAGGTTTCGCTCGGTGAGAATCGCCTCGATATTTGGCTCGCCGCTTCGTCCAAGCATAGCGTTGATGTCCCGAAGGCTTTGTGGATAAAACAGAGTGTTCTGGACGTGACTCGACACTATGCGCGGGTCGAAGCTCTCGGTGAAAAAACGCTTGAACTCTGATTCGGTCTCGATGCTTGATTTCAGCGGCGGATGGCAGTGATTGTCTATCACTGGAATTTCGTTCAGCTTAAGAGTGAAATCAGAATTTCCCATGTTTGATATTCCTGTGATCGCAGTGTCTAAGCGGCGCAATCGAAGAAGCGAATGCCCGAATTATGGTCTGGCGAGTCCAATCGCAACACAAACAATGGCATAGCGGTTGTGGGTTCCCCATACGAAAACCGCCTGGCGTTGAGTATGTTGCTCGTGTAAACTGGCTTCACTCGAGAGCGGGAAATTATCCCGCCGTAGCTGGCGTTGATCAGTTGGTATTTAGGACACTCGGAGGGCTCATATAATGGCGCGATTGGTCCAGAACTACGGTATCTTCATAAACGCCGAACCCACTGCGGTTTACGACTATCTGGCGGACTTCACCAAACACGGGGAGTGGTCCGAAGGTCTTAACGTCGAGGCCGTTTCCGAAGGCCCCACCGAGGTTGGAAGCGAGTTCAAGTCCGTCGGGAAACAATTCGGCAAAGATGTCGCGAACGATATCAAGGTAATCGAAGCTCAACGGCCATCACGGTTGGCTTTCGTCGCATCTGCCGACGGAACGGATTTCTTGCAGGAGATCGATCTCAGCGAATCTGGAGGCGGCACGCGGCTTCAGCGCAAGTTGTCCTTTGACGCGAATCCATTGCTCAAGATCATATTCGGTTTGGTGATTGGCCCATTTTTTGCGGGGCCCACAATGAACAAAGCCTTGCGTAACTTCAAGGCCAAGTTGGAAGAATCCTAACCTGGGCTTGCGCGTTTTAGACGGCGGCGTGAAAACTCGACCGCCGCCTCGCCGTTCGATTAGGCTGTGACTGCCACAGATTATCGAGCGCCTCCCACTGCGCCTCGGAATGGGAATGCGTGTTCTTCGCTGGTCATGATCTCCAGCAAAGCCGGTTGGCCGTTGGAGATGACTTTTTGCGCTCTGCGAATCGCCGGCGCAACCTCGCTGGGTTGCACCACCCGCTCGTTGTAACCGCCCAACGCCTGAGCAACCATTGCATAATCGCCACCGGTGGACTTTGTGCCGTAAAGATCGTTGGCAGTTGGGAAGCTGGAAGGCGAGTAGATTCCCATCGTCTGGTTGTTCAGAAGGATCGTTAGCACGGGTATTTTCTCTCGGACGGCAGTCTCGATGTCCATTCCGATAAAGCCAAACCCGTAGTCGCCAATGATGTTTACGGCCAACTTTTCAGGCGCCGCCATCTTCGCTCCCATCGCGACGCCCAGACTGTATCCTAGTTGGGTCGATTTTCCCCACGCGATAAACCCTCGCGGAGATATGGCTTCGTAGAAGGGTATAGACTGGTCTCGTGGGCTGCCAGAGTCATGGGTGACAATGGCGTTCTTGCGGTCTACTGTGTGCATCAGATCCCAGATCACGCGGTAGGGATTGATGGGAGTTTCGTCAGAGGTTAAGATGGGCATCCATTCTGCAAGCCACGCGTCTTTGATGGACTGAACCTCGGTTGCCGTCCCGTTCTGCACTCTCTGCTGAGAGCCCAGTTGCTCTTTGACCTCGGCGATCATCTGCTTCAGCACCAGTTTTGCGTCTCCGATAATTGCGTGATCAGGGTCGTAATCTTTGTTGAGGTCCTGAAGTTCGTTTGTGGAGTGGATTATCACCTTCTCAGCGATCTGGTCTGCGCCGATGTGCAGGGCGGTCATGCTGGTGCCGATGGAGAACACAAGGTCAGACTCATTGAGCCAGTGCATGACGCCGCCTGTGGTTGTGCCGCTGCGAGTCCCGAGGGCCAGGACGTGGTTCTCCGGCATTGCGCTTTTACCAGCCATTGTGGTCATGACTGGAATCTGGGTAAGCTCTGCCAACTCGACTAGTTCATCGGTCGCCTCGGCGTAGAGAACTCCCTGGCCTGCTTGAATGAAGGGTTTCTTGGCCGCCAGCAGCATCCTTGCGGCCACCTTAACGTCCTGGGGGTCTCCAGCGGACTTTCGAGGCCTGACAGGATTGTATTTTGCCACCAGATCATCATCGATATCCCCGCGCAAAACATCTCTAGGCATTTCGACCATCACGGGGCCTAATCTTCCGGTCTTCAGGTTGGTGAAAGCGCGACGCATCATCTCAGGAATACGCTGCGGTATCGTAATCATGTCGGACCATTTTGTGACATCTCTATAAGTCCGAGAAGGGGCGAAATCGGGGTGGATTCCTTTGCGGTCCATGCCGCTCGACGCAGGGAGCAGAAGAATTGGCACCGAGTCTGCGTATGCATGGGCGACACCCGCGAAAGCGTTCTCAGCCCCAGGCCCTGCCTGCATTGAGAACACGCCGATTCTTCGACCGTTGCTCACACGGCTAAACCCATCGGCCATGTTTACGCCAACCCGCTCCTGTCGGAATATCATAGGCCGAACGCCGTTTCGTGCGGCGGCCTCTTCCAGAGTGTTCATGGGGATGACGCCCATGAAATCGACACCCTCTTGCTTTAGAATTCTCGCTATTGCGTCTGATCCCTTCATTTCGCCTCCGTGCATTGCTGAGTAACTTTGCTCGATGTTTGGTCTGGGTTGTTAGGGACGACTGCCAGTCACGCCGCCGTCGATGACCAGTTCGATTCCAGTGACAAATGCAGCTTCATCCGATGCCAGATAGAGGACCCCGTAGGCGACGTCCTCGGACTGTCCCAGCCTCCCAAGCGGTATCTCGCCGACACGGGATGAGGGATCAGCCGAGGCGGTCACGCCCCTGAGCATGTCGGTGTCGATGGGGCCGGGGTGGACGGAGTTGCAACGGATGTTGTCTGATGCGTGCTGCGCCGCCGTGGACTTCGAGAACACGCGCACCGCGCCTTTTGACGCGGCGTAGGCCGGAGACGCCAGCGGACGGCCAACGATTCCAGCGATAGACGATATGTTGATGATGGAGCCGCCGCCTGCCCGTTGCATTGCCGGTATGGCGTGCTTGGTGCCGAGGAACACGCCCTTGGCGTTGATGTCCATCACTGCGTCCCATTGCTCAACAGTAATGTCGATCTGTCGTTCAGGAGGGGAGATTCCGGCGTTGTTGACCAAAATGTCCAGCTTGCCGTACTGGCTCTCCGCCAACGCCACGGCTTTTTGCCAGTCCTCTTCGTTGGTCGCGTCCATGTGGATGTACGTGACGTCGCCGCCCAACTCCCGGATTTTGGCCTCCACCTGCTTGCCTTCGTCGTCTCGAATGTCGCCGAACACGACCTTCGCCCCTTCGTTGGAGAACAATTCAGTTTCCACCGCGCCCTGACCGCGCGCTCCGCCGCTGATAAGCGCTACCTTGCCTTCGAGTCTGCCCATTGCTTTCTCCCCCTCTGGTGACTATTTGTGCATGTCACAGGCATTTGCCAAGACGTGCTGATAATGATTCATCTTCGGTCGTCGAACAGTATAACCCAATTGCCCGGAGGTCTCAGCACAGGGCATTTTGGGCGGCTGTGCGGAGCTGTTTTGAGGAATCAGGATGGCTTGGTCCGTTCAGGGCACAACGTATGCATCGAGCCGACGCTGAAGGTGAAATGAGGAAAGAAACGCAACAGAGCAGTGCGTAAATTCTGAGGGGAAAAGAGGTGGTGGAGATAGGGGGGCTCGAACCCCCAACCTCGGCATTGCGAACGCCGCGCTCTCCCAATTGAGCTATATCCCCACAGTGGTTGCTGTGCCTGAATTATAGCAACGAAGGTCCAAAAGTTCAACGAGCCTTGTAGGCAGGAAACTGGATTTCATCAGTCGGTTGAATTATCTGCGGTGGGCGGACCTGATTCGCTCCAACCTGGACACCTTGCTCGTCTAACAAACGGAGGCGGGGGGTGTAGAGTTTTGGGTCGGTCTAGAATCAGCTCGAAGGGCATCATCGCTCCTTGTGGGGCCGAGATGGACAGACGTGGAAATGCGGCGAGCGCCTTAGTCTAGCCACAGTGTTGCGTGTTTGACGAGAGTCGTGGCCGGCGTGTTAGGGGCGGCCTGCTCCCTAGTCACGCATTTCAATTGCAGGATGAGTTCAGAACCAATACAAGGAAAACCATACAATATTTCCAAATCAGACAAGTGTATGTTAGGCGCATTGCGTGAAATCTGACTGTAGCGTTTTATCGTTTAGGGACAGCGCTTCGGCTGCGACATTAGAACATAGCCGTGAAACAAAAAAGAGGCCCCGCGAATCCACGGGACCTCTTGCACGTGCGCTAGTCTGTCAGTCTAGCCGGGAGGGGGTTGAAGACCCTCTTCTGGGTTGATGGGGATGATGCCAGGGAGCCACCATTTTTCCCACATCTCGTCGATCTTGGCCTGGTAGTAGTCCACGTCCTCGTCGGTGAAGTGGGCGAACCGACCCTGGCGCTTGAGGAAATCGTAAACGGGCTTCCTCTTGCGACGGCCTCTGGCGATCATGCGGGACGGGCCGTTGAGGCTGATTACGCCGTCTTCGACCTCGTACTGCACCCAGATTCCGGTCTCGACTCCGAGCATGCCCAACTCGTGGGAGTACATGGGGTCGAAGTCCCAGCCCTTGGGGCAAGGGTCGTAGGTGTGGATGAAGGTCGGGCCGCCCAGCGTGAGGGCTTTCCTGATCTTGTTCATCAGGTCCACGGCGTAGGAGGCGCAACCGGTCGCCACGTAGCGGACTCCGGGGTGGCCTACTGCCATCATTGCCGCCATGTTCTTCTTCCAGCGCTTCTGCATGATCCGGTGCAGCTTGCCGGGAGGCGTGAACGACGTGTTGGCACCCCAGGGGGTTGCTCCAGACGCCTGGATGTCCGTGTTGGCGTAGGACTCGTTGTCGTAGCAAAGCACCAGGTGGTTGTACTCGGGATGGGTCAATGAGGCCGAAATGGCCGACAGGCCCATATCCATGCCGCCGCCGTCTCCGCAGAAGGACACGACGTTGATCGGCTCGTCCTTGATCTTTTTCTTGGTCATGAGGGCTTTGAGACCGGCGGCGGTGCCTGTGGCGGCAGAGCCGGAGGAACCCAACTGGGTGTGCATCCAGGGCACGACCCAAGGAGTCGAGTAGTACGTCGTGTTGGCGACGTACATGCAGCCGGTGCTGCCCAGAACGATGGATCGCGGGCCAGCGGCTTTCACCATTAGCTTCATGGTCAGAGCAGATTCACAGCCCTGGCAGGTCCTGTGACCTGACGTGTAATACTCCTCAAGAGGGGAGTTCTGAACGCCCCTTATCAGTGGGAGCGTGTTGGTCGTCGTCATATTATTGCTCCTGTGAGTGTTCCTGTCTTAACTCAAGTTGGCTGTTAACTTCTGACGCCGATCCACAGAAGTGGCTCTTCAGCATGACCAGTTTCGGCGACTTCAAAGGTCTTGTCAAACATTTCGGTGGACGAATCGACAGTGACTTCGCGTCCGCCCAGGCCGCAGATGAATCCGATCATCGGGGGGCGGGGGGTTACGTCGTACAGAGCAGAGCGAATCTCGGTGTACAGCACTCCACCGTTCTGAGGCGCGCCGAGAGAGTAGTCACGGTCGATGATTCCAATCGCCTTGAATTTTGACAAGGCGACCTGGAGTTCTGGAGCAGGGAAGGGCCTGAACCACTTCACTCGGACGAATCCGACTTTCTTCCCTTGCTCTCGCAGGCGACGCACGGTGACCTTCAACGGCAGGGACAATGTGCCCATGCCAACCAACACCACGTCGGCGTCTTCGGTCATGTACTCCTCAATGAACGGGTCTTCTTCCTCACGGTTGAAGATACGATTCATATCATCTTGGGCCTCGATGATGACATCCCGCGCGCGGCGCATTGCTGCGTCGGTCTGGCGTCTGATTTCTATCAGCCAGTCCTCGTTGACTTGTGGCGCGATGGTGATCGGGTTGTCAGGATGGAGGACGAAGTCGCCTCGATCGTAAGGAGGGAGGAATTCGTCGACCTGCTCCTGGGAAGGCATCTGGACAATCTGCTGCGAGTGGGTGAGGAACGCGCCGTCGGTGCTGATAGCGCAGGGGAGATAGATCCTCGGATCCTCTGCCACGCGCCATGCCATGAATGCAGCGTCCATTGCCTCTTCAGCGGTGTCCACCCAACGGAGCATCCAACCGAGGTCGCGGACAGCCAGAGCGTCGTTGTGCTCGGTGCCGAAAGCGCCCGGGTCGTCCAGGGCTCGGTTTCCGACCATCGCCACCATGGGCAGTCTCAGCCCGCAGGTCACGGCTAGAGCCTCGAAGGCGTAGAACCAGCCAACTCCGCTTGAGCCAGTGAAAACTCTCGCTCCGACAGCGGATGCGTGTTTCACGATCTCGAACTGGGAGTGCTCGCTCTCAGCGATGATGTACTCGCAAGACAGCGTGCCGTCCGCAATGAGCTTGGACACGAACTGCATTACCGTATCGTAAGGTCGAATTGGGTATGCGGTTATCACGTCAACATCTGCCATCGCGCAGGCAATGGCGATCGCTTCTGAACCGCTAATTAGCTGTTCTTTTTCGCGAATGTCAGTAGTGCTAATCGTCACCGGCTACCCCCGTCTGTTCGAATTCTTTCTCGTACTGGCCGACTTCGTAGAAGCCGTGGGTGCGGCCAACGTCGGCCTTTTCGGTTGTGGACGCCGCCCGCATTTCTTCGAGCCAGGCCATGTAACCATCACGGTCTCGTTTCCAGTGATCGTGCTGGCTGGAGTTGTCGTTGAAGTTGGACTCGTGCACCATCGTGATACATTCAGGGACCGGGCAGACGTCTTCGCAGACGCCACAGCCGCAGCATGATTCCATGTCGGAGTCATACAGGCCTTCGGGAGTCACGTCGAAGCAAGTGTCAGGGCACTGGAGCCAGCAGAGAGTGCATTTTGTGCATGTCTCAAAGTTGATCACAGGCCGCATGGTGCGCGTGGACCACTTCTTGAACACCTCGTTGCGCTCAGGCTGGAATCCGCCCTCGCCGCCTCGGAAGCCGCCGCCAACGCTGACGGGACGGACCACCAGGGCTTCTTCCATCGTTTCCCAGCCGGGCATATCGAAGCTGAAAGGCTCTTCAGGATTGCCTTGTCCGGGTTCGACAGGGGTTGACTGGACGCGGTCGTAGGCCCGGTTAGCGGAGGTTTCCTTGAGTTCGTCCCACTGCTCTCGGATTGTTTCCTTGTAGGCGTCGATACCCACAAGTTGAGGACAGACTTTCGCCAACGCGCCCAGAATTCTCACGTCGGTGTGGTCATCTTTATAGACCCAAAGTCCGGAGAAACTCTTGGGGCCTTTCACTATGGCGAGGTTGTACGGGGTGTCTTTGACGTGCATGTCCTCCAAGAGGTCCGCAGACTCCTGAATGGATGTCACGAGAACCGTCCCGCCCTCTTTGGTGAGTTCATTTATAGGCTGGAGTCCGTACCATGCCCAGGACTCGACGCCCTTGCACAAGGAGTCGTCAACGACGATGCTGACGTCTACCGCTTTAGGCTCGTACTGGGCTAGTGTTTCTTGAAGCTCTAACGGGTCGTCGGCTACCACAGCGAAATACTTCGCCGGGATTCCGTTTCGCTCCGGAGAGTCACTGTACCGCCCGAAGGCGGTCCCGATCTTGCCCTCTTTGCGCGCAGCCAGCACGATTGTGCGGCAGATGGCGCGTGAGAGCAACCTTTGGAAGATTCCTCGGTAAACAACTTCGACAGCTGTAACTGCCATGCTCACCTCCTTGAAGATGTTGAGACTCGGTTTGTGTGATACCTACGCTTGGCCCGCGCCGCCCAATTGCGCGCGGGCGGGGAGGTCGTGTACCTCCCTGTCGATCTGGGTAATGTGTTCGTGCATGGCGAGTTCTGTCGCCTCTGGGTCGCGGCTCTCGATGGCCGCCAGTATCTGAACATGCGAATGCAAAGACTTTTTGGACCGCTCAGGGGACATCAAGGAGTCCTCACGACTCTGGCTGAGGATGTCGGAGACTGCGTGAGTCACCGCGACCAACGCCGAGTTGTTTGTGGTGTTGGCTATTGCGAAGTGGAATGCGGTGTCATATGCGACTCCGGTACCGCCCGCCTCGATGTCGGCGTTTTGCTCTTTGAGAATCTGTCGCAGTCTTTCGATGTCGGCATCGGTCACTCGTTGAGCGGCAAGTGACGCAACGTGGGGTTCCAGAAGCAGCCGCATCTCGAACACGTCGCCTACTCCGTCTGAGGAATCGGAGAGCAGGTTTGAGAATGCCTGGACAATGGCCTCTACCACGTCCTCGGTCACAAATGTTCCGGCGCCGGGTCTGATGACCACAAGACCTTTTTCGTCCAGCAACCGCATCGCCTCGCGCACCGAAGCTCGACTTACGCCGAACTGTTGGGCAAGCTCGCGTTCGGGAGGCAGTTTGTCTCCCGGTTTGAGGTGCCCGTTTCGTATCTGCCCATAGAGTTGGCTGACGATTTCTTCGGGGATTCTACGCTTTCGGATGGACTTGAGCAGCGCCGATCTCCTGGTTCATAAAATCAAAGTGGTCTGACCAATTTTTAGCATTATCCCATCTTGCTGAACACCTGTCAACGACTGATTTCAGGAAACAATTGACACCCTCAATTACTCTGCTTAATATGCGAACCAATGTGACAGGTTGGATGAATGCGAATTGGAACTCCGGCGAAGGATTGAGAACGGGAGACTCAGATGACATTGGAGAAAGTAAAGGCTCTGACTTTTGATGTGTTTGGCACAGTGGTGGACTGGCGGTCCAGCATCACCAGAGAGGGCGAAAAATTGGCTGAGGCCAAAGGCATAACAGGCGTTGATTGGGCGGAGTTCGCGACAGCATGGCGCGCCGGTTACGGGCCGTCGATGGCGAAGGTGCGAACAGGTGAGCTTGGATGGACGAAGATTGATGTTTTGCATCGAATGATTCTCGACGAAATACTTGCTCGGTTTGAGATCACAGGGCTGAGCGAAGACGACAAGAAAGAATTCAACCTCGCATGGCACCGACTGACTCCGTGGCCTGACTCTGTGTCCGGCCTAACGCGGTTGAAGAAGGGCTACATCATATCCACCCTTTCTAACGGGAACATCGCATTGTTGACCAACATGGCGAAGAACGGCGGGCTGCCGTGGGACGTTATTCTGTCGGCAGAGTCGGTCAATCACTACAAGCCCGACCCTGAGACCTACCTGGGCGCGGCTGACCTGTTGGGCCTGGAGCCTTCCGAAGTGATGATGACCGCAGCGCACAAGGGCGACCTGAAGGCGGCTGCCGCCTGCGGACTCCGCACCGCGTTCGTGCCTCGCCCGATGGAACATGGCCCGGACCGCGAGGTCGACGTCGAAACCGAGGACTGGATCGACGTGACAAGTTCAGATTTCAACGATCTGGCATCGAAACTCGGCCTGTAAACGGTTCAAAACATTGAGTGGCAAGCGTCGCAACGCTCTGATTATGCAGTCAGGCGGATGCACTAACGTTCTAAACAGCAGTCTAGTTGGGATTATTGACGAGGCGTCGCAGTCGGGCGCGTTCGATCACGTTTATGGGGCGTCCCTGGGGCTGGAAGGGTTTTTTGAAGATCAGGTCATCGACGTGTCGAATGTGCCTCGGCAGACCTTGAATAGGATTGCGAGCGCTCCTGGGGCGGCTCTAGGCTCCACCCGTCGCAGGCTGACCGAGGACGATTTGCCTGTGGTGTTCGACCGGCTGGCGGATCGGAACATCTCTCATTGGTTCATCGCTGGAGGCAACGATTCGGCGGCGACCGGCCACACCCTGACGGTCGAATCAAAGGCCAGGGGTTACGATCTGACGGTCATCAACATTCCCAAGACGATCGACAACGACATCGTGATGACGGACCACTGCCCCGGATATGGGAGCGCCGCCCGTTTCGTCGCTCTTGCCACAATGGGCGCGGGACGAGACGCCGAATCGATGCGGACCGCCGCGCCGATCACAATTATTGAAGTGATGGGCAGGGACGCTGGATGGCTTGCGGCGTCGGCTATCCTAGCAAAGCAGGATGAGCGGGACGCCCCTCACGTCATTTGCGTTCCAGAAGTCCCAGTCGTTGAAGACATATTTCTGGAGCAAATGGAGGATGCCTATCGACGCTACGGCTTCGCTGTTGCGGTGGTCTCCGAGAATGCCAGAGGTTTAAACGGAGTTCTGGGCGGCAAGCAGGATCCCAATCTGGTGGACGATTTCGGTCATGAATACTACGACGGCCCAGCCCGTTATCTCGCCGGACTCATCGGCAAATCACTGGGAGTCAGGGCGAGGTATGAAAAACCCGGCACGATTCAGCGTTCAATGATGTCCACAACCTCCCGATCTGACAGTCAGGAAGCCGAGATGGCAGGACGGGCGGCGGTTAAGGCGGCTCTGAATGGCGAAGCGGGCGTCATGGTGACTCTCGCACGCGCCCCTGGGCCTGGATACTCGTGCGGCACAGGCCTTGCTCCGCTGGAGTTGGTTGGAGGCAAGGTGCGATTGATGCCCACTGAGTACCTTGATCCAGATAGTGGGAATATTTCTCAAGAGTTCATAAAGTACCTTAAACCACTGGTGGGCAGGCTTCCGCGACTGGCCCGATTCGAATGACACGCATCGGCTGAGCCGCAGCCTTCGTACTAGGTTTCTAGACAACCTACCCTTACCCAAGGAGTGATCGTCATGAAACTGACCTCGACTAGAACGATCGCAATCGGCGGCGCAGCCATCCTGATCCCCGTGTTGGCTGTGGCGAGGTAGCTCCTGTCTCCGTTATTTGTAGACAAGGCGGTTGAAGAGGAGTTTCCGTTCGCGTTCACGGCGTCGGTGCCCGCCGACATAACGATGGGCGACGTCGAAAATGTCATGTCGAAGATGGACGCTCCGGCGACCGCGAATTCTCCCGACGCTATGGCCCGAGGCTGTGTCGATCAAGTCCGGGGATGTCAGGGACGACGACCGCTCTCATAAAGGCTCTGGCTCGGCCACGATATATGACCTGCCAGACGGTTCGACCCTCCTGAGATTGGAGGATTTCCAGGTGACCAACGGGCCAGACCTTCGTGTCATCCTCTCCCCGAATGCTAATCCCGAGAGCAGCTCTGAGGTCCTTGAGGCTGGCTTCATTGAGATGAGCAAATTGAAAGGCAACATGGGCAAGGAGAGCTACCCACTGCCCGCAGGGAATGATATGGTGACGTTCAATTCGGTGGCTCTACTGCAAGCCTTTCCGAGTCGTGTTCGCCGTGGCCACTCTGAATTAGGTCGATTTGGGTCAAGCGCGTTTGACATTGAAATCACAAGCGCTATCTAATCAGAGTACGCGATTCTGAAGTTAAACCGCCCGTTGAACAGAACACGGTGCAAAAAATACTCAAAACATCCGACGATGCCCTGGCGTGGTTGGGCCATCGCATAGGCGTGATACTGTCCAGAGGTTGGCCTGCCCTGGCGGCGATCTCCGTTCTCGCATTCGGAACCGCTGGGATTTCCCTATTGATGGCGGGAATCCAAGTGACGTCAGATGGCGGGCCGAAGCTATCTGATCTGCGCGGGGTGGTAAGCGGAAATCTGTTGGGTCAGCAAAACTCCGGCCTGGAAGGGGCAGAACGACAGATAGCCGAGTTGACTGACGACCTTCGCGCATCCATGCGCGCCGCCAGTTGGTCAGGAAGGCTTGCTGCGTCTGCCTCGTGGATGCCCGTGCTGTCAATTGAAGGCGCCAGTCTGCATTCCCAGATTGGCCGTATTAAGTCTGACCTGGATAATGCCGATGGACTGTTGGGCTGGGCGACTGGATTTCTCGAAGCATATGATGAAGCTCAGACGGCTTTGTTGTCCTCGTTGGACCAGTCCTCCGTGGAACAATTCCGGTCCCGCCTGACAGATATGCAGTCAGGGCTGGTCGATAGCGACGGGCAACTTCTGGCCGTTCGCAGGCCTTATAGATTCACTTTAGCGGAACGCATCGAGCCGGTTTCTGGATACATCGACGATCTGGAGAAAGCTGAGGCCGTGATGGCCGATGCCGCCGAAGCAGGCCAGAAGTCGCTTCAGCTAATGGAGGCGCTGCTGGACCTGGCTGAGGCGTCCGGCCCTTTGTTGGCGCTTTTTGACGGAAGCGCGCCGTCCGATTCTACTTCCGACATCGACTCAGTATTCGCGGCTCTGTCAGGATTCAACGACCAGGCTGCTTCGGTGAAAGCCGTCGCTTCTGAAGCGGTCGCGAGCCTATCCAGGCTAGTCGACACAGGGCCGTTTGCTCAACGGTTGAACTCCCTCGAACGCCTCATGGACGCGTTGGTCGAAATCGGTGAAGCCGGCGTCCAGGGTTTCGAGGCTCTGAGACCGGCTCACGACATCGTGAAGGACGCGGAGGGCGGCCTGCTGGATAGCGAAGGAGTTTTGCTGAACGCGCTGGCGGCGGTCAGCAAAAATTTAGAAGGTTTGTCCGAAGTCGCTGATAGACTCTCAACGGCCCAGGCCTCACTGCGACAGCTTCAAGAAGAAGGCAGTCTGCCAACAGGGTCTTCGGGCCTCCCTGGGATGCTGGATTTCGTCTCTGAGGTTGAGCTTGGGCTCCGGATGCTGGATGGCGTTGCTCCGGTGGCGCACCGCCTATTGGGTAGCGACGAACCGCGAACCTTCCTGATGTTGGGGCAATCGTCCGATGAGCTTCGGGGCACGGGCGGGTTCGTTTCGGCCCTGTGGACTCTAGAGTTTCAGAGCGACTCCCTCAAGGGCGTTTCCTACTACGATGCGGTGCGTGTCGACGACTGGGAGAGGCTTGAATTGTATCCGAAGGCGCCATTAGGCCTTGAAGAACACATGAATGCTTGGGTATGGTTGCTAAGAGATGTCTCTTGGGACCCGGATTTTCGGACAACCGCCCAGAACGCCAAGGCGATGTTCAGGATCGGTCAGAATCAAGATGTTGACGGCGTGCTGGGGATAAACCAATGGGCGTTCTTGGCGCTGATCGAAGCTATCGGAGGCATCGTTCCACCCGAGGGAGGAGACCCGATAACTCCAAACAACCTCATAACCGTTTTGGAGCAGGGGACAGACTTGTACGGCAGGGCCTACTCAGACCTGGTTCTGCAGGGCGTGCTCGACAAACTGGGAACTCAAACGTCGCTGACAGACTTGATTCGCGTTGCCTCGGCCATGTACAAGGCGTTGGACTCCCGAGACATGGTGTTATACTTTGATGACCTTGACGCGCAGTCTGCGGTGGAAGCGCTGGGCTGGGCTGGGGAGGTAAAACAGACTGAGGGCGATTATCTGTACGTGGTCGACTCCAACGTTGGTTGGAGCAAGGTGGACCGCAATATAGAGCGGAACGTGACTTACTCAGTGGACTTGAGCAGAGAAGAACGACCCAGAGCCAGGTTAACGGTTGAGTATGTCAACCACAGTGGACCAGGTTCAGCCCCCTGTGAGCCGCAATGGCAGAATCGAGGAACGGATTATAATCAACTGGTGAACGCCTGTTACTGGGACTTCATTCGTGTTTATATTCCTAATGGAAGCAGAATGCTAAGCCAGACATCGTTGCCGCTCCCCGAATTGAGCGTGTCGGTGGAGATAGGCGTTGGGACTCCAGGCCAGGAGACGGGCGCTCTGTCTTCCAGTCACGACAAGGTGGTCTTTTCTGGATTGGCTACCGTTCCGGCCCTTGAGAGTCGCGAGGTTGAGTTGGTATACGACCTGCCAGCGGACACGGTGGTGTCTGACGGCGATGATCTGATCTATACTTTGACGATTCAAAAACAACCAGGAGTTAGGCAAAGAAAACTGTCGTTGGAACTCGTTCCGCCAGACGGGCATAGCGTTGCATCTAGCTCGATGCCGTACGCCGCTGGAAATGATGGTCTGGTAACCATATCCAGCCCCCTGACTCGTGACGAAACCATACGAGTGACATTTTCCAAGGATTCATAGCGGAGTGGATAGGCCCATCCCACAGTCGAAATCCGGGATCGCCGCGACGACACTAATAGCGGTGTTGGCCGCGCTTACACTGATAATGGGGTGTTCTGAGCCGGAACCCGTGCCTGTGGTCCAAGAGCAGGCCGAATCCACTATTATAAAAACGGTTACTGCATCGGTAATGATCCTCGAGCGCAAAGAGACAGGCCCGCCTGCTCTTGGCGAAATCGTCATCACGCCGCAAATCGTCGTTGTTGATCTGGAGGAATCGATTATCCTGACGGCGACCGCGTTTTTGGCAGACGGGTCGCCTACCGACGATGTTGAACTGGTGTGGACGATTAACGACGTGAGGGCTGGGACCATAAAGCCCACAGGGCTTTTCACCGCTGGACGTAAGCCCGGGGATTTCCCCGACGCTATTACGGTCACAGTTGTTCAGAAAACTGACGATGGGCTTGTCTACACTGTGTCTAGCGTTCCAGTTACGGTTGTTGGCGATGCCAAGCAGGCATCTCTCGCCGAGATCGTGATACTCCCGACGAAACCCGCTGTGCTGACAGGCCAGCTATACCGATTCCGGGCGGTGGCTTACGACGAGCACGGTCTTGTGGTGCCAGGCGTAAGTTATGAATGGTCTATCAAAGACCAGAGCATGGGTGAGCTGAATTCCATTGGCTATCTTTCCGTGTCCGCGCAGCCGGGCACGTACATTGACGGCGTGACGGTCTTGGGTCGCTGGAACGGCATTGAGATAACGGACTCCGTGGATGTCACAGTGCTGGACGTTCCCAACTCCAAAGAAAACCTGACCGTTCAGGTCCTCCCGCAAAGATTCCAGATCGCCCACGGCGAGGACATGCAACTGAGGGCGGTCGCCATCAACGGGTTGGGCGAGCTTATTGCAGGCGCAGAAATCCGATGGTCGATGGAAGCGCCCCTTGCCGGTTCCGTGTCTGGCACCGGACTGTTCGTAGCCGGGGCCGACCCCGGAGTGTTCACCGAGGCGGTGAAGGTCGAGGCGATAATCCCTGGCGAAAATGGCGTCATCCATGCTGTGGATTTCGCATCGGTCGTGATTCGAGGGGATCGGCAGGCGCGGCGTCTGGACACTGTGGTTGCTCGGCCTGACGCGGTGAAACTCAACACCAGCGGTCGCACTATTCTTGCAGCAAGAGCGCTGGATGCCGAGGGCCGAGCGGCGGACAATGTCTCGATCACCTGGGAGGTTGTGCAAGACGGCGTGGGCAAAATTGACCCATTCGGTAGCTTCAAGGCAACGGGACTGCCCGGCATATACGAATCGGCGGTTCGCGCCACGGTGACTCAAAAACTGGACGGCGAGTTGATCACCAAGTCTGCCTTCGTTGACATCAATATCATCGGATTGCTCACCGACGTGTCAGTCGATCCGGATTTGGCAACCGCAACAGTGGGCGAAAGTGTGCATTTCAGCGCGGTGGGATTCGACGAGAACGGCCTGGCAATTCCAGGATTGTTGGT
>DCAW01000064.1:0-8677 GCA_002313895.1 Dehalococcoidia bacterium UBA1123
CGCTCAAGTCAGCGCAGGAAAACCGCGCCGCGCTGGACGCCCCCTCTTCTGCAACAGAGCTTGCCCAATCTGAGGCTTCGTTGGAAAGCGCCAGAGCGTCTCTGGATACTGCATTGGCAATCCGCGATGGACTAAAAGAAGGTTCTTCGGCGGGGGTATTGATGTTCGGAGGCTCGCCGGCATGGAGAGAATTTCAGAACGGCATGACCCCGGGCGAAGACATCAGACAGCTAGAAGAAAACCTGGTGGCGCTTGGACACGGCTCATTCGAGTCGCTCATCGTTGACCAGAATTTCGACACTGAAACCGCCGACGCGATTCGACAAATGCAGGTGGATTTAGGCCTCACCCCAACAGGCGAAATCGCTTTCAGAGACGTTATTTTTCTCCCAGGAACTTCGGTTGTCGAGTCCTCGTCGTCGTACCCCAGTCTTGGCGCTACTATTACTCCTAGTTCCACGTTGGTCTCTCTTTTCTCAATTGAGAGGGTGGAAACACAGATAGTGCAAGATGGAAACATCTGGACAACCGCAGAATCATTGCAAAGGGTAATAACCACCATCGAAGTTGCCGACCAGCGCCTGATAGATGTCGGGTCAGAGGTGAGGATCGAACTCCCCGATGAGAGCATAGTCACTGGGGCTGTCATAGAGATCGGAAGCATCGCGGTCGTCCCCCAGGGGGGCCAGAACGATCCGTACCTTGAGGTGACTGTCGCTATTGACGGGGATGTAAACTTATACGAATGGACAGGCGCGCCAGTCACCGTTTCGATCACCAAAAATCTTGCCGAAGGTGTTCTGTCGGTTCCTGTGACGAGTTTGTTGGCGCTTCTAGGGGGAGGATATGCCCTCGAAGTTATTGAGCCGACCTCTACAAGGCTAGTGCCCGTGGACGCAGGAGTTTACGCTGACGGATGGGTCGAAGTCACCGGGCTGGGTCTTGAAGCGGGCATTGAAGTCGTGACGCCACAATGAGTAGTCTCGCCTCAGACTCGCCATACGCCGTGGAACTCAATCAGGTTAGCAAAATCTATCCAGGGACGCCTCCGGTGGAGGCGCTGTCAGAAGTGTCTATTTCCGTGCCTCGTGGGGAGCTTTTGGGGATAGTTGGAGCGTCGGGCAGCGGAAAGTCCACCCTTCTCCACCTCGTTGGCACCCTCACAAGGCCAACAGCCGGTTCTGTTTTCATTGATGGACTCGACACCTCAGGATTGTCTGATGGGGCGCTATCTGGCATCCGATCACGAAACGTCGGATTTGTCTTCCAAGATTTTTTCTTGTTGCCCGGCGTCACAGCCACCGAGAACGTGGGGAATGGCCTGCTGTACTCTGGAACTCCGGAACGTGAGAGAAAACGACGAGCTGAAGCGATGCTAGAGCGAGTCGGCCTCTCGCATCGCCTTGCCCATCTCCCCAACGAAATGTCAGGCGGCGAACAGCAGAGAGTGGCAATCGCAAGAGCGCTGGTCCACGACCCGTCATTTATTTTGGCCGATGAGCCGACCGGAAACCTTGATTCTCAAAACACTGCCTCGTTGATGGAGCTAATGGTCAGCTTGAATCACGATGGCGCCACCGTCATCCTGATCACCCACGATCCTGAAGTGGCGGAGATGTGCGCCCGCCAGATCACGTTGAAGGACGGGCGTATTGAATTCGATTCGAGCACTGTGCCTGGAAATGCCCATGACTGAACGCGCCGAAATCCAAATGGAATTGCCCAAAAGCCGTCTGAGCTTTTTGGAAACGCTGCGAGTCGGGAGTTCGGGACTCCGAACACGGAGACTGCGCTCCGCTCTCTCTGCGCTGGGCATCACGATTGGAATAGCGGCCTTGATAAGCGTCCTGGGATTGTCTGCATCAGGCAGCGCTGATCTCATCAAGGAGTTGGATGCGCTGGGCACGAATCTCCTGACAATCGAAGCTGGGCAAGGTTTCGGCGCGGGCCCGGTCAGTCTGCCCGACGATGCGCCCGCAATGATCCGTCGGATTTCCCCCGTTTACGAAGTCGCAACCGTAAGCAAGGTTCCGGGCGGGGTTTATCGCAACGATCTGATTGCGGACGGGAGGACAAGGGGGATCACTATAGTCGCGAGTGGCCTTAACTTGATCAACGCCCAACAAGGCAGCCTGAAAGCAGGCGTTTTTCTCTCCCAGGTGACTTCACAGTTTCCAGCCGTCGTGCTGGGCGCCGTCGCCGCTGAGCGCCTGGGTATTCGTGACTTGTCCATTGGGCATCAACTTTGGCTTGGCGAGCGGTGGTTCACGGTCATCGGCATCCTCAATCCGTTGCTTCTAGCCGCAGACCTGGATAGAGCCGCGATTATCGGTTACGGAGCCGCCGAAAAGTTCTTGGATCACGATGTTGATGCCGATGTGATTTACGTGCGCGCCTTTCCTGAACACATCCTTGACGTTCGGTCGGTCATGGCGGCTACCGTGAATCCTGAAAGCCCAGAGGAGGTGCAGGTCAGCCGCGCATCCGATGTCTTAGAGGCTAGAGTCGCGGCCACCAGCACATTCACGAACCTCTTCGTGGGTCTGGGCGCCGTCGCCCTGCTGGTCGGCGGGATCGGCATTGCCAACGTGATGGTGATAGCCGTCATCGAGCGTCGCAACGAAATCGGCCTGCGTCGGGCTTTGGGGGCCACGAGATTTCACATCGCCACCCAGTTCCTGTCTGAATCGTTGCTGCTGTCCGGCATCGGCGGGGTTGCGGGAATCCTGATGGGAATATTGGTCACGGCAATATACGCCATTTCGCAAGACTGGTCACTGATCATACCTGGATTGGCAGTCGTGGGCGGCATGGTGTCCTCAGTGTTGATAGGCGGAGTTGCCGGATTTTATCCCGCTCTGCGCGCCGCCAATATGTCCCCCACCGAAGCGCTGAGAACAGGGTAAAAGCGATTGCGCCGCTTCGTCTCTATTAAGACGCACGGGTTCCTCGTAAGGGTCGCCCATGTGCTATGGCGTGCAATAAGCTATAGTCTCTCAAACTCGTGTCATTCATCTCCAGGGAATCGGACGCGGTGCTCGCGACTCGCTGAACCGCAAAGACGGCTTAATGCGTGTAACAAAATCTTCCGGTGTCATGCTGAACGGAGCAAAGCATCTGGTCGCTTTACGCGATGGGCGTTCTGCGGGGCCAGATTCTTCGACACCAGTCTCAGAATTGCCTGGTTTTGGTAGACGATTTTGAGGGTTTGGAAATGAGGTTTGTCAGTCTCATACAACAGTTCGCCTCGCGGATATATCGGTCAACCGTCCTCCGCAAGGCAACCCGGTTCACGCTCAAGGTTGCAGCGACCACCGTTGTCGCAATACTGACTATACTCACCTCCCTCGCGTCCATCTGGTCTGCCGCGCTGGCAACGCAGAACGCCGACGAACCGAAAGTCCTGGTGAAAATTCCCAAGCAATTATTTTCCCTCCCACAAGAGTTCGGCGACCTACAGGAGTAGGTGAATTTAGCCTTGGACAAGTACCTGGCCAAGGAACCACCGTCGCTGAATTGACGCGGCTCAGGCGGACTGATTCTCGTTTACTCCATGGTCAGAACCAGCTTGCCGAAGAAGTTCAGGCCCTCCATGACTTCGTGAGCCTTGGCGGCATCCTCTAGTGGGAAAGTCTGGTGGATTACGCCTTTGACGACGCCTCGCCCCGCCAAGTCGATAATCTGGCGCATGTCTTCTTTGCGGCCCATGAACACTCCGAACACCGTCTGATATCGAGTGAACATGATGCCCATCTGAAGCTCGGCGCGGTATCCCGACGTCACGCCACAAATTCCGTAGCGACCGCCCATCGCAAGAGAACGGGTGGCGGCAGGCCAGAAATCGGCTCCCACATGATCCAGAACCACGTCCACGCCCCTGCCTCCGGTTATCTCCTTCACTCGGTCAGCAATATCCTCTTCTTTGTAGTTGATAACCTCATCCGCGCCTAACTGACGGGCCTTCTCGACTTTCTCCTCGGTGCTGGTGGTGGTGATAACCTTCGCTCCGACGACGTTTTTGGCAACCTGAATGGCCGCCGTTCCGACGCCGCTGGAAGCCGACAGTATAAGCGCAGTCTCCCAGGGTTTGAGTTCGCCGCGCCTCACCAGTATGTTCCAGCTTGGCAGGAACACAGTCGGCATCGACGCCGCCTGCTCGTATGACAAGCTGTCCGGCAGAAGCACAGTGCTGGTGGCGGGAACGCCCACGAACTCGGCATAGCTCCCGCTTCTTGACGAACCCAACATGCCAGCGCTGGGACAGAACTCTTCCTGACCAGCAAGGCACGGGTGACACTGACCGCACGTCATACGAGGGTTGACCACAACTCGATCTCCGACCTTCCGTTGAGATACCTCACTGCCCACTTCGACGACCTCCCCGGCGGAGTCGCCGCCCATTATGTGAGCGTTGCCGTCAAACTTCCGACGCGTGCCGCGCACCCCTGCCCTGGTGTAAACGTCCAGCCTGTTCAGCGCAGCGGCACGCACCCGCACCTTCACGTCATTGGGACCGATAGACGGTTCAGGCTGGTCTCCGTATTGCAGGACTTCGGGCCCCCCGTGCTCGGTAATATAGACAGCTTTCATCAATTGCTCCACATTATTAAATTTGTTCAGATAGTAGAAATTAGCCGACCAGCGTCTTCACATTCTGGGTGAATCGTTCCAGCTTGATGAAGGTCTCTTCGAGCGTGGGCGCCTGCAAGCCAAGCATCAGGTCGCTGACTCCCAACTCCTCATAGGCCTTCACATCATCGGCGATCTGCTGAGGCGTGCCGGTTAGAGGCTTTCGGTTGCCATCCGAGCCGGTCGCGGCCTCCTGGTCGTTGTACCATCCAGCGCTGAAGGCGAAACCTACCTCGGACGGGTCTCGGCCTGCTTCCTCAGCGTAACGTCGGACTCGTGCGGCATACTGGCTATACTGCTCCAGCGTTCCTACTGGGAATCGAGGGTTGGCGCCGATGGGATACCACGTATCTCCGAGAGTCGCCGCCCGTCTCAGGGCCGGAGGGCTTTCGCCGCCAACCCAAATAGGAGGATGCGGTTTTTGAACCGGCTGGGGATTGAAGGAGATGTCCGAAAATGACGCGTACTCGCTGTCGTAGCTGGGGCTGTCGCTGGTCCAAAGCTCCTTGAAGATTCGAAGGTAATCGTCGCCCACCGCACCTCGCTGGTCGAAGGGCTCAGCGCCTAGCGCTTCAAACTCCTCTTGCATCCAACCGATACCGCACCCCAGAATCATACGTCCTTTGGACAACACGTCGATTGTAGAGAGAATCTTCGCTGTCAAAACCGGAGGCCGATGAGGCAGGACCATCACCGACGTGAGAAGCCGAACGTTGGTCGAGTTAGCAGCCAAAAACGTCAACGTCGTAAGCTGTTCCAGGCACTCGCCTGCATCGCCCCCCGCGTACTCTCCAGATTCGTTATACGGGTAGGTCGAAGCGATGCTGTTGGGTATAACAATGTGGTCGCTGACGCTGATGAACCCGAAGCCAAGCTCGTCAGCTTTGCCAGCAAGAGCGGCAAGGTTCTCAGGCGTCGCCAGCGGGCCTCGTGTTGGAAGTCCGAATCCAAACTCCATGATTCCTCCTTTTGGTGTTCCGTGACTGCCGTCACACTACGGCGCAGGTGGATTGATGTCAATAGCGGGGCCACAGACGATGGCGTAAGCTGAATGGAAGGACAGGACAACATTCCAGGAGAGGGTTGCAATGGAGTGGCGTGAACGAATTGCCGGAGACCCAAAAGTCTTGATGGGCAAGCCAGTGATTAAAGGAACGCGAATTTCCGTCGAGCTCATCATAGACCTCCTAGCGAACGGTTGGTCACATGGGGAAATACTTCGGAATTACCCTCACGTTTCCGCTGAAGACATAGCTGCATGTCTTCACTACGCTAATGACATGGTAAAGGACATAAAGGAATATCCTGTCAACATTTAACCTTTGCTGTTCCTCGCAAACGAAAATTTCCCAGTTGAAATTACTAACGCTATTCGTCAGGCAGAGCACGATCTAGCATGGGTAGGTGACTTGAGTCCAGGGATTGCTGACGAAGGTGTTGTCGCGTTGGCAGTCGAAACCGGACGCACAATTCTCACATTCCAGCATGGAGTCAGCATTCCAGCTGGAGTATTATTGTTTCGCGCTCGGGCTGACAGTCCAACGCGCTCAGCCAGCGCAATTGTTGACCTATCGGCCTCACATCGTGATTGGGCCGGGTATTTCACCGTTGTTGACAACAACCGGATTCGTATGTCCAGACTCCCCAAACCTGATGTCGGGCCGATCAGATACGGCACGTTTGTTCAACTGCCAACGTCAATGCCGAGTATAAATTCCCTCAGCGCTTCGAAATACGGCTCCCCGCCAACGTCGTACGTGTCGTTGTGTCCCGCGCCTTGAATTCTATAAAACAGCTTCGGGTCACTGGCCGCCTCAACCAGCTCCAATCCCAACTCGAAGGGCACGATTTCGTCCTGGTCGCCGTGAAGCACCATGACGGGATAATCCACGTTTCCGATCTTCGATATTGTGTTGAATCGAGCCTCCACCATGGTCAGAAGAACGTTCGGCGGCAGGAACGGAAACGCACGATGCGCCATGTCCTTTACCGACGTGAATCCAGACTCCAGAATCAGCGCGCGCGCCTGATGACGAACTGCCATTTCCACCGCGACAGCGGCGCCCAGAGAGCGGCCAAACAGCACAAGCTCTGTCTCAGAATCAACGCCTCGCTCCGACACTAGATACTCGAAAGCGGCCTCGGCGTCCAGGTACAACCCTTTCTCCGATGGGCTGCCCTGGCTGCGACCGTAGCCCCGGTAGTCGATAATCATGATGTTGGCGCCAAGAGCGCTGTTCAGCATCATGATGTTGTCCACGCGATGGCTGATATTGCCAGCGTTGCCGTGGAACCACAGGAATGTGAGCCTGCCCTCTCCAGGCACGAACCACCCATGGAGTTGGACGCCATCGGAAGCCGTGAGGTTAACGTCCTCATACTCCAGTCCCACATCGGCGGGCGTGGCGATCAATTCCCCGTCTGGGAAATAGATCATCTGTTGGTCTATAAAGCTCATCTGTCGCACCAGTAATCCTATGACCAGGAATGCCCCGGCCAAGATTAATAAAACTCTGACAACGCTCACTATTGAGGCGTGTTTAACCAATCCCATGGTTTTGATGTGCTGATATACTTCGCTTCAAATCATAACGTTGTGCCGGTCCAATTCGCCACTGTGGAGGAGCGCCGATGAAGGAATTCACTCCGCAGCAACCATCAATGCCAGCCCTGAAGCCATCTGGCAGATTCTGACCGACGCCCCCGCATACCCGGACTGGGAGCCGGGAACAATCAGAGTCGAGGGTCGTGTCGCTCTCGGAGAGAAGATCAAGATTTCCACAAAACTCAGTCTAAATCGCGCTTTTAGTCAAGGTCGCTGAGTTCGAGCCTGAACAACGCATGACCTGGGTAGGCGGAATGCCGATGGGCCTGTTGAAGGGCGTCCACACCTTCACCCTGTCGCCTGGAGATGACGGCGCCACCAGTTCTCCATGCAGGAGGTATTCACCGGCCCGCTTCTTCCTCTATATGGACGGACGATTCCCGACCTCAACCCCTCGTTTAAGCAGTTTGCGTCGAGCCTCAAGGAGTTGGCGGAGCGTTCACACGGGTGAACCGATCCTCACGCCCTCCCTAACCAATACGCACCGGGACGTTTTGTCTAGACCCAAAACGAGCCATGACTGCCCGCGGCCGACCCAGCAATGGTTGCGAGACTCAGTCCCAGCACCGCCACAGGGAAACGATACACGAGAGTAAGTGTCCTGACCAAGTCGATTTTTGCGCGGTCCACGAACCAACAGTGTAATATCAGCGGTTCCAGCACGAACAGAATCACTATGAACATTACCCGGCCCATCATCATGGCATGGAGCCACCAGAATCTCAAATCAGTGTATCGATTCCAGCCGTCGGTGTAATACAACATGTACCCCCCGAAAGTCCTGTCAGCAGAGTCGTAACTCTAGCCTGCCACGCGAATCGTGACTCGATCATCTCGAAGGTTGAGATCTGCTCCTCCGCCGATTTCAGTGGTTTTATAGCCGGAAGCAGCACGGTTGTCTCCAAGGCGACACCGCCGATCCAGAGCACCACTCCCAATATGTGAACAACTCTTCCGAAAGCGTGCCTTTCCATAAGATCCCACCCGAAGGTGGCATCATGATCGGTGCCGCATATTATGTATCCGAGTCAGGTGATAGCGAAGTGTCGAACTCAGGAGAGTCGACCATCATGTTCGTCGTAGGGTGGCGACTGCCGTGACCAGCAATCCAACTCCGAAGCCTGCCAAAACTAACAGATCAGCCCACACATCAGCAAGGCTCTGCCTCATGACCATTATCCCTCGAAGTCTCTCGACGACATACGTTAGGGGTAGAACTATGGATATCGTCTCCATGACCCCCGGCATTTGGTCCGTCGGCACGATCAATCCCGACAGAATTATTTGAGGCGCCAGCGCTATTGAGATGAACTGCGCAACCTGGAATCGTTGCGCGCGAAGGTTGACACGAAATTTCCAAGATTCATTGCCACCTGCACAACCAGCATCAACAGCGCGACTACCTCGAAAGTGTTCCCCTGGTAGTCAATCTGAAGCGCATAT
>DCAW01000064.1:8991-55695 GCA_002313895.1 Dehalococcoidia bacterium UBA1123
TCTGAAGCGCATATAAGGTGAAAGCCAGTATCACCGCTGTCTGAATTGCGGCAAACAACAGAAACCCTAGCAAGTGCCCCACCAGTATGTCATCGCGGGCAACAGTGGTGGTCATCAGCCGCTCGAGAGTCCCGTGCGCCCGTTCTCTGAGAAAGCTCACGCCTGTAAGCAGGAAGGTGAAAAATCGGACGACCACCCCACGTAGGCCCGACGCCACCCAGTTCAACACGGGTTTCTGGTCGACCAGGCTAAATCCCACGAGCGCCATGACGATGAGAGGAGCCGCAACAGCAAGCGCGATGGAGTTTTGTCTTTCATGACCTACCGGGCCTGCCTGGTCGAGGGCGCTTCTCCGAGAACACGAATCGAGCCAGAGTTCGGTTTCAACATCCACACCAGGATACGGATAAAGGTGGTTTTGCCCGCTCCGTTGTCTCCCAGCTTCCCAAATATCTCGCCCCGATTGACTGTCAGAGTCAGCGCTTTCAAGATATCACGGGAACCGTAGCTGAACATGATGTTCTGAGCGTCAATGACCGGCTGGGATTCTGTCACTAATCCACCGCCTTGAATTGGTTGAAACCTGACTGCTGAAGGCTGATCGCTGGAACGCAATCTACCACGAACCATCCCCACCAACAACTGTTATAATTCGGCCCACCACAATCAATTACACGTTTGGAGGCGCTGGATATGAGGCTCGAAGGAAAGGTTGCTCTGATTACCGGCGGCGCACACGGCGTCGAGGGCGAGTTGATGGGCTTTGGCGGCGCGTCGGCGCGTCTCTTCGTGCAGGAAGGCGCCAAGGTTGTGCTGGGAGACATCGCAGTCGAGGATGGGGGGAAGACGGCATCCCAGCTTCGTGACGCCGGACATGACGCCCTGTTCGTCAAGCTTGACGTCACCAACGAACAGGACTGGCAAAACGCCATCGAGACCACCATATCGAACTTCGGCAGGCTGGACATCATGGTCAACAACGCCGGAACCGGCGCCCCTGGCGACGTCGAGGAGACCACCGAAGACATCTGGCAGAGTCAGATGGACGTCCACGCCAAGGGCGTGTTCCTGGGCACTAAATACGCCATCCCGGAGATGCGGAAGGTCGGCGGCGGCTCCATCATCAACATATCGTCCATATACGGCATCGTTGGCAGTGTCGGCTCTACGGCCTACCATGCGGCAAAAGGGGCGATTCGGATATTCACCAAGTCGGCAGCAGTCCAGTATGCATCTGAGAACATTCGTGTCAATTCGGTCCACCCCGGCTTCATCGCCACCCCGCTGACCAGGCGAGGATTTGACGACCCAGAACGCCAAGAGTTCATGTTGAGCCGAATCCCGATGGGAAGAATCGGCGACCCGTATGAGATCGCCAAAGGGATCGTTTATCTGGCTTCAGACGAATCATCCTACATGACTGGCTCGGAACTGGTCATCGACGGTGGGATGACGGCGCAGTAGAGTATTGCGAGGTTTGAGGTAGTCGGGATTCAGGTGTCAGGGACGTTATTTTGAGACTTTAGCTGGCATTATGAAAAAATACCCCGACATCCGAGCCGTGATAATCGACTTCGGATTCACGCTGAGTTCCGACTACTACTTCCGTGAGTTGGGCCCTCAATACACCGACCGCATCGCCCAGTTTGTGTTCTCCCGTGATTCGGAGATTGGCCGGCGGTGGATGGGCGGTTTGATCTCATCGCATGAAGTCTCCGAGCGGTTGTCCGACTGCCTGGGCTTATCGGCAAACGAAATACAATCGGCGCTCGCTCGGGGATGCTCTCGGATGTCCTTCAATCAGTCAGTCTGGAATTTTGCGAGAACCCAGAGGGCTGACGGTCGAAATCTGGCTCTGGTCACTGGCAACGCAGACATCTTCAGAGAGGTCATCGTTCCCTCTCACGGCCTGGACCGGGAGTTCGACTCCTTAGTAAGCTCCTCAAACTTCAGGGTGGAACTGCCCTCGAAACAACCCCTATGGGACGCAGTTTTCGACGCTCTCCGCCCAGAGTTCGGATATGCTAACAGCCTCCTAATCGAAGACACTCGACGAGAGGTCGAGCTGTTCAGAGACCTGGGCGGCTCAGCATACCAGTATAGAACCGACCAGGAATTTGACGATTGGCTCAACTCATGAAATCGGTCAAAAACATGAACCCACGGGATCACAAGAGCACCGTAGCAGCGGGGTACGACGAGATAGGTGAAATCTACGGGAACCAGGCCACGCGCTCACGAACGGCGCAGCGTACGAAGTACGAAAGCGTCCTGCTCGACAGCCTTGATGAAAGAGCTAGAGCGCTGGACCTGGGATGCGGCTCTGGCATACCCACAACCCGACGGCTGGCCCGCAAATTGCAGGTAATTGGCGTGGACATCTCCGAGATGCAGGTGAAGAGAGCGAGGGCCAACGTCCCCGATGCCGAATTTATCTGTTCCGATATGGCAACGCTGGATTTCCCTTCCGCCACTTTTGATGGCATCAGCGCTTTCTACTCCATCATCCATTTGCCCAGGGACGAGCAGGCCGCGCTTATCAACGCCATCGCCAAGTGGCTACGCCCCGGCGGGACATTCGTTGGTTGCCTGGGCGTCCGCGATATCGAAGCTGATTGCGACGAGACGTGGATGGGAACGCCGATGTTCTGGAGCACGTTCGATGCTGACACCAATCGTCGCATTGTCAACGAATCAGGACTCGTAACCATCTCTGCCCTGGAAGAGACAACTTACTTGCGGGGAGAAGAAGCCTCTCTCCACGGAGAGTCGGAGACGTTCTTGTGGATCGTAGCCAAAAAACTTGATCAACTATGACGCCAGTGGGACTTCGCTCATAATGGCTGCCACGTTGTCGTCAGGATCGTTGAAGAAGCCCATCCACAACTCATGGCCCTCCATGCGGGAAATCATGTGAGGTTTGCTCACCACATTCACGCCCTTGCCCATGCACGACTTCCAAACTTGTTGGATGTCGTCAACCCGGTAATAAATGATGGCCGTGGACTTAAATTCAGGACGCTCAGGAATGCCGAGATATAAGCGCACTCCTCCACAGTCGAAGAACGCCATGTCCCGCCCTGGAACCTAGAACAGGAAGTCGTGCCCAGAATGTCCCTGTAAAATGCCACAGACTCGTCTATGTCGGTGACGCTGATGTGAATCTGTTCGATGGTGTTGAAAGCTAATTGATCTGTGAATTTGCGACTCACTGGCTTGACTTCAAAGTGAAAGTCCTCGATAATACTTAACAAGTTTAATTATTAATAGTGTTAAACCCATATGACAATACCACCGATCCCTACTGATCTGGACAAAACGATACTTACCGACGCGACAAATCGGTTGAATAGCCTGTCCATCCACATGATGCTCCGTGTGTCTCAAGCGACACACGGAGATGAGATCACGCCCGCACGACA
Source organism: Dehalococcoidia bacterium UBA1123 (assembly GCA_002313895.1). Classification (GTDB taxonomy): domain Bacteria; phylum Chloroflexota; class Dehalococcoidia; order Lucifugimonadales; family UBA1123; genus UBA1123. Next base: position 12,414 of record DCAW01000064.1, read on the forward strand.
GTCACTGCTGTCTGTGATAGTGTTCGGTGGCCCCGTTAATGTGTCCGAACTGGCTCGGGCTGAGAATGTCTCGGTCCCGGCTGTGACCAGGATGTTGGACGCATTGGAAGCCGACGGCCTCGCCCATCGAGAGCCATCTGAGGACGACCGCCGCGCCGTCAACGTCCTACCCACCGAGGCGCAGGCCTTCATGTGATGGAGGCCGCCAGAGCGCGGAAGGTTCAGCGCATCGCCGATGAGTTGTCTCAGGAGGAACTCGAAGTGGTTCTTAAAGCTGCGGAATTGCTGGAAGAATCCGAGGCTCGAACTCAGTCAAAGACTCTTTGAGTCAACTTTGACCATCGACTTTCACACTCACATCTTCCCGCCGTGGCTCAAGGACCAGCGCGACCGCTGGCTTGGGCGCGACTCCACGTTCGGAGCGCTGTATTCCGACCCAAAGGCGAAAATCGCCACTGTCGAAGACCTGTTGAAGATTATGGACGAAGATGACATAGATAGGGCAGTTGTAATGGGCATGGGTTGGACTGACGCGGGTCTGGCCCGCGAGGTGAGCGACTATATCATCGAGGCAGTCCGAGACAACCCCACCCGACTGACAGGCTTCGCAGGGCTCAACCCGGCATGGGGCAGCGAGGCGGCGCTGGAGGTGGACAGATGCGCCCGCGCAGGGCTTCGAGGGGTCGGTGAGCTTCATCCCGACACCCAGGGCTATGATCTTGGAGACGAAGGCGTGATGACTCCCCTGCTTGAAGCCGCCGAGCATCATGGCCTGATAATCTCGACCCATTCTTCCGAGCCTGCGGGGCATCTCTACGCGGGCAAGGGTCGCACAACGCCGGACGTCCTCTGGAGATTCATTCAAAACGCTCAAGAATTCCCGAACGTCAGAATCATCTGCGCTCACTGGGGAGGCGGCCTGCCATTTTACGCGCTGATGCCCGAAGTGAAGGAGACGCTGCGTAACGTGTATTTTGACACCGCCGCGTCTCCGTTTCTGTACACCGCTGACGTGTTTTCGACGGTTGAGAGGCTAGTCGGGGCTGACAAGATACTCTTCGGCAGCGACTATCCGCTGCTGAGACCGCGCCGACTGCTCAAACAACTGGAGGAATCAGGACTTTCAGAAGAAACACAGCAAGCCATTCGGACATCGGGGCTACGCCTGCTTGGCCTATGACTCCGACTCATATTTTCACAAAACGTCATTCTGAGCGGATGCGAAGAATCTGTTTGTCACGGTGAAACAGGAGTCGCATTTTGCGCGACAAGATACTTCGACTGCCGTCTCAGCATGGCACGTTTGTTGACGGAAGATTGCTATTGGCTGAAAGCTCTCACTCACTCCTTCGGGCGAAATATCCCGAAAGAACTGGTGTAGCCGTGGAGGTATGTCGAGCCTGACACCTGGCCTATCTCACCGTTGCAGAAGAACCCTGTCAGCGGCATAGCGCTGACCTTCTCTCGGAACATATCGGTGTCGTGGTCGGGACGTCCGTAGAGGTAGGCGCCACGCCCCAGGCACTGAAACAGCAACGCTCCAGACTCCGAGTGAGGCTCACGGCTTCCCATGTACTGGTCCAGCATCGCGTTCAAATCGTGGGTTGAGGTCTCGGCGTCTCGCAGGTGGAACTGGACTCGTTGGCCCTCCTTGAGCATCTCTCCGATGCTCAAGGCTCCGGCGCGGGCGTCCATGCCGACGATGTTGCGGATGAGATAGTCTCCTAACTTCGGCGCCTCGTTGAAGGCGTCCATCACAACGCCCAGGAACAACGAGTTCTGAGCGAGTTGGCGGTCTCGCTCGCTAAGACCTTGGAACATCTCTCGCAGAACCTCCAGAGGGGGCTTACCATCCAATTCCAGAAGCATGTTTCTCTCGCACGAGGTGATCTGCATCCGTTCTCCGATGGGACGACAGCCCTGAGCCACCACGGTGTCGATCTCGATGTTCCCGTGCATCGCGACTCCCACCGCGCCCGTCCTGTGGACCAACTCGCCGGCGAAGAGGGCGTTGGCCTGAGGCTGATTTCCGCCACTGGCGAGGCCGCCGATCTTCGCGGCTCGGGGGAATGCGTAATCCAGTCCGGCTAGCAGGTTTTCGCCCCGCAGACTGAACGGGTCCGCCAGTATCAACATATGAGTTCCGTCTGAGGTCGATGCTCCGACTATGGCCTGCCAATCCCCGGGTGGGGCATCGCCGTCTGGCAGGTCGGAGTCCTCAATGTGGAAGGGGCTGAGAGTGACATCAGGTAGAACCGCCGCCGCCATGGCGAACCCGGGGCTTTGCTCCACCTCCCTGCCTGCTCCGATAATTCCGCCGCCAGAGCATCCGATCAACACGCCGTCGCCTGCAAGCTCACGCACTAGTCCGGGAAGCTCGTCATAACGGGCGGCATGATGGGCCGAGACGAAGACCACAAGAAGATCAGCAGACTGGTCGCCCAAGGCCTCTTTGATTTCGACGGCGCACTCGGCCACAGCGTACTTCAGGAATCTATGCTCGGATACGGCGGATGTCCACTTCATCTCTTGATCCTTTTGGGGGACAGCTGTCGGCAATTAACCTTCAGCCGTCAGTTAATTCGCCATTCTGAGTCCGTAGACGAAGAATCTGGTCGATGGCAAACCACAGTTAGCGTACACGCGACCAGATGCTCCGCTCAGTATGGCGGGGAGACATTCAATAAGTTAGGGTTCACTTTTCTACAATCCTGTTCAGACGATTTATTCTTGCGACCAGGATTCAATTCCAGACGGTGATGGGCCTATTCTAGCAGAGCGTTGCCGAATACCGCCTAGATTCCCCAGATGCGCCGATGAGACTTGCGTATGGCGTTTGACGGCATCAGCGCTCAGTCGTATAGTCTGAATCATTGCGGAACATAGTTAATACGATGTCATTCAGGAGAGTCCGATGGGAAGATTAGACGGGAAGGTTGCTCTAATATCAGGCGGGTCCAAAGGACAGGGCGCAGCCGAGGCGAAGCTGTTCGCCCAAGAAGGCGCAAAGGTTGTGCTGGCCGACATCCTCGATGATGAGGGCAAGAAGATTGAAGCGGAGATCAACGAGACGGGTGGCGAAGCGATGTACCTCCACCTGGACGTGACCAGCGAAGCCGACTGGGCTGCTGCCGTCAGAGCAGCCGTCGATAGCTATGGCAAGCTCGACATTCTAGTCAACAACGCAGGGATACTGCTGCGAAAAGGAGTCGAGGAGACGTCCGCTGAGGAATGGGACCGAGTACAGGACGTGAACTCGAAGGGCGTGTTCCTCGGCGTGAAGGCCGCCATTCCCGCCATGCGGGAGGCCGGCGGAGGCTCAATCGTAAACATCTCCTCGATAGCCGGACTCCGAGGATCAACCTCTACGGCTTACGGCGCTAGCAAAGGCCTGGTCCGACTGCTCACCAAGTCCACAGCGGTCCAATATGGCCCTGAGGGAATCAGGTGCAACTCGGTCCATCCCGGGATCATCGAGACCGATATGACCGAAGAGATGCTGGATAGCGTAGGACGAGAGCAGTGGCTCGCCAGAACTCCACTCAGGATAATCGCCAACGCCCATGACGTGGCTCTGGGCGTCCTTTATCTTGCATCGGACGAGTCGAGATACGTGACCGGCTCTGAACTCGTCATCGACGGAGGCATCACCGCGTAACTTGGCATCCAAACTGCCGAAACCCCGCCCCCACCTATCTCTCTGATATATGCAGGTTTGTTCTGAACATGATGAGGCCCAACTTGGCCGCGAGGCCTTGCGATGGTGTGTTGCTCCAGGCTGTGCTGTACAACCGGATGCGACCGGCTCCATGCACTATTGAAGCCCATGTGCCCACAACGCTGATGGCAAATCCGCGCTGTCGATACTCTGGCAGAGCCTCGACTCCTGCCTCGTCCGCAAACGCTGATTTTCGCACGCTTCGGCAGATCGAGACCGCGCGGCCATCGACGACCAGAACCACGCAAGGCGGTGCTACTTCGAGTTCTGGAATAATGTCATCGAATCCCCCACCCAACAGTTCCGAATTTGACCGGTCTACGAAGACATTGCAACTGAATACTTCAACCACGTCGGGGAATCGGTGCGCTAGCCCAGTCCACACATTATCGACCTCTGCGTGCGACCTCACCGCGTCTTTGAGTTCAGGAACCAAGCCGCGATGTTCAGTCATGTTTAGTGTGCCAAATCGGTTGACCGTATCCTGAACTTGAAAGCAGATGACTTCAGGCACGTCCCAGCGACAACGATATACAGTTCCATCCTGCGTCCTTCCGACGTAGATGATCGGCGCTGGATAGTCTTCAGGGTCGACGGGTTCATTCACGTACACGAGGCGTCCGGCGGTGTCGTGCACAAACAAAATATCTGCATGAAGACGCATCAATTTGATGTCTGAAATCGTCACATGTCAATCGACTCCAAGGACATAGACCAACTGCTCAGAGTCCGGCTGGGGCGGTTCGCCTCGGTATCCAGTGAACACCTCCGACACTTTGAACCCGTGAGACAAGAAGAGCCGTTCCAGATCGTCAGCCAGTGTGTACCTACGCTCCACTGTGAACTCCTTGACCCGCAATTCTCCGTTCGGAGACTCGATCTCGAAGCGTTGGAACCTGTACTCGATGCTGCTCTGGGTATCGAGTCGAAAGGTGTTCCAGCTTCGGATACGGTTTCCAGTAGCCGGGTCTACAACATCTGGACGCCGTATCTGTCTTTCGTCAGGCGAGGCCAGCCGTTTCATAGGGATGAAGGCGTCAACAATCACGAGTCCTGAATCTGCAAGATGCGCCTTGATGCGGTCCAGCGCTTGGCTCTGGGCCTCCGGTGTCAGAAGATAGTTGAACACGTAGTACGGGACCATGACGAGACCGAATTTCGCGCCCAATTCTAGTTCGCAAACGTCGGCCTGCATGATCTGGACTCGATTTCTGACTACTGAGGGCAGTCCTTTCAGACGATCATCGAGTATCGCCAACATGGTAGCGGAGACGTCCATCGCCGCAACGGCGAATCCCGTCTGGGCCAGAGGGATGGTCAACCGACCCGACCCGGCGCCGATCTCCAACACCGACCCACCGACCTGCACGGCATATTTCTCGTACATGGGGAGATCATCTAGAAAATCTCCGACGTACAGGTCGTAGAATTCTGAAAAGTTGTGGTATGAGTCTGCAGCATTTTGTTTCTCACTTGTCATTGAGAGAGCCTCGCGAACTTTCGATTCCTAATGCCGCCACTATAACACCGCGTTTCAGCGGACCGAAATTGAAATCCAATCGGTATGATAGACTTTGCGAATCTAAGCGGGGAAGAAAATCTTGCTGAGCCAGAGCCTCTCCAAAAGAGAAAACTACAAGTGGTGGGTGCTGTTCGCCTTAGCGTTTGGCACCTTCGCGTCTGTGATGACTCACGGAAGCGTGAACGTCGCCCTGCCGACAATTGCCACCTACTTCGGGACCGACCTGCCAACCGTACAGTGGGTGGTCATCGCCGAGGCTCTGCCCATCAGCGCTTTGCTGCTCCCGATGGGCAATGGATTGTTCAACTCGGCCAACAGCGCGTCGATATTCAGCGCCGGGGTGGCTAACAAGCACGGGGTCGTGTCAGCCTTGTTGAGCCTGGTGCGGAACTCTTCAAACGTGACCAGCGTGGCGGTGGCGACAACCATCGTGACAGCGGCGATGGTGTCCATGGGCTACGCCCCTGACCTAGGAGACGTCCGCGAATCAGAGGACACCGAAGTCCTGAACGCATTCGTCTCCGGCCTACAGCTGTCGTACCTGATGATGGGCAGTGTCCTGTTCATCGGAATCGCAGCGTCGATCTTCAAAGGGCCCCAGCAGGCCAATAATCCGACAGAACCTGCTCCCGAACCCCAAGCGCGAGCGGCGGCTGACTAAGCTGTTCAACCCATGACCGATCAAAATCCTACACAGTCATTCCCTGAAAACTACTTCCAAAGAGCAGACGGAAGCGATGACCGCCTGTTCTACACCCAGCCGCGCCTGCTCGTTCACATCGACGACCACGCAATAGCCGCGATCCGAAGTTTCTTTCAAGAGCACCTGCCGCAAAATGCGACCATCCTCGACCTGATGAGTTCGTGGCGCTCCCACCTGCCCGACGACTTTCTCACCGAAAAGGTTGTGGGCCTGGGCATGAACGACGTCGAGATGCGCGAGAACCCGCAGCTTGACGAGTGGGTCGTCCACGATCTGAACTCCGATCCGCATCTGCCCTTCGAGACCGGCTCCTTCGACACCGTGGTGGTCACAGTCTCCATTCAGTACATGACCCGCCCGGTGGAGGTGTTCTCCGAGGTGAGGCGCATTCTTAAGAACGACGGAGCGTTTTACGTCATATACTCCAATCGCATGTTTCCCACCAAGGCCGTCGCGATCTGGCACAACCTGAACGACAATGAACGGGCGCAGTTGATCGCATCGTACTTCGTAAAATCCGAGGGCTGGAGCCAGCCGACCGCCTGGGATGTTAGCCTCAAACTGAACATCAAAACGGATCCGGTGTTCATCGTGTCCGCCAACAAGCTGCGTTTTCCTTCTGAGCCGTCCGAATAGCTGAAAGCCTCGGTTGCCTACTATATAATGACCGCGACTTGATCCCAACAACCTTTACTCTGGAGAGCGAGGCGCCCATGAAAGCAGCAGTTCTACACGCGGTTGACACTCCGCTTGCCATCGAAGATGTTCAGATAGACAACCCCGGCCCCAGAGAGGTGCTGATCCGAACCGGGGCATCTGGTGTCTGCCACAGCGATTTGCATTTCGTTGAGGGCAAGTATCGCATGCACATGCCTGCGGTCCTGGGACACGAAGCCGCCGGCACGGTGGAGGCCGTTGGCTCTCAGGTAAGCTACGTCCAGCCTGGAGATCGCGTGATCATGTGCCTGTCGGTGTTTTGCGGGCATTGCGAGAATTGCCTGCGAGGTCGGCCCGTCCTGTGCGACCGAATTGACGTGGTCCGCTCGCGGTCAGATCCGCCCAGGCTCAAGCAAGAGGACACGCCTGTGACTCAGATGGCCGAGCTTGGTTCGTTCGCAGAGCAAATGCTTGTTCACGAACATGCCGTGGTCAAGGTGGACGACGATATGCCTTTTGAACAGCTAGCCCTCATCGGGTGCGGCGTAACCACCGGACTCGGCGCGGTGCTGAACACGGCCAAAGTTGAGCCAGGAAGCACAGTGGCGGTGATCGGTTGCGGAGGCGTAGGACTCAACGCGATCCAGGGCGCCAGACTGGCAGGCGCGCTTCGCATCATCGCCATAGACGCCGTTGAAACCAAACTGACACTGGCGCAGGAGTTCGGCGCCACCGACGTGATCGACGCTTCTGGAGGCGGCGTTGTGGACAAGGTGAAAGACCTCACTGGCTCCGGCGTGGACTACTCTTTTGAGGCAATCGGCCTCAAAGAGACTGCGGAGCAGTCCTTCGAGATACTGGCTCGGGGAGGAACCGCGACCATAATTGGCATGATCCCGCAAGGCACAAAGATCGAGCTTGACGGCCCGTCCTTCCTGAGTGAACGCCGGATACAGGGCAGCAGCATGGGGTCAAACCGTTTCAGAATCGACATGCCCAGGTACATCGAGTTCTACCGCCAGGGCAGGCTCAAGCTGGACGAGTTGGTGACCCAGAGGATGTCGTTGGAAGGCGTGAACCAAGCGTTCGACGATATGAAGCAGGGCCACGTCGCCAGAACCGTGCTGGTATTCGATTAATCAGGAAGCATGACAAATATGAGTAGCGAATCTGTCTCAAGCTTATACTCGGACAATGTCGGCATAACCAAGGGCGACAGTTACCGGATCGCTTGGCAAGAACTGGCTTGGTTAGTAAGTCATGCCAGCAGCATGGCAGAGGCTAGGTTGGACCTTTTGAAGTCTCTTCAGACCGCATTGCCGAGTCAAGATTCTGGGGATATAGCAGACCTCAAGGAACTGCTGTCCAACCTCATCATCATGCAGTCCAGGCTTGCGGGTCGAGAGGAAGAACTGGATGGAGCGCTGTCATTGCTATCCGGAAATCCGCCCGTTTCCCATGTGGCGTTAAATCAGGATACAATCTCCAGCATGGCGACCGAGATTCTGAGCGCCGCCCAGCGGATTACATCGAAGGTCTAGGTCTTTGGACAAGAACTACATCCTGAAGAATTTCGAGGACATCGCGCAACTTCCGGACCGCGAGATCGATCTGGCGCGCGCCGCGTTCCTGATCGCGTCATCCGAATACCCCACTCTGAACGTCGAGCGCGAGTTGTTCATGCTCCAACGCTTGGCAGGGGACGTGTCTAGCAAGCTGATGGAGGAAGACGAGCCTCTCTTCACCATGAACACCCTCAGCGAGCATCTGTTCGACGACCTGGGCTTCAAAGGCGACTCGGAGAACTACTACGACCCACGAAACAGCTATCTGAACGACGTTGTCTCCCGCAAGCACGGAATACCCATCACACTCTCGCTGGTGTACATCGAGGTGGGCCGACGACTGAGGATGCCATTGGAAGGAATCGGGATGCCGGGCCATTTCCTGGTGCGGCATCGGGAGATTGACGACCTTTTCGTTGACCCATTCAACGGCGGCATCCTGCTGTCAACCGAGGAGTGCAAGCAGCGTCTGAAGGACTCGGTTCGCGGCTCATTTCACTGGGACCCCAAATTCCTCCAACCTGTGACCAACCGCGAATTTCTGGCGAGAATCATCCGCAATCTGAAGTCGATCTATCTCAGAAAAAGGGATCACGCTCGAGCGCTAACGATGATCGAGTTCGCGCTGGCTCTGGACCCGAACTCTACGTCAGACCGCAGAGACCGAGGAATCATCCACTACCATCTGGGCAACAGCGCCGAAGCGTTGAACGACCTTCAATACTACCTTGATTCCAGCCCCCACGGTCATGACACCGAAGGCGTACATCAGTTGGTGTCAGAACTCCGCAGTTTCCTGGACGACTGAAGCCTCTGTCATGGAGTGATGCTTCGGAAGACCGCGAAAGCGATGTCCTGCTGATACGCTGACATTTCGCGGCCCACAATCAGCAGTTGGGTGGCCTCAAGATCCACGATCATGCCTGTGACCCCTTGTTCGTCAACCTGCGGGCGAACAAGAATCCTGGGAATCCCCTCCTCAGTCCCTTCTTTGGTGACCAAGCGCGCCGCCGCTTTCTGTTCGTCCAGAGATGTAGAACCGCGCCCCCTATGTCGTCAAGAATGCTGACCGCAATCGGGCCGCCCTGAAAATCCAGAGTGAACTCCTGCCCAACCAATTAGCCTGACCAGAAATTCGTCCTGGGGCGGGCGTGCATGGTGTCACATCCGATTGGCATTTTAGCGGAGAATATCCTTGTTCCCTGGGCGCCAGGAGCGTCAGAATCCAGCAAATTGATTTCTTTGGTGCGCCAGTTCTCCACATCGTCTTCAAAATATTTGATGACTCTGCTACCGGGCTCCGGCTGGCATGCTCCGGCCAGCATCGCCATCGCGATTATTGAGAAACGACAGTATCATAGCTTGGAGGCCGTTTGTTTTCAGATTGCAGACTGATGACGGTCGGTGTATGCGCTGCACTTGCCCTATCCCATCAACGGGATTGGGTTTCCGCAACTCGATTCATTCACGCTCTGCCAATTCGACCCCAGGCGCAGGGACGATGTTGCAGTGGCATGTCCTTAATTTCCCGACACCCTGTTATGATTGGTTTCCAAGAATATAAACCGTTGCGTTGAACGCTCACACACGGAAAGCGGTGTCGAGTATGAAGGTTCTGTTTGTTTGCCAGTCGAACGTCGGCAGAAGCCAAGTGGCCCACGAGTTTTTCCAATCCATGTCTAAGCACGAATCCTTGACCGCAGGCACCGAGGTTGAACAGATAATGGCCGAGTACCCTGCTCCCACACGGATGGTCAAAGACGACCCACGCCATCGGAACTCCATCCCATATATGAAGGGCCACGGCATCGATATTTCTGAGAACCTCCGAGACCAGCTTACACAGAAGATGGTGGTCGAGGTTGATCGGGTCATCGTCATGGCCGATAGGGAAACTTGGCCCGACTACCTGCGCTCCGCCGACAACGTTACTGCGTGGGACATGACCGACCCGGTGGGACGCGACGCCGAGTTCGCAGGCCAGATTTTTGACGAGATCAAAAGCCGCGTCGAAAAACTTGTGGCTGAAATCGGATAGCCCACAATACAATCAGATTCGATTCAGGGAGGACCCCGTGGCAACTTCTCAGATAATCGACGCTCACATGCACATCTACCGCACCAAAGAAGAGGGGCGACGCCAGTTCGAGGGCGGCTACGTCATCTGGGAATATGGCGAGAAGCCAGACGTCCACTTCAGCCAGTACGACGGAGACATCGAGGACGCCCTTGATGCGATGGAGAAGTCTGGTGTCTCCAAGGCGGTGGTTATGAACCTGTTCAGTGTGACAAGAACGCGAGAGCACAACATCTCGACTTTGCCGGACACGCTGACCGCCGCCGACCGAACGAGGGAGATTCAGCGCATCGACGACTCGTTCGCCGAGCTTCTTCAGGAGTTCAACACCTGGATTTGCGACACAGTGAAACCCTACCCTCAACTTGTGCCTTTCATTTCCACCGACCCCACGGCGCTACCCGGAGAGGCGGGAGCGCGGCACATACGCGAAATGGTGGAGAATCATGGAGCGCGGGGCATCAAGCTTCACCCTGTTCTGCAGGACTTTAATATGTCGGATCAAAGGATGTGGCCCTTCTACGAGGTCTGTCAGGAGTTGGGAATCGCCATCGTCGCCCACTCAGGCCCGGCCCAGGGCGGGGAGCCTCACGCAGAGCCGAGAAGCTTCACCGGCGCGCTGGAGGCGTTCCCCAACCTGAAAATCGTTCTTGCCCACATGGGAGGAGGAACATGGGATCAGGCCACGGCTATTGCCGACGCCTACCCCAACGCCTACTTCGACTGCTGTGAGATCATCGAGTGGACGGGCGGCACGAACGCGCCCACAGAAGCGCAATTCGCCCAATTGATCAAGGATGTCGGCCCGGAGCGTGTCCTGATGGGTTCGGACTTCCCCTGGTACGATCTCGACCACCAGATCGAGCGCATCATGGAACTCCCCCTGCTCTCCCAGGAAGAGAAAGAGGGCATGCTGGGCGCCAACGCCGAACGAATCCTGGGGTTGTAAGGCTCGGCTGATAATCCGCAGCTTCGGTGTCGTTCGGTTTGTCGGCTATTCTTTTGGGCAGACGCTCGCCCTTCTCGATTTTCTGTCTCATCATTCGGGAATACCACACCATGCGACTACTTTCACCTTTTTCTCACTAGTGATAAGCTGTGCCCTGCGTGTCGGTATGCAGGACTCTAAGCTCAGGCACAATTTTGTGCCTTTTAGCCAGTGGATTGCAGGCCATCGGTCACTAAATTAATGGCAACCGCAAGAGATTACCGCAGATTTGATATCTGCTCATAGATTGCGAGGCTCTGCAAGCTAGATGAGTATCTTGATCAGAATCACCAGGCGGGCCTATCGGTATCGCACGCGCCTAATTCTGGCGTATTTATGTTTCATCGCCGCTATCGGATTTTCCCTTCTCATCCCCTTCATATTTGGCGAAGTCATAGATAAGCTTGTCACAACTCAGGGTGGGCGAATCGTGCCAACAGATGTGGACAGAGGCGATCTGATCTTGTTGGCTCTGGCCTTATTAGGCGTGAGCATGATCCGAGGCATCTTCGACTTCGCCCGGACTTATACCACCGACTCCCTCTCTCAGTTGGTTACGTACGACATACGTAACGACATGTACGATAAGCTCCAGCATCTCAGCTTCGCCTTCCACGATAAAGAGCACACCGGGAACCTGATGTCCAAAGTCACCTCAGATATTGAGGCGGTACGGCGTTTCGTGATGATGGGACTGGTCCGTTCGTTTGAAGTGCTGCTTAGAGTGATCGCAGTCACGCTGATACTGGTCTTCCTGAGTTGGGAACTGACGCTGATCAGCCTGATATTCGTGCCCTTCCTGGTTTACAGGTCTTCCATAGTGATGGTGAGACTGCGGGCGATGTGGAACCATGTCCAGCAGATCATGGGACAACTGGTGACTGTCCTTCAGGAGAATCTGGTAGGAATTCACGTCGTCAAAGCATTTGCGGCAGAGGAACACGAAAGCAAGAAGTACGCCGCCAAAGCCCAGGAGTTGCGCGAGGAGTATTTCAAAAACGAAAAATTGCAGGGGACAAACAGCGCATGGATGACCTTCGCTTTCACCATATCCCTGGGCCTCATCGTGTGGTACGGAGGGTGGGAGGTCATCAGAGGTGACCTGACCGCCGGAGGCCTGACGATGTTTGCGCTCTATCTGGGCCAGCTATTCTTCCCAATTCGTATGTCAGCCTTTGTCATAGCCACTTTTTCCAGGGCAACCGCCTCTGGCGCTCGAATATTCGAAGTGCTGGATGCCCGATCGCCTGTGGAGGAGAAACCCGATGCCAGAGACATGGGCCGCGTCACGGGACACGTCCGGTTTGAGAACGTGTCGTTCTCATACGACAGCCACTCGTCTGCCCTGAAGAATGTGGACATATCGGCGGCGCCAGGCTCAGTCATCGCGCTGCTTGGAGCTCCTGGAAGCGGCAAGAGCACGATCGTCAATCTACTGCCTCGATTTTACGCCGCCACAGAAGGCATGATCAGTATTGATGGCACCGACATCCAGGATTTCACTCTGGCATCCCTGCGTAGAAATGTGGGAATTGTTCAGCAGGACGTGTACCTGTTCACTGCCAGCATAAGCGACAACATATCCTACGGAGCGCCGGATGCCTCAGTTGAGGAAATCGTTCACGCAGCCAAGGTTGCCCAACTCCACGACCACATAGAGAGCCTGCCCGGCGGGTACGACACCTGGGTCGGTGAGCGTGGAATGACCCTCTCAGGAGGTCAGAGACAGCGCCTCTCGATTGCGCGCACTGTCTTAATCGATCCACCGGTGCTGATTCTGGACGACTCGACATCCAGCGTTGATGTCGAGACTGAACGTTTGATCCACGAGGCTATGGCTGAGGTTATGAAGAACCGCACCACTTTTGTCATCGCCCACCGCCTCAGCACAGTAAGAGACGCAGACCTCATCCTGGTGCTGGGTGACGGAGAGATCGTGGAGCGAGGCACGCATCTGGAACTCATGGCCCTTGGGGGCATCTATCAAGACATCTATGAGCTACAGCTTCGTCCCCAGGAGGAAGTCATGCTTGATGCCCGCATAGTCTCAGGCAATGGAGGTGACAGCTAATGCGCGGCGGATCAATGGGCTCAAGCGGATTTGGCGGAATGATGGGCGGCATGCGCGGCCTCACCTCGGGCGGCATGAACTCTCCCAACATGGACAATCTGACAGACGAAGGCATCGTCGGCAGCGCATATGACCATAAAGTCGTCATGCGCCTCATCACATATATGGCTCCATATAAAAGAGATGCGATGGCCGCGATGGCCGCCGTGCTTGTTTACACGGTAGCCAGCGTCAGCATACCTCTGTTTTTGCTGTTCGGCATCAAATGGGCTGTGAACGAGGGCGAGATGTGGCGCCTGCATATGCTGGGCCTCGCCTTCCTCGGCGTCGCCGTAATCTACTTTGCAGCCAACTACCTCCAATTCGTCTATATGCCCAAGGTGGGTCAGGGTGTCCTGTTCAGCTTGCGAACTCACATGTTCAACCACCTTCAGAGGCTGTCTCCTTCCTTCTTTCATCGCACTCCGGTGGGGCGAATTATGTCCCGAAGCCAGAGCGATGTGCTTCAACTACAGGAGACCTTTGAGCTAATGGTTCAGAGCGTGGCCGATCTCCTGAGCCTGGCGGGAATCGTCATTGTGATGCTGTTCATCGACTGGCGATTGGCCCTAGTCTGCATGAGCGTCATACCAGCACTGTTCCTCGTCCTGGGTTACTGGCAACGGTTCGCCAGACGCTCTTTCATGCGTATTCGGAGAGCCATTGCCATAGTCAACGGAGAGTACAACCAGAATATTACCGGCGTTCGTGTCGTTGAGAGTCTCAACCGTCAGGATGAGAATCTGAAACACTTCGACGAGCTGAATCAGGAACACCTGGATGCCAACTTGCAGGCGAGCCGGTTCTCAGGAGGCCTCCAGCCTATCGTGGAGACTCTGACCGGCATCTCTATGGGCGTAGTCGTGGTCTTGGGTGGAACTATGGTGCTGGATAACGCTCTGGACTGGGGCGTGATGGTCGCATTCGCCATGTGGATTCAGCGATTCTTCGAGCCCATCCGCAACCTGACCATGCAGTACAGCCAACTCCAGCGAGCAATGGCCGCCGGGGTGCGAATCTTCGAAGTCATCGACCTCAAGCCCGAAGTAGAAGACGCCCCTGACGCCATCGAAATGCCACCCATCAATGGCGAGATCAAATTCGAAAGCGTCGGTTTCCATTACGTGCCAGGAATTGAAGTTCTCCAGGACATTAATCTGGTAATAAATCCAGGCGAGAACGTGGCGCTCGTGGGGTCAACCGGGGCTGGCAAAAGCACGCTGGTTACATTGATACACCGCTTCGCTGACGTCACCGAAGGCAAGATAACCGTGGACGGACACGACCTCAGAGAGGTGACGCGAAAATCCCTCGTCAGTCAGATGAGCATGGTCCTTCAGGACCCCTATCTGTTCTCTGGAACGGTCAAGGAGAATATCCGTTACAGGCACGAGGAGGCCAGCGACGAGGCCATTGTGGATGCCGCCAGGGACGTTGGAGCGCACGACTTCATCATGGCCCTCGAGAACGGTTACGACACCGAGTTAGCAGAGCGAGGCGCCAACCTCAGCGTCGGACAGCGACAACTTCTCAGCTTCGCCAGGGCTATCGTCGGGAACCCGCGCATCTTAATCCTCGACGAAGCCACTGCCAACATTGACACTCACACGGAGATACTAATCCAGAAAGCCCTTCGCCGAGTCCTTGAGGATCGCACCTCCATCGTAATCGCTCACCGCCTGTCCACAATCCGGGACGCAGACAAAATCGTTGTCGTCAACCAGGGACGCGTTGCGGAAGTAGGCACGCACCAGGAGCTTCTGGAGCTAGGCGGCGTATACGCAAGACTGCACGCGGTGAACTACGGCCTTCGGACAGACAAATCTCCAGGAACATTCGATGAAGCCGCCCTCGCGCCTAGCCCAGGCGACGACAATTAGACTCGATTTCAGGGCGTGATGCTGCGAAATATGGCGATCGCCACTGCCTGATGATCCTCGTTCAGGTTCCTACTGGTTATGAGAACTACTGAGAATGGCAAATCGATGATGGCGCCCGTTACGCTTCCCGCAGCGCCTCGTGGACGGACCAGTGTCTTGGGTAACTGCGTCATCCTCTTCGACCACGATATGCTGATCGGCCAATCCTTGATCGAACAGCGCCGGCCCATTGCCGACAATCTCATATAAACCGCTCACTGCCATCGGGCCGCCTGAATATCCAAGCGAGAAATCATCCCCGATCGACTCACCTTCCCACAAGTCTGCGCCTACCTGAGCGTGCCTGACCTCCCAACCCTCCGGAAGCCTAACACGAAATACCGTCCGACTGTCCACATTGAGATCACTTTGGACAGAACGCAACAGCACGTCGGCGAATCGCCATTCTTCAACCGTTCCCGAAGACAACTCCAGCAATGGCTCTGGCGCCGGGAGCAAAATATCAGGCGAAGATTGTGGATTGGAAGCAATACACATCAGCACGGATGCAAGAATCCAGCCTGCAACAAAGTGTGCGTTCATTTCGTTAACTTCTTGATTCGGGTCGCTCAGCGCCTGGGACTTCACGGAGACTTCCTATTTTTCTCACTTTTGATAAATTGTCCTGACTTCCGTCGATCCAGGTACTGGAGTTTGTTGTGAGCACATTTACCTTCAAGGCATTGATGTTGTGCGCAATTGTTGTGACCTTAACGGCGTGCACGCCCGTCCCGACGTCTTCTCCTTCGATAGATGTGACAAACCCGCCTGTGTTCGCTTCCACCATGTTTCCAGTTCCCGCGGCAACCCCTCGGCCTACGCCTACAATCGTCCCAGTCTCCACTCCGACACCCCCGACCTACTCCGCTGCCCCCAGCAACTCCCTCACCCGCTTTCACACTGATGCCCCCCAACAATGAGCCTGAGCCACGTGGACCGAGTTTACCCCGGGTTCAAAGGCAGTTCTGGTTGGCCGATGCCCACCGAAAGGCCAGAAGTAGTCGCTTGGATGCACGGTGACGCCATTCCCGCAAATCCCTCATTCACCATCTCTTACACCTCTGGTGACACTTTCATTGTAGAAGTTACGGCTGATGATCCACCTGAATCTCATAGCGCCCAGGCAGATATCGACCATAGTGGTGGCAGAATCGAGCCTCCATTCCCTCCCCTGGTGATAGAACCTTTCGAGATCGAACCAGGCTCAACCTCTCAGTTCACATTGGATTTGCCTAACGGCACGTATATGGTCAGGGTTGAAGGATCATGGAGCAATGGGGGAGGCATTTTTTATTCGTGGAGGATCAAGGTCAGATAGCCTCTATCCTCCAACAACGCCACCCTGCGGCATAAGTATGGAACCTGCCGTTTCATCCGCAATCTCGTTGAGTAGGCAATCAGTCAGACCAGTTAGGGTTGGTTCAATCCTAGACACGTCTGATATCCTATGCGTCGACCGCCCGGCCCAAGCACCGCAAATCATCAGACGAAGAGGATTCCAGATGCCAAACGCCACAGTCAACGGAGTCGAGATCGACTACGAGATCAGCGGGAGCGGAGTCCCGGCGCTGTTCATCCACGGAGGTTTTGGAGGCCCAGGCACCACGTTGGTCGCCCAAAACCGCAACGACGCCGACCTTCTGCCCGCTGACAAGGTAATGACCATATCCTACGACCGTCGAAGCGCAGGCCAGTCGGAGTACAATCTGTCCCACTACACAGTGGCCGACCTTGCCGCCGATGCTCGCGCTCTGCTGGCGCATCTGGGGATCAACAGGTCCATCATCGTTGGTAGCTCGATGGGCGGCATGGTGGCCCAGCAGTACGCGCTGGACTATCCTCAGCACGTCGAGGCATTGGCGCTGATCAACACGGGAACCAACCTGATGGACGCTACGCCCTTCGGCCCTGCGATGCAAGAGGACGTCAAGCAGGCCGCCGAAGTCGGAGACCGCGCCTTCTTCGAGTCCGGAAAGGACGCGCTCCGCAACCCGCCTTCTGGACGCTTGTTCACCCGACCGACTCCCGAAGCTGAAGAACAGCTTCGACAGCGCACAGAGGCGCTCAACGCCGCCCTGCAAGTGACGCCAGACGACGACCTGTTCACCTACTCCACCGGTATGCTCAGGAACCAGGGAGCGTTCATCGGCTTCGACTACGCGCCTCGATTGTCCGAAATCAAGATGCCAGTCTGCGTAGTTCACGGCAACGCCGACACTGTCGTGCCTTTCGACTACGGCAAGGCCCTGCACAACGGCATCCCGCAGTCCGAGCTTTTCGAGATAGACGGCGCGAACCATGGCGTCCTGGGCTGGCCCGATGCCGCGGATGCCTTCCGAGAGTGGGTCCTGCGTAACATCGCGACGCCACAGGCCGTCTCGTAGTTTGTGATGTCATGCTGAGCCGCAGCGAAGCATCTGGTCGAGCGTGAGACAACCTTGCTTTGCAGACGGCCAGATTGTTCATCTGCAGATTCAGAATGACAGACTGAAAGGACACCATGACGATGACCAAACCCCGCGCCCTGGACGGCGTTCGAGTGCTCGACTTCACCTGGGTCCGGGCTGGCCCGATGGCCACCCGTTGGCTGGGTATCTTCGGGGCCGAGGTCATCAAGGTGGAGTGGCCGGAGCGGTTGGACTCCTTCCGACGCAATGTGGTGACCGTGCCGACGGGCATCGAACCGGGTCCAAACTCGCCTGGGATGTTCGCAGATCAGCACGTCAACAAGCGGGGCATCACGCTGAACGTCCGTTCAAACAAAGGCATGGATATACTAAAGCGTCTCATCGCCGTTTCCGACATCGTAATCGAGAATTTTTCGTCTCGCGTTATGCAGAGTTGGGGTCTGGGCTACGAGGAACAAAAGAAGCTCAACCCTGAGATCATCTACGTCTCGATGGCCGGACTCGGCCAGACCGGGCCGGACCATGCCTACACAACAATGGGGCCATCTGCCCAGGCGCTTTCCGGCCAGACGTTCCTTTCTGGCCTTCCGGGCCAGCCTCCCGCAGGCTGGGGATGGTCATATATGGACGACTCAGGAGGCATGTACGGAGCGATATCCGCGCTCACAGCCCTCCGGCATCGGGACGCGACGGGCGAAGGCCAGCACGTCGATTTGTCCCAGATGACGACAGGCATCACGCTGATTGGATCAGCTTTTCTGGATAAAACGGTCAACGGTCGTCCGTCGAGGCGTCCGGGGTACCCGCCTGGAAACCGCACGACGTGGCCTGGAACTCCGGTGATGAATAATTATCGAGGCCCAACCACCGCTCCTCACAACACTTACCGCACCAGCGGAGACGATTACAACGCCTGGTGCGTAATCGCCTGTTTCTCCGATGACGAATGGACAAATCTGGTCAACGTAATGGGCAGTCCCGACTGGGCAAAGGACGCGAAGTTCACAAGCCTAGCTGGCCGACTCCAGTATCAGGAGGCGCTGGACCAAGGCATTGAGTCTTGGACTCGCACGTTGGACAAGTACGATGTTATGGAGCGGTGCCAGAACGCCGGGGTCCGAGCCATGCCCGTCCAGAGTTCCGAGAACCGTGTAGAGCACGACCCTCAACTCAAAGCGCGAGGGATGTTCAGCGAGTTGGAACACCCAGTCGTAGGCGTCCGAAAGGTCCAGAACGCCCCATTCAGGTTGTCTAAAAACTCGGTGGAGATCAACCGCCATGCACCGCTTATTGGACAACACACCGTTGAGGTGATGGAAGGATTGCTTGGCATTAGCCATCGGGAGGTTGCAGAAGGGTACAACGACGGCACGTTCTGGCCGTCCGGCATGCCGATGTACGCGTATGTCGAGGAGGCCCTGAGATGACTATTCCTCTAACCTCAAACAGGCGAGGCCCGCTGTCAGGACTCCTGGTCTTGGAATTGGCTGACGAGAAGGGCCAGTTCTGCGGCAAGATGATGGCCGATCTCGGCGCCAACGTCATCAAGGTGGAGCCTCCCGGAGGCCAGAACACCCGACGCGTAGGCCCATTTCTCGACGACATCCCTCACCCGGAACGCAGTCTGTACTTCTGGCATTACAACACATCCAAGCACAGCGTCACTCTGAATCTGGACACGGCCGACGGCAAGGCGATTTTCGGAATGATGGCAGGCATCGCCGACGTGATTATCGAATCGTACGCGCCCGACTATCTGACTTCGCGAGGCTTGGGTTACGACACCCTGTCTCGGACCAACCCCGGACTGATAATGTGCTCGATAACGCCCTTCGGCCAGACCGGTCCGTGGCGCGACTACCAGACCTCAGACCTGCTGCACATGGGCGCCGGAGGACAGATGGCGTCCACCGGATACAACGAGGAGGACGTTCCCGACGCCCCACCCATCGCACCGGGAGGCGGCAACGCATGGCACATGGGCTGCAACTTCGCCTACATGTCCATCATGGCCGCCCTACACTACCGGCACGTTGCACAAGAAGGCCAGTACATCGACGTCTCGATTCACGAGGCGTGTCACCTGACCACGGAAGCCGCCGTTCCCACCTACATCTACCGGGGAGAGGTTGTGCAGCGGAACACGGGGCGTCACCATTCGGTCGGCCCGTCCTTCGCGTCCCAGATCGAGTCCAGCGACGGAGGGTGGGTACAGACCACGGGCTCAGGAGGAAATCCGACCCCTCGAAGGCTTCGAGGTCTCGCAGAGTGGATGGACACCTACGGCCTCGCCGAAGACCTGCTAGACGACAAGTACCTCGACCTCGACACATTCCAGGCGAGCCTGCCCCACATCAACTCAGTAATTTCAGAGTTCATCAAGCAGGTGCCCCAAGAAGAGGCATGGCGCGGAGGCCAAAAGCATGGCTACCCGTGGGGCGCGATCAGAACGCTGGACGAGATCGTGGAGGACGAACACTTGAAAGAGCGGGGATTCTTCACTGAGGTAGAGCATCCAGAGCTAGACCGCACGTTCACATATCCAGGCCCAGCGGCCATCTACAACGGCTCCCCGTGGGCCATCTCCCGCCGAGCGCCGTTGATTGGCGAGCACAACGTCCAGATTTTCTGCGAGGAGCTTGGATTGTCAAAAGGCGAGCTAACCGCCCTGGCCGAAGGCGGCGTCATCTAGCCATTCTGTCTGCGTTGGTCACAGCTAATCAGATTCCAAAGCTAAGGGGGCATTGAACATGATGCCCCTTTTTCTTACAGTGATTTCATGACCGGTTGCCAATAGTTCGGTGACCTACAGAATTTGGGGGAACGGGGCGAGCACTGTGTTCAGAATAATATCATCCAAGTCATTTGTTTTATCGCTGTTAGTAACTCTCGCCCATATGTATCCGGTTTCCGCGCTAGCCGTCACCTTTCCCGTTGACACGCATAAAGATAGCTGCAGTAAACCCGTGCCGGGATTAAGCCTAAAGGAGGCCATTGTGGCTGCCGAGGGAACCCCAGGGCCTGACACCATTGAGTTCAACATGACCTTCCCAGCTACAATTGTGCTGGCCTGCCCGCTTCCGACAATTACTGAATCTCTCGCGATAGCCGAACCAGGCCCTGAAAAGCTGACTATCAACGTCGATAATCCCGCCGTGTTCAACACCTCCCAGATATTCGATATCAACACGCGTTCAAAGGCTAAAGAAGGCTATGACATCTCTAGTCTGACCCTTGACGGTTCGCTGGCACGGGATAATATGGACTTATTGCGCGTGATTCGCGCAGCCGGAAATTCCTACGATAAACTCACGGCAGGTTATGTGTTATTTACAGCGCTTGGATGCGAAAACAGCAATTCCATGCATAATAAGGGAGATGGAATTTACTATACGTCCATGACACTAACCGTCAAGCAAAGCGCATTTTACAAGATCAGAATGAACACTGCCGGAGCAGAGCGAGTCGCAATTTATTCGTTAAGTAGCTGAGCACTACAGATTTACGCAACAAGATTCGAAAAAAATGTTAGCGGAACCGGGGCGGTCGTCGTCGCATTTAACACACATGAATTTGGCAAATCATATATTCGAGCCTCGTCATTCACTGAAAATATAACATTGGGTCTAGGCGTCTCTAACGTCCCACAAGATAGCATTCTTGTGCTTGGCTCAAAAGGGATTTTCTCATCGAAAACTCTACTTTTTCAGGAAACAAGTCAGGTTTTGCAGGCAGCGGGGCGATAAACCTCACATATTCCAACCCTTCACCGCCTTCAAACTATTCAAGTTCCGAAATGTAACGATAAGCGACAACATCGACAAGTTTGGCGGAGGGATAGGCATCGTTGTGG
This sequence comes from Dehalococcoidia bacterium UBA1123, assembly GCA_002313895.1. Classification (GTDB taxonomy): domain Bacteria; phylum Chloroflexota; class Dehalococcoidia; order Lucifugimonadales; family UBA1123; genus UBA1123. The sequence goes on from DCAW01000064.1 coordinate 33,934, forward strand.
ATGATATTGACTTTGACTCATACAATTCAATTTTTGCCAATCACAATACCCTCGATTGCTTTATCAACCAAAGCTCTAACTACTCCGGAGAGTACAATATTGAAAGCTCTGAGGGTTGTGACTTCAATCCTGTCTCCGGCACAGATATGCAGTTCAGCGATCCCAAGCTCGCTCCTCCAACGGTAAATGGCGGCTGTAACAACTCAACACCCATAGGCTGCACGTTCAAACAGACTCCTATTACTCCAGGGTCACCGGGTGTTGATGCGGGGGATGATCCCACCTGCGCGCACACAGACCAACGAGGATTTGTGCGTCCGTCGCCCTGCGATATTGGAGCTTACGAGCTATTTTAAAATGGCGACAGCCATTACACCAATGCTCCGGAAATCGCGATCTCGGTTATCTCGTCGTCGGTCATGCCCAGGAGGTCGCGCAGGACGAAATCGTTGTGTTCTCCCAGCATCGGCGCGGCGAAACGCGGCCCGTTGTCGTAGCCTTTGATGCGGAACTGGTGTCCGGTGTACGGCACGTTGCCGACTTCTGAATGTTCCAACTCTCGGAAGAACTTGCGATGTTTGAGTTGAGGGTCGCGCATCAGGTCGCTGCTTCGTTGAACGACTCCCGCTGGCACGCCTGCCACTTGGAGAATCTCCATCACATCCTGGGGCGACTTGTCGGCTGTCCACTGACTGATACCCTTGTCGATTTCGTCGTGGCTGCTGAGTCGGCCTTCTGTTGTGGAAAATCGGTCATCATTGGCCCAGGTCGGCTTGCCCATCGCTGAGCGCAGATTCGCCCAATCCTCGTCGGTCTCGACGGCTATGGCGCACCACTGGTCCTCGCCGCTACACTGGTACGCTCCCTGCGGAGCCGCGATGCGAGACCTGTTGCCTATTCGAGACACCATCCGTCCGCTGGCATTATAGTCGATGATCTGAGGCGCCAGCATCTGGAGCGACATCTCCAGTTGGGATGCGTCGATGAACTGGCCTTCCCCGGTTCTTCGGCGATGGTCGAGCGCCGCCATCATAATCGCTGCCAGGAACCGTGGCGCGACGCCGTCGGTGTATGCGGTGAAAGGGCCGTCCGGCGGCAGATCGGGCCATCCGGTTATCTCGTAGAAACCGGCTATCGCCCCCGCGTGGAATCCGAAACCGGCATAGGTCGAAGCCAATCCGGTTTGTCCCATAAGGGAAGTGCTGACCATTATCACTGAAGGATTGAGTTTCTTCACAGTCTCGTATCCGATGCCGAGATCGTCCATCTTCCCCGTCGCGAAGCTCTCGATCACGATGTCAGCCCAACCGATAAGACGCCGGGCGACGTTGGCTCCCTGCGGGTTTTTCAGGTCGAGAGACAGGCTGTACTTCGAGGTGTTGAAATCGCCGAAGCTGTGAGACCGATTCGTGCCCGGCTCGCCATCTTTGAACGGCCCAACGGTCCGGACCAGGTCTGGCGGGCTTTCCGTTTCAACACGGACGACCGTCGCCCCGTGGTCGGCGAAATACTTGGAAGTGGTTGGCGCGGCCCATATCCAGGCAAAATCTGCGACCTTGATTCCGTCGAAGGGCAGTGTTGTGGTCATTATTCCTTCTCCTATGGTATCGTCGCGCCGCCCTCGATCGCTTGAGCCTCGGACATGCCGAGCATTTCGATCAGTATCTCGTGATTGTGCTGGCCCAACTTCGGAGCCCATCGCTTCACGTCCAGCGGCGTCTCCGACAATTGGGCGAGGATGCCAGCGACGGCCGTATCGGTTCCATCAGGCAAGGGAGCCATCAGCCAGTAGCCGCGCTCCTCGAGCTGATGGAACTTGGTCAGGTCTTCGACTGTGTTGATGGGCGCAATCGTCACATTGTCTCTGAGCCCCCGATCCAGCATGTCCGCCTTGGTGTGGAGCAAAACGCAACGGCGAATCGCGTCAAACACGTCTTCAAGCGCATAGACCACTGGTTGCTGCTGGAGGAAACGGCGGTCATACGTCGCCCAGTCTTCTCCTTCGATCCACTCCTCCGGCACGATTCCGTCCTCAACCATCCAGGGAACCATTCCCGTCATCGTTGCTCCAGTTGGAATCAGCACCACATAGCCGTCTGCGCATTCATGGACAAGCGGCAACTCGATGGCGCCTGCCTGCAAAACCGAACCGGCCCGCTCCATGTCGGAACCCTGTATGGCATGGGCGAGACGGGCATGGAGCATCGTCGCAATCATGGAGGTTTGAGCCGAGACGTCCACGAACTGGCCCTGACCGGTCTGAATCATGAGGGCGTGAGCGGTAAGAGCCGCGACCGCCGCCTCGGACGACGCGTGAAGCCATGCTTGGGGAACCGACAGTCTGACAGGCGCCCGCTCCGGGTTGCCTTGAACGCTCATAGGGCCACCCATCGCGGCTAAGGTCAGATCGCTGGCAACGTAATCAGCGTGGGGGCCGTCCTGTCCGAATGCGCTGATAGCAACATAGATAATGCTGGGGTTGGCCTTCTCGAAGGCGTCGAATCCCAACCCTAGTTTCGCCATCTCTCCAGGGCCAGCCGACTCGATCACAAAATCTGCCTTCTCTGCGAGTCGAAGCAACGCGGCGCGACCGGCTTTTGTTGTGACATCCAGCGTCACCCCGCGTTTGTTGCGGTTGAAGGCAAAGAATTGGAGGCTGTTCTCTGGCTCTGGCGCGTCTTCCAAGAACGGCCCCATGCGCCTGCTCGATGACCCGTAAGGCGGTTCGACCTTGACAACGTTTGCGCCTAGATCGCCCAGAATCATGCTCGCCATCTCGCCTCGGTCGTCGGACAGGTCTAACACGGTGTAGGGGCTGAGCATCGACCACTCCTTGCCTGCAATTGAGCGAATGGTGTTGAGTTCGCCGATTGTATCAGACCAACAGTGATTTACTTAGACATGACGCCGTTGTAAACTCGCCACACACAACGTAGGAGGTCGAACCCTGTGAGCATGAGAGGTCAAGCGGCAATCGTCGGCATCGGCGAACTGCCCACCGAGAGACGAATCAACGGCAGGTCAACCAATTCCCTGCTGTCCCAAGCCGCCCGTCTGGCCATCGCCGACGCGGGCCTGCGAAAAGAGGACATCGACGGTATAATTACGCGAGGCTCGGACGTCGGCCCGATGGACCTTGCCGAGTACATGGGCCTGAGTCTCACATTCTGCGAGGGCAACACCCAGCACGGCTCCGCCGGAGCGCACTCGGTCGCGATGGCGGCGGCAGCGATTCACGCCGGGCTTGCCACCACCATCATGTGCCTGTTCGGCGGAACTCGCGACCCCAACGAGGGCGGGTTCGGCCCTGGCATAACTCGTGGCCCGGCCCCGGCCAACAAGCTGACCGAGTTCGAAGCTCCCTTCGGCCCAGCGGCGGGAGCAGGCACCGGCTACGGAATGATGAAGCACCGCCATATGTACGAGTTCGGCACCACTCAGGAACAGTTCGCCAAGATGGCCGTGAACCAGCGGTTCAACGCCCTCACCAACCCGAACGCCGTGTTCAAAGGAGAACCAATCACTGTGGACGATGTCCTCAACTCTCGGATGGTCAATGACCCTCTGCACCTACTGGAGTGCGTCATGCCATGCGCCGGAGCGGCAGCGTGCATCGTGACCTCAGCAGAGCGGGCGAATTCCCTACCCAATCCTCCGGTTTACATCCTGGGAGCGGCCACCGGAGTCAGCGACCACGACACCATCTGGCAAGCTGAACGCATCACTACGACGCCTGTTGCCATCTCGGCGCGCAAAGCTTACGAGATGGCAGGTTACGGCCCGCGAGACATCCAGCTTGCCCAGTTCTACGATTGATACACCATTCTCGCGGCCGTCGGCCTCGAAGATGCCGGATTCTGCGAAAAGGGCGAGATTGGCCCCTTTTATGAGTCCGTGGACACAACCTATAAAGGATCATTCCCGATTAACACAGACGGAGGGCAGCTTTCCGCCGGTCAGCCTGTTGGCGGGGCGGGCGGGTTCCGACACGTCATCGAGGGAGCGCGCCAAGTGATGGGGAGGGCCGAAGATCGTCAGGTCGCCAGGAACGACCTGTGCATGGTCAACGGTTGAGGAGGCACTGCGAGCGTGATGTGCACGCTCATACTCGGCTCCGAAGCCACTGTGTAGGCTCTCGCCAACACCGAGCGCCGTGTCAGGCAAGCCTTGACACCTGAAAACCCGATTCCAAAGGAATCCCGATATGACATCCGAATACACCAAACCGCTCCCCAGACCAATAAGCGAGGAACGCACTCGGCCGTTCTGGGACGCCACAAAGCGACACGAGCTCGTGATGCCCCGATGCAAGACCTGCGACCAAAAGTTTTTCTATCCACGGGAGGACTGCCCCAAGTGCCTCTCCAACAACCTGGAGTGGGTCCAAGTAAGCGGCAAAGGCAGGCTGCACAGCTTCACGATCATTCGTCAACCGGCCAACCCGGTGTTCATCGAAGACGTGCCATACATCTACGCGATGGTGCAACTCGACGAAGGTCCCAGAATGATCTCAACCGTCGTTCAGTGCGACATTGAAGACGCGGAAATCGACATGCCACTGGTCGCGGTTTTCGACGACATCACGCCCGAATGGACACTGGTCAAGTTCAAGCCCGCATGAAGATCATTGGCCTGAATGCTGACGGCTGATAGCTGACGGCTGCCTACACCGGGATGTCTGTAATCTGAAGCCGCCACTCCTCGGCCACAGCCTCGATGAATTGGAATCCGGCTTTGTCTGCGAAGAAACGGTCAATGTCCGTGTCGCCGACATGGTAGTAAACGTCGGCCTGGAACCGGGCCATGACGTCTCCGAGGTTCTGTTTCAGCACGGTGAAATCTACAGAGATTTCGTGCTCGTCCCAGATACGCTCCTGAGTGCTGATGGGGCGGTCTGAGCAGCTTCCCACCAGGTAACCCAACTTCTGGGCGGTCCTCACCACCTCCATCGAAAGAAAGCCGGGCGGGTCTCCGGCCTCCAGAGTGCCGTCTATGTCAAAACTAATCAGCTTGGCCAATCGGTTGTTCTCCTGAAAGTTCGGTGTGATTCTCGCTTCGATATTTAGCAGAAATCGAAGCCTTGATGCCATACATTACCGGCTATGTTAACCTATCTTGCCTACGGAGGTCAGGCTCTTCTCCACAGTTCATCAGTCAGCGAGGCACACACATGGGATACCCAACCGTCACTTACAAAGAAGAGGGCATGCGCGAGGGGATGCAGATCGAAGACGCGTCCATCCCAGTCGAGGATAAGGTTCGACTCCTCGATGCCCTGTCCGAAACTGGACTAAAACACATCGTCGTCGGCTCCTTCGTCAGTCCCAGGTACACGCCACAGATGGCCGAGATCGACGATGTGATGGCTCGATTCACTCCCAAACCTGGTGTGCGATACACTGCCCTGGCCCTCAACGAGCGGGGCCGAGAGCGGGCCCAGCAATACTCGCCCCCTCTGGACACGGGAGAGAACAGCACATACCGTCCCACTCTGCGTTGCCATATGTGTGACGTCTTCGCTCGACGCAACACCAACCGATCTCAAGCCCAAGAGATGGCGGACTGGGAACAGATCGTCTCAACCGCCAAAGCGTTGGGCGCGACCGAAGCAGGTATCGGGACCAACGCATCGTGGGGCTCCAACTTCGTCGGCAAGTTCTCAAACGCCGATCGAATGGACATCTTTGAACGCCAGCATGCCATGTGGGACGAGGCCGAGATTCCGGTCACGGCGGTCAGTCTCGGCGACCCGATGAGTTGGTGCATGCCCCACGAGGTCAAGTCCCAGCTTATGGAGATAAAATCCCACTGGCCCGACATCAGGGACTTCACACTGCACCTTCACAACGGTCGGGGCATGGCGCTGGTCTCAGCCTATGCTGCTCTGGAAACGCTGGACGAGACGGACACCCTGAACCTCGACGGCACCATAGGCGGAATCGGAGGCTGCCCGTACTGCGGCAACGGACGAGCCACGGGTCAGATGCCTACCGAAGACGCCATTAACATGCTGGAAGAGATGGGCATCGACACCGGCGTGGACATCGACAAGGTTATCGACTGCGTGTGGATGCTGGAGGATATGCTGGGACGCACAACGTTGGGCCACGTCTCGAAGGCAGGCCCTCGACCCAAGACCATTGAGGAGTGGTACGACCCCAACGCCCCCTTCGTCGAAACCTTCGAGGAGGCACGACACTTCAAGCTCGGCCCGTCGGTTTACGAGGGCGGAATTTACCCCTGGCGGGAGCCAATCCGCAGCGAACAGCGTCCTGACACACTTGAGGTAGCAGACTAAGGGAGCTTTCATGTCAGACGGAGCCACCGGAAAAACCGGCCCGCTGGACGGCCTGAGAGTCATCGACTGGACGATGTGGCAGTTCGGACCTGTCTCCACCATGATGTTGGCGGACATGGGCGCAGAGGTCATCAAGGTCGAATCGCTGGACGGCGATCACGGACGGCAGTTTGAAGGAATCCGAGGCCACCCCACCAAAACAAAAGGCGGGCTGTCTGCCTACTTCGAGGGATTGAACCGACAGAAGCTGGGCATCGCTCTTGACCTCAAGAACCCTAGCGGGCTGAAGGTCATGCGCGAGCTTGCGGCCAAGTCGGACATCTTCGTCCAGAATTTTCGCAAGGGCGTGGCCGAGCGTCTCGGAGTCGGGTACGAAGATTTAATCAAGGACAACCCTCAGATCATCTACGCATCGGCGTCTGGTTATGGCCCGAACGGGCCGGATTCTGACAAGCCCGCTTTCGCTCTGACCGCCGAGGCCCGGTCCGGCGCGCTCTGGTGGTTCGGGCCGGACGACGACACGCCCCACGAACTCGATATCGCCGACCAGATAGCGGGCATGATGCTTTCCTACGGTGTCATTGGCGCGGTGGTCGCCAGAGAACGGTTCGGCTACGGTCAGAAGGTCGATGTTTCTCATCTTGGCAGCATGGTCTGGGCGCGAGGGATGCAGAACGGAATCTCGTTCCTGCAAGACTTCGAGGTTCCCAGGTTCGAGCGCGAGATGGCCGGATCGGTGCTGTGGAATTACTACAAGTGCTCCGACGGCGAATGGATAGCCTTCAGCATGGGCCAGGGAGACCGATACTGGCCGACGTTCTGCAAGGCCATAGACCGGCCAGACCTGAACGAGAACCCAAAGTTCAACAACCAGGCCGCCCGATTCGACAACCGCGGCGAGTTGATTACCATTCTCGATTCGGTGTTCATCGCCCGTCCCAGGCCCGATTGGGAGAAGCGTCTTGACGAGGCGGGCGACCTGATCTGGGAGCGGGTCCAACGCACCCTTGACCTACCCAACGACCCGCAGGTCACGGCCAACAATTACGTGATAGACTTCGACCATCCAGTGATCGGGCCATCCAAGTGGGCGCAGACTCCCGTCGGGTACAGCAAGACTCCGCTGTCCACCCGAAAGATGGCCCCAGCCCACGGCGAGGACACCGAGGACATATTGCTCAACGTGCTGGGGTACGATTGGGACGAGATTGTGTCTTTGAAGAACGACGGCGCGATACTCTGAGGCAGCCCACCAGCTATCAGCCGTCAGCGCCATGTCATTCTGAGTCGCTGCGAAGAATCTGGTCGCGAGTAGGACAACGGTTGTTTCATCAGCGATCAGATGCTTCACTCCGTTCAGAATGACAAGTGGCAAGCGCAACGCTCAGACGCGAGAGGTGACATGACAATGGAAAAATCCGAGTACCTTCAACCCGTGATTCAGGCCATCGACGCCAACCGCGAGGAGTTGGTGGGCATCAGCCTCGACATCCACTCGCACCCGGAGCTTAACTTCCAGGAGCATCATGCCGCCAAGCTGTTGGCCGACACTCTCGAACAGCACGGATTTCAGGTCGAGCGTGGTGTTGGCGGCGTGGAAACTGCGTTCCGTGGGACGCTGGAGGGCGGAGGTGGTGACGGCCCGACGGTGGCTCTGCTGGCAGAGTACGACGCCCTGCCGGAGATCGGCCATGGATGCGGACACAACCTCATCGCGATATCCAACCTCGGCGCGGGTCTCGGAGTTCAGGCGGCTATGGCTAACCTTCCAGGCCGTCTCGTGGTCCTGGGCACTCCAGCCGAGGAAGGCGGCGGCGGGAAGAATCGAATGATAGACGCAGGCGTGTTTGACGACGTGGACATTTCGCTGTCCTCGCACCCGTCATCAAACCTCACAGTCTTCGGCACTGAAGCCGCCATCGACGAGACATGGAGCCTAGCTATGGTGCGCTATCGGTTCGATTTCTACGGCAAGGCCGCCCACGCCGCAGTCGCGCCCGAGGCGGGAATCAACGCGCTCAATGCCGTGATTCACACTTTCAACGGCATCGACTCCATGCGACAACACCTGCGGCCCGACACCCGAATCCACGGCATCATCACCGACGGCGGGACCGCACCCAACGTGGTGCCCGAGTTCGCCTCTGCCGACTTCATCCTGAGATCGCGGGATCGCGTGTATTTGAACGAGATCGTCCAGAAGGTCGTCGCCATCGCCAACGGTGCGGCCACGATGACCGGAGCGCGACTGGAGATGCCTACGCCCAACGTCATGTACGAAGACGTCCAGCCCAACACCACCTTGGCCAGAGCTGTCGAGTCCAACGCCCATGCCATCAGCATGAAAGTCGATCCCCTGATTCCTGGACGCGGCGGCAGCGGGGCATCCACCGACTTCGGCAACGTCAGCCACCGAATGCCGTCCTTCGCCATGCGATTCGCCGTGGCTGAGGAACCTGTGCCTGGACACTCTCGCCTCTTGACCGCAGCGGCCAAGTCGCCGTTGGCTCAGGAGAGCGCCATCAACACTGCCAAGGCGCTGGCGATCACCGCCTGCGACCTGCTGACGAATCCCGCCCTGGTAGATGCAGCCCGCGCCGAGTTCGCAGAACGGGGCGACTGACCACTCATTCTCATTGAAACAAAAGGGGGAAATATGGCCGATCTGTCCAAAATAAAAGCTCTGACATTCGATGTCGGAGGCACGGTCTTCGATTGGAGAGGAACAATCGAAGAGGAGCTTCGTCGTCTTGCGTTGAAGCAGAACGCCGACCTGGACGTCCCTCAATTCGCCACAGACTGGCGGAGAGGCATGTTTCAAGAACTGGGCCGAGTCCGAACCGGAGAAGTGCCCTGGATGAACGCCGACCAGCTTCACCGCAGCGTTCTGGATGATGTTCTGGCGAAGCACACCGCTATCGAGCTTTCGGATTCCGGGCGCGACGAACTGAATGACGTATGGCACCGGCTCAACGCCTGGCCTGACGCTCCGGCGGTCATCGAAAAGCTAAGGTGCCGATACATGGTCGTTGTGCTGACCGTTCTGAGCTGGTCTATCGTGGTGGACTGCTCCAAGCACAACGGCATCAGCTGGGACGGGATTCTGTCCTGCGAGTTCCTGGGCTACTACAAGCCCGACGCTGAGGCGTACCAGAAGGGTGTCAGCCTGTTAAGGCTGGAGCCTGCCCAGGCGATGATGATCGCGGCCCACGTGGGAGACCTTCAGGCGGCTATGGCGGCGGGACTGCGCTCAGCTTACGTTCATCGTGAAGGCGAATCCGCCCCGATTTTTGAAGTTGCCGATACCGCACCCGAGTGGGACGTCAACACCAGGGATTTCGCTGAACTGGGTAGCCAGCTTCTGGCTTGAGCTCCCTTCGCTACGCTTAAATCGAGCCAAGCCACTCCGAGATGGCGTCGCCAACCTCGGCAGGCGAATCCTCTTGGATGAAGTGACTGCCTTTGACCGTGACCTCCTGTTGGTTCGGCCATGTGCGGCAGAACTCCCGCTGATCTCCTGTCAGAATCGCTCCGGGTTCTGCGTTTATGAAGAGCTTCGGCACATCGCTGGATGCCAACCACCGAGAGTACGCCGTCGCTATCTCGTGAACGTCGGCTGGCTCACCCTCGATTGGGATTTCGCGGGGCCAGGTCAGAGTCGGGCGCCGGGATTCTCCAGGCTCCAGATACGGCTTACGGTACACTTCCATCTCTTCGACAGTTAGCTCACGGATGACGCTCGCAGGTAGAACGCGCTCCACAAACATATTCTTCTCCAGAACCATGCCCTCTCCTGCGTCAGAGCGCATACCTTGGAATATTCGTGTAGCGTCATCAGGCCAGTTATCCCACGTTAGCGGACCAACGATGGCTTCCATATAGGCGATGCCCTTGACCCGCTCTGAATGTCGGTGTGCCCAGTGGAAGGCCAACGCAGAGCCCCAATCGTGGCACACAAGAGTCATGTTGGATGTCAAACCCAGAGCATCGAACCAGGCGTCGATATACCGAACGTGGTCCACAAACCTATACGACCCGTCCGATGCCTTTCCCGAATCTCCCATGCCCACCAGATCGGGAGCCAGGCATCGAGCTCCGCCTTCGACCTCTGAGATTACGTTTCGCCAAAGGTACGAGCTTGTGGGATTGCCATGCAGGAACACCACAGGGTCGCCCTCGCCCGTGTCGACATATGCGATTTCGGTGTCCAGAACTGCGACTCGTTTTCGGGGGTAGTTATCTTGAGATGATATTGTCATGGTTCCTCGATATTAGTCGGGCGTCCAAACTCTGGTTATCATGTCTTCGTCGTTGAAGGCGACTATGCCCACGCTGTCGATGTCCACTGAGAACAGGTGAAACTCTGGCTCGGTCGGCCTCCATTGGGTATTCACGTACACCGCGTTGCCGTAACGCGCCCTCTGCTCCAGATCCAGAATCGGGATTGCCCGTCCATAAACTTTGAATTCGCCCTCACTTCCGTCGCGGTTGCCGACGGTGTTATGCACTGTGCAACGAGGGTCTCTCAAAAGGTCCTGCGCCTTCTTTGAATTCCACATCATCCCCAGATATAGATGGCCGTCAACGAACATCGGCTCCACGGGCGATATTCGAGGGTAACCATTCTTTCTAAGCGTGCCAACAAGGACAAGCCCAGTGCGTTCAAACCGTTCTCGTCCGATGTCTGCCATCTCCGGTGCGCTGTCCTTGAACTCTTCCCAGATCACGTCGTTTCACTCCATGAGTTTTTGAGACGTTTGCGTCTTCTCTGTTTGCACGCTGGGATTCTATCAGATTTGGCCCCTTCCATTACTCTCACAACGAGGACACGCCAGTTTCTGTTCGTGATTCCCAACCTTGGTTGCTGCTACCATAATCGCGCAGTCTAATATCATCCTGTGCATTAGACGATATTAGACTGCGCTCGGAATCACAATGTACAAAAGTCCCATAGCCATAGTTACACTCCACCCATCTTGCGCCGCCATGAATTTCGTGAATGCGCAAGAAACGAATCATAGCGTAACGTCCTGATAACTGGTCGCATAAAAACAAGGGGCGTTCCCTATATGGGAAAAGCCCCTTGCTACATGGCTGAACAATTCCGGTCAACGCCCGGATTGCAGACCTAGTACCCCATCAACGCGCTGGCGCGGTTGGAGCTGGTCACCATCGTCTCCATCGGCTCAGAGATTACGTTGACACAGGCGACTTGGCCCCGCAGAGTGGCGGCATACGCCCGCTCCAGGGCGGGACGAATCTCGTCAGGGTCGGTGACGTTCTCGGCGTGTCCACCAAAGGCTTCGATCAGCTTGTCGTAGCGAATCTCAGGCGTGAATTGAGCGATTCTCTCCTCGTAGCCTTCCGGCAAGCCCATGCGGGATTCAAGGTTGCCCCCAACTATGCCCGAGTTGTTGTTGACTATGAACACGATGGGCAGGTTGTGACGCACTGCCGTCTCCAGTTCCATCGCGTTGAAACCGAATGCGCAGTCGCCGTTGACGCTCACCACCGGCACGTCTGGTCGGGCCAGTTTTGCGCCCACCGCGAAGGGCACACCCACGCCCATGCAGCCGTTTGAAGCAGAGTTCAAACGGCTGGCCGGCGTGTGGCTTGAAAGCACCTGGCGACCTGTCGCCAGCGTGGTCTGGCCATCGACGGTGTATATGGTCTCTCGCGGGAACACGCTCTGAATTTCGCTCAATAGCCGGTAGGTGCGGATTGGAGACTCGTCGGAAGCCATCAGAGGTTCGAGAGACTTGGCGTTAGTCTCGGCCTTCTCACGTAAGGCGTTCAGCCACGGCCCTTCTTCGGCCTTGTCTGCCATGCCCTCGGTCTTGCCTTCGATCTCGGCCAGAATCTGCTGCAGAGCGACCTTGGCGTCGCCGACGATACCGACTTCAACTGCCCTGTTGATTCCGATTTCCTCAGGCTCGATGTCGATGTGGATAATCTTAGCGTCCGGCGCAAACCGGCGTCCGAAGTCGAACATCCAGTTCAACCTCGCGCCAACGACCAAAATAACATCAGCATCCCGCATTATGGAACTGCGCGCCGAGCCCATGTTCATCGGATGGTCGTCAGGGATGAACCCTCGACCCATCGGGGAGGTGAGGAAGGGCATGCCCAGGCTTTCGACCATTTGGGCAAGCTCTTCGGTCGGCTCAGACCATCGAACGCCTTTGCCAATAATCATGGCAGGGCGCTCGGCGTTCAAAAGAAGCTCCGCGGCTTCTTTGACGCTCTCAGGATTGCCGGCCGGAGGCGCGCCGGAAAATGTCCCGGTCGGCCAATCCACCTGGTCCTCGTCAACCTGCTCCTGAAGGACGTCGGAAGGGAAGTCCAGATATACAGGGCCAGGTCGCCCGCTCTTGGCCGTTCGGAAAGCCATCGCCATGAAATAAGGAATCCGGGCCGCGCTGTCCACCTGGACCGCCATCTTTGTGATGTTGGTGAACATCGGGACGTTCTCAGTCTCCTGGAACGTGCCAGAGTAGCGTCCGCCTTGGGGGCCTGAGCCTCCAAGAAGCAACAGCGGCATGCAGTTGTCATACGCGACGTGGGCGCCAGTCACAGCATTGGTAACAGCCGGGCCTGCCGCCAGCACGCACACGCCTACCTTATTTTGAACGAAACCCCAGGCCGTGGCAGAAAAAGCGGCGGCTTGCTCGTGTCGGACCCCGATGGGTCGGACTCCGTGGTGAGGCGCGAAGCCCATGATCTCCACAATCGGCCCGCCGGGAAGTCCGAACAACACGTCGACGCCCTCTTTCGCTATCGCTTGAGCAACCAGTTCACTGCCTTCAATTTTGCCCATGTCATTCCTCCGAAATTTTTGTATTTGGTCAACCGCTACTTGCTGCCAGACCAATCATGTCTGGCATAATCGTTACCTCATTTTCCACTGGGGCCTGCGCTTCTCGGAGAAAGCTTTGGGGCCTTCAATCGAGTCCTCGGTGAGAGTTATTCGTTCGGAAATAGGTCCGGCCAGCTTTTGAGCGTATTCCACCGGCAGGTTCCGTCCGTGATAGACGATCTGCTTGATGGCCTGAACCGCCAATGGAGCGCACATCTTGATCTCGCCAGCGACACGGTCAACAGTCTCAAAGAGGGCGTCCCGATCCGCCACAACTTCTTGAATGAGTCCAATCTGGTAGGCGCGTTCAGAATTAATCCTGCGTCCTGAAAGCTGCATGTACAAGGACTCGCCCAGCGGTATCATGCGGTTGAGGTTGTGCAGGCCGTATCCCGCCAGGATGCTCCACCGAGGCTCAGGCAGGCCGAACTCCGATTTTTCGGTGGCTACGCGTATGTCGCACTGGAGGGAAACCTCCAGCCCTCCAGCAACGCAGAAGCCGTCAATAGCGGCGATCAAAGGTTTGTACACGCCCATATCAACGAAGGAACCTGCGCCTCGCGGGTCGACGGTTCTCCTGTCACCTTCGGCGTCCAGGCTGGCACGCTCTTTGAGGTCCATTCCGGCTGAGAACGCCCGACCTCCGGCTCCTGTCAGCACTCCCAGTATCACCTCTGGGTCGTCGCGCACCTCGGCCAACGCCTCTCTGAGACCGCCGCTCAGTTCACGATTCAGCGCGTTGAGGGAGTCCGGCCGGTTCAGGGTGATGTACCCGACCCCGTCTCGTTTCTCGTACAAAATGGTGGGTGTCGAGATAACCATAATCGCTCCCAGCTCTAGTTTTTATGAAGGCCGCCAGCCACCGGCCTCTAGTCGTAATCGCGAGTGTATTCTGAACATCAACACGTGTCAATCTGATAGACCGACCTCTGTGACGCCAGGCATATCACACACGATTCTTTACACTCTCACCTACGGAGAGCTGGACTTGATGATAGAAGTACGAAAAAGGCATCGACGGAGACGAGTAAGAGGAAACGTCAGGCTTCAGAGAGTCTGTAGGGTCAAGACCACTTGCCCACGGTGAGAGCAGACGCCGAGACCTCCTCCGAATATCCCTCCTGAGTCGCGGACCTGAAGGCACAAGTTAACAAGACCAGCGCCGAGTAGGCCCTGCCGGATTCGCCCACCGTTACCAGTGGCGGGGGCATGAACACGTGCCCTGAATGAGCGCTCCGCATCATGCGGGGAACTTGGGGGTACCGCGGGTATTTTCGAATTTTCGACCCGTCCCTTAATTGGGACGGGTCTTTTGTATTTGGCGAATCTTGTGATCTGTCACAAAACGAGGGGAGAACTAAGGAAGAAACAATGACACAGGTAGAGTTATACGGCACTACGCTTCGCGACGGCGCACAGTACGAGGGCATATCGCTGTCTGTTGAAAACAAGTTGACCATCACCGATAGGTTGGACCTGTTGGGCGTCCTCTACATCGAGGAAGGCTGGCCTGGCTCCAATCCCAAAGACGCCGAATTTTTCGAGCGGGCCAAAAGGTTCAAGCTCAAGAACTCCGTTCTGACCGCATTCGGAAGCACCCGCAGGGCCAACGTCGACGCCGCCAACGATCCGCAAATTCAGACTTTACTGGAGGCCGAAACCGCCGTCGTGACGCTGGTATGCAAAAGCTGGGATTTGCATGTCACCCACATCCTGGAGACATCAATGGAAGAAAATCTTGCGATGATCTCAGATTCGATATCCTAATCTCGTGTCCCAAGGGCGCAGGGCGTTCTTCAACGCCGAACATTTTTCCGACGGATACAACGCCAATCCCGGCTACGCGCTTCAGGCAGTCAGAGCGGCGGCCTCCGCCGGCGCAGAGTGCGTTGTGCTATGCAACACCAACGGCGGAGTCACGCCCACAAAGATTTATGAGATTGTCACCACGGTTGGCAAGGAAACAGACGTTAATCTTGGAATCCATCCCCACAACGACGCAGACATGGCTGTCGCTGGCGCGTTGACTGCCGTGGACGAGGGCGTCCAGCAGGTGCAGGGCACCGTGAACGGTTACGGAGAGGATGCGGCAACGCCAACCTGCTGTCCATCGCCGCCAATCTCAAGCTCAAGAAGGGCATCGATTGCATCTCCGACGAGCAGCTTCGGAGCCTGACCGACACTGGACGTTTCATCGCCGAAATCACCAACATGCCTCCTCCCACCTCTCAACCCTTCGTTGGCTCCAGCGCCTTCGCCCACAAGGGCGGTCTCCACGCCTCAGCGGTGGCAAAGGTCGAGCATAGCTATCAACATATCCTGCCCGAAACCGTGGGCAATGACAAACGAGTGCTGGTCTCCGAGCTTTCAGGCCGAAGCAACATCCTCTTCAAGATGGATGAGATGGGACTGGACGTTCAGCTATCACAGGCTCAGGCAAGAGAATTGTTGCAAATGGTCAAAGAACAGGAAAATAGGGAATTCCAGTACGAGGGCGCTGAGGCGTACTTCGAGCTTCTGGTGCGTCGCACCCTGCCCGACTATCGCGCCCCCTTCGAGTTGGTGGACTTTATGACCGTTGTGGAGAAACGCTCCGGCAGCAGCGACCTGTCCTCCCAGGTGATGCTGAAAGTTAAAGTGGATAACGAGGTGATGCACACTTCCGCCGATGGCAACGGCCCCGTGAACGCGCTGGACTTCGCCTTACACAAAGCTCTGCTCAACTTCTATCCAGAACTGAAGGCCGTCCGACTGGCTGACTACAAGGTGCGGGTGGTGGATCAGGGCGTGGGGACTGAAGCCGTGGTCCGGGTTCTCATAGAGTCCACCGACGGTCAGGACACTTGGAGCACCGTCGGTTCGTCCGAAAACGTCATAGAAGCAAGCTGGAGGGCTCTCTCCGACAGCCTGGAGTGGTGGCTCGCTCGAAGCCGTTGGCGATCAGCTATCAGCGGTCCACAGTAAACCTGTGCCATTCTGAAGCCGCAGGCGAAAATCAGTCGACGGCAGAACAGAGACCCCACAGCGCACGACCAGATGCTTCGTTGCGACTCAGCATGACATAGGTGTTCCTTGACGACCCCTTGAACCGTGCCTAAACTAACTTTATAGAGACAACTTCAGTTGGGTCACAATTGAATAACCGGCACACGCTACTCGCATGCCCGAGTTAGGCGTAGCGTGGCTGATTGCTGACGGCTGAGAGCCGACAGCTTCAAGGTGGCGCGCTGGTGTCGGTTCTTTGAGAGTCTACACGCCAAAGTCCTGTTTGCGGCATTTATTCCCGGAGTCATCGTTCTGATAGTGGTCGCGATAATAGCGCAGTTCGCCTATGAACGCACAGTCCGAATGCTGATGGAACAGCGCGACGCTGAGCTTACTTGTATGTCCGCCGCCCAGCTCAATAATGGCCTCGACCAGCGCTCATCCGTCCTCGAAACAATCGCCAATGACGCATTCGTCCAGGCTCTGGACCTCGACGGCGTTCGCCTTGTTCTGGACCGTATGGAGTACCAGACTCAGGATTTCGACGGCGGCGTGGCTGCAAACGGACGCGAGGCCGTCGAGAAGGCTCAGGGCCAGAGTTCAGACGTTATCCTCATGGACCTGCGTATGCCTGAGATGACAGGCGTCGAGGCCATGCGCGCCGTAAGCGAACGAGACCTCGAAGCAAAGATCATCGTCCTGACCACCTATGACACCGACGAGTATATTTTCGACGCCATCGAGGCCAGAGCCAAGGGCTACCTGCTCAAGGACACCTCCCACTAGGAGTTGTTCAGAGCCGTTCGGGTCGTCCATCGGGGCGAATCCCAGATCGAACCCTAAGTTGCTGCAAAGGTGCTGACTCGGCTGGCCCAGCTTTCGCGCCAGAGTTCCGACCCCAATCGCAGCAGCGACATCCCCTCCGACCGCGAGGTCTAGGTTCTGCAACTGAGCGCCAGAGTGTCCGCCAACAAACAGATTTCAGCAGACCTGTCCATCAGCGAAAGCGCCGTCAAGACCCACTTAGCCAACATATTGAAGAAACTGGATGTCAGCCATCGCACCGAAGCGGTCACCTCGGCTCTCCAGCGCGGGATCATCAAGCTCTAACTGATCAGCCGCTGCCTTCCAGCCTCGCCATTTTGAGGCCTCCAATCGCCATCATCACAAACCGTTTGGATCGCGCGATCGGTTGCTTGGCTCGAACGTTGCCGTAAGTATGCCATGGTCTGTGGAACAGATAGCGTACTGCAATTTTCCGAGGCAATTAGCGCTCTGTTGCCATTCATCGCCGGTAATTACTGCTAAAGTAATTACCTCAGAGGCAGACGAGTGGATATGCTTAATTGGCAACCGCTGGCAGCGCTCAATTCGATAGACTTGAACTCAAGGTCCAACGTCAAGAATCGAGAATTGAATATCTGGCATTGGCGTCGGGATAATCCTAATAAGAAGGGCGCTGGGAAATGCGGCTCAAATTCCTGCAATTAACCCATTTCACGCCACAAACGAGCCAAAATCTTAAACTTATCCTAACAATTGTATAATACCCGACAGATTGTGTGTGATTTTGGGATAAAAATTGACGACAAAGCCATGCGGTGTTACCGTCCTATCTAACTAATATAGGGTACTTTAACCCAGTCAACCCAAATCGAATTGCTGACACGGATTTCTAACTCAGATCAAGGGGGGACACTATGGAAGCTGTAGCGTTCATTCTCATCGGTGGAGCGTTATTCTCGCAGTCCTGGAATGTGCTGGGCCTGTATGCTGACGGGCGCACGTCCGGGTTGCTCACCGCGGTTTTGGCCGTGATGGCTCTGCTAATATTTCGCATGGCTCCAACGGCTCCGATGTTGTTCATCGGGGGCGCTGATTCCAACGTGGCGGCAGAGATGAACATCCTGGAAATGTTGGTCATCGTCTGGGCAGTCTATGGAATTGGCGTAGGCGCTCAGGCGCTTTGGGACTTCGATGATCGGGCCATCGGATTCACCGCGGTAATCGTAACCGCTATAAGCGCCACCGCGCTATTCTACTATGCGTTCACGCTGGTGGACCCGTACGGAAATTCAGTCATGTTGGCGATGGCCGCTTCGGGATTGATTCTGTCAGTCATTGGAGGCTTGGTTTTCTTCTACCTCACATTCCCGTTCATGGCGCTACGACTGGTCACAGGATGGTTCATGCTCTTAGGCTCTATCGGACTCATGGCCATCGGAATCTCCGTGATTACGACATGGGTAGTCCCCATCTAGACGGTCGCAGCCAATCACTTTGTCGCCGGGTGAAAGTATGAATCACATGCTAGACATAGACCAACTGCTGGAGACTTCAAAAGAAGAATTTGGTAGGTACGACTGGGACGGGACCTTCGCCGAATACCTGGAGATGGTGCGAGAAGACCCATCGGTCTCGCGACTCTCTCACAGGTTGATCTACGACGCCATCCTTGATCAGGGTGTCGAGGAGTCGCCTTTTGGCGACCCTATTTACACCCTGTTCAAGGACAAAATCTACGGCCAAGATGAGGGTCTGAGACGGATTATTGAGTATTTCGGTTCTGCCTCGCGCAGGCTAGAGATACGAAAAAGAATCCTTCTGCTTTTAGGGCCCCCAGCCAGCGGCAAGTCGTCGATGGTCACTCTGATCAAAGATGCCCTGGAACGATACACACGCACTGAGGTAGGCACGGTCTATGCGATCAAAGGCTGCCCAATGCAGGAGGAGCCGCTTCACCTGATCCCCGATCAATTGAGGCCGGACTTGCTGAAGGAGTCGGGCATCCACGTGGAAGGCCACCTGTGCCCTCGTTGCCGATACGAATTGGCTACAAAGTACAAGGGCGACATCGCCAAGATGCCTGTGGCGCGAGTGGTCTTCTCCGAACAGGCAGCTGTGGGCATCGGTTACTACGTTGCTCAAAGCGCCAGCGCCGACGATGCTTCATTGCTGGTGGGCAGTATCGACGAGGACGAGTTGCGAGGCGAGCGTCTCGAAGTGGCGGGCAAAGCGTTCCGCCTCGACGGCGAGTTCAACGTCGCCAACCGTGGATTGATCGAGTTCGTCGAGATATTCAAGGCAGACCAACACCTGCTCACAACCCTTCTTGGCCTTGCCCAGGAACAGCTAGTCAAGATGGAGCGGTTCGGCTCGGTTTACGCCGACGAAGCTATCATCGCCCATTCCAACGAAGGCGACTACACGAAGTTCATGGCAGACCAGTTCTCTGAGGCTCTGAGGGACCGGATAATCGCGGTGCAGGTTCCCTATAACCTTCAGGTCAAAGACGAGGTGCAGATATACACCAAGATGATTGAGGAGAGCGGCCTGGAAGGCGTTCATCTGCCGCCCTTGACCCTGACCACCATGAGCGTGTTTGCCATTCTCTCGCGACTGACCCCGCCACCTAAGGGCAGGGCCATCAAGCTCCTGGACATTCTGAGATTGTACGACGATCAGGTGTTGCCGCGATTTTCCCCGAACGACGTGGCCGTGTTAAAACGCCGCGATCCAAATGAGGGGATGAGCGGCATCTCCCCGCGTTACGTCATGAACCGGCTCAGTCGAGTCGCCAACACCCCACATCTGCGTTGTATCTCTCCACTGCGGGCTATCGATAGCCTGTGGCGCGGTCTCAGTGAGAACATAGCACTTGACGAGTCTGACCATAAAAAGTGGCTGAGGTTCGTCGAAGACACCATCGACGAGTACGGCAAACGGGCCGTCCGAGAAGTGCAGAGAGCCTTCGAGGAACGTTTCGAGCACACCGCCGACCAGCTTCTGAACGACTATCTGACCGAAGTCGAAACCTACCTGTCAGGAGAGGCCGCCGCGGTGATGAGCCGCAGGTCAAAAGAGCCTGACATGATGCGCGAGATCGAAAAACACGCAGGCGTCAAGGAGAGGGAGCGCGACAGGTTCAGGGAGGAAATCCACCTGTTCTTCTCCATCCTCAAAGGGCGCGATGTGAAATATGACTACTCAACCGAGCCACGCATGAAGGCGGCCATCGAATCACGGTTGTTCCCAAGCCAACGCCACATGGAGCGAACACTCAGTCGCCCTCGATTTGCCCGTCAACAGGTCGAGTGGGCAAGAAAAAGAGGCGCCATCTTCAATCGGATGATGCAGGACTACGGGTACTGCGACATCTGCGCCAACGACACGATAGATTACGCGGGACATATCCTTAGAGGCGGCAGGGTTCTCCGCCAGCTCAAGAACAACGAGATCGAGTGGACCTGGACTCTAGAACCAGAACCGCCGACACAGGGGATTCAACAACCGGCAGACACCCCAGAATAACACGGCTAGGAGACTTCTCGTCCCTCGTGTAACGCGAGGGATATTGCACTCCGAGAGGTCTTGTGGCCCTCTCTTCATCTCGACTCCGAACGGCTGCCATTTGCACGCTAGATGCCCAAACAGCCGATTGCAATCGACTCCACATTACCTAAACACCCGCTCCCGACCGACTCTCCGAACTGTCTTTCATGGTTGTCGCCCGTCTCAAAACATAGTTGACGCAAAGTTGACCACATCTGCGCGCCACTTTATAGTCTGAGTCATCCAGAGTTAATGGACTTTCGTGTCCAAACAGATCTCTGGAAATATCGCACAGAGGCAAGCAATTGACCGCAAGACTCGAAGGCAAAGTCGCAATAGTCACTGGCGGAAACAGCGGAATCGGTGAGGCGACAGCCCATCTATTTGCGAAAGAAGGGGCGAAGGTCGCGATCATGGCACGGCGAGAAGAGCAGGGCCAGCAAGTTCAAGATGCAATACGCCAAGAAGGCGGAGATGCCACTTTCATAAGCTGTGACATCATGGATCGGAAGGCGGTGGACTCTGCTGTTGAGAAGGCGATTTCAACCTACGGCGGCGTCAACATCCTGTTCAACAACGCGGGTTTTGGCGCGGGCCAGAATTTTCCCGATGAGGATGATGAAGGTTGGGACAGAGTGATAAAGGTCAACCTGAACGGGACCTTTTATATGTCGAGAGCCGTATGGCCCCATCTGATTGAAGCCGGAGGCGGCGCCATCGTCAATATGTCATCAATCGCTGCTGTGATCGGGTTCAGCAAGAATATGTACGACATCTCCGGCGGGGTGCCATCGTCATCATACTACGTGGCAAAAGCCGGAGTTGACGCCTTCACCAGATACACAGCGAGCATGGGAGGACAGCACAAAATCCGCGTGAATTGCGTGCGGCCCGGCCAGATAATCACGCCTGGCGCAACCCGTGGAACTATGGAGGACCACGTGTTCAAGGCCATGTTCGATCTGACTCAGATACTTGACGGCCCCGGCCATCCGATAGACGTGGCAAACGTCGTCCTGTTTCTGGCCTCCGATGATGCTCGGTTTGTAACCGGCGAGATCATCAACATCGATGGCGGAACGCCAAGAAAACTGTAACCCTTTCTGCCAGGGCAAGTATCATTTGATAGTCAATAAGCTGGGCCAGTCGTTCGTTTTTGCGATAATTATGATTACACCGACAGCATCAACACGATCCAGAATGCGGTTGCCACTATCAATATGACGGATCCACGTGTGCGTCCATCCCAGGCGAGCTTCGCGGGGTACCCAAAAACCAGTGCGCCTAGCGT
>DCAW01000064.1:56075-56349 GCA_002313895.1 Dehalococcoidia bacterium UBA1123
ATCAAACAGGCTATCGTAAATCTCCGGATCTCTGAAGGAATCTACGATAGTTTGCAGAACCAGATATAGACCAACATATAAGCCAGTTCCCAAAGCTTGAAGCCGTCACAAAAGAGCGATTTTCATCAAGCTTAGTTTGGCTATTTTGTTCTCTAAAGTGTAGTGCTTTAGAAATTCGTCGCTCACCGTATACGACCTTGGGCATCCTTTTTCTGGGATGTTAGTTGACTTCAAATCCGATTGTACTGGCTCCTCAAGTTAATAACCCACGATT
>DCAW01000077.1:0-3535 GCA_002313895.1 Dehalococcoidia bacterium UBA1123
ACCTTCCAAATCCGCCCTGGCAATTGGTTACCTACGGCTAGGAGTCCCAAGGGGATAGTGATATTCAGGAGACCTGCGCTCTCCTGCTTTAGCATTTCGCGTTTTTCCCGTCGCACCAAATCGCCAGTAATGGCCCGGTTCTCCACGTTGTTGGCCTTGAGAATCAGGTTCTCGAGTTCAACCAACGTCAAACCGGAGGTCTGGTCGGCCAATGCGGAAAATTGGCTATCTATGTATGGGCCGAACTCCTCGTCAAAGCATGGACGGGATCCGTGGCTTAGGCGAATGTAGTCCATCGAAGCGACGCCCGGTCCTGCGAACAGCGCCGCGAGAAACTTCAGACGCTCCTCGCGAGTGTCGGGACACTCAACCTGAATGCCTTCGATCCGAGCGCCGTGAGACCGCATCACCGAATTGATCGCATCGGCTGCTTCTGCCAGCATGACGATCATATTTCTGCTGCGCGAGATGTCACGGTCCTGGGTCCAGCGCAGCAGGGCATCGGCCAGGACGTTGCGCTCAAGGTCTCGGCTATCTTGGGATAGCATCAGGTCCACGTTCTCGATGATCAGACAGATACCCTGGTTTCGAGACGCCCTGAGTATCAACTCCATGATTCGAAAATCGCTCAGCAGCTTGTCCTGGACGCTAGAATTGATCGTCGAGGGATTTCTGGCTTCCCCTTCGTTCGCGCCCAACTCAATGAAGAGGTCTTCCAACTGGGAATGTGATTGGCCTGAAAGGGCTTGGAATCTGCCAGACAGGCTATACTCGATGGCCCGCTCTTTGAGTTCTGCGGTGGTGTTGGCGATTAGCTGAATGAAAGGAATGTACCCGTCACCAGGATCGAAAGCATAGTCGTTGACGTCGCCTGACGCAACGAATAGTTCAGCGACATTGGAACGCTCACGGTCAACCAGATCCAAGAGCCACCCAGGGTCATCTTTGAGAAACCCGGTTTCTATCCATAATCGCACAACATCCCCGTCCCCAGAATTGAACAGGCTCTCAACCCATCTTGGTGCGCTCTTTTCACTAAGCCCGTCGACCTGCATCCAACGAGGCATCTGGCCTTGGGGGAAATGCTTTTCAGCGGAGAAGTCGGCGTCCATGCCCAGCATCGCATCCATACGACTGGTGAATTCTTTCGCCCACGGGGCGAACTGATCTGTCGCGTCAACACCATATTGAAATCAGCTGACGCCAGGGCAAACTTGTCCCCAGTGACATAGAGATTAAAGTCGGAGGTAAGGTTGCTGAAATCGATCAGCCTTTTCCAGTGTGAGGCTAGCGAGTAGTACTCCATTACCAGCTCTATGGAGAAGTCGCTGGGGTCTTCGAGGGCATTGTGGAGGCGCAGTCCTCAATAACGAAGCTAGAAAACTTGACGGTTCGTTCGGCAGATCAGCCGCTCGCAAAAAATGTAATTTGCAAGGCTGATTGGCAATGTTGAGCTTACCGCCACTGACTCAGGAGGTGGCGAACGGTTGGTTCAGGATTCATGCCCATCCAGGATATGAGACGCAAGTTGCTCTAGGGCACGTGCCTCGATCGGTGGGTTAGCAATAGCGCCTCGAACATCTCGGAAGTAACGTTCGAGGGGCCGACTGCGCTCCAGTCCCACGCCTCCGACGATTCTCATGGCCAGATCCGTCACAGCGATTGCTGTCTCGATACATCTGACCTTGGTGATGGATACTTCAGGAAGAATATGTTTCCTCTCATTCGGGTTTTCTTCCCAATCCTCGGCACATGAGAACAGAGAACGCCGGGCTACTAGCATCATAGATTCCATTCGTGCCACCTGCTCCCGGACGTAGGGTATCTTAGAGATCGTTCCGGCTGAGCCTGTGGGCTTGCGATTTACCGCAAAATCTACGGCATAGTCCCGAGCTGCGTGAGCTATTCCGAGATTTGCTGCGCTGAGAAGGAGCGGAAACCAGGCCGCGCCATTGGGCGACCTGCTCAATGGCTTTGACGGGTTAGACCTGGAAACAAAATCTTCCCCAGTCACTATCACGTCACTGAAAATGACGTCGTGAGAGCCGCTGGCCCTCATCGACATAGAATCCCAGGTCTCATCGATAGATACCCCGGGTGAATCCATCCGGACGGCAACACGAGCGATATCTCCGGTTCCGTCCTCTACCGCAGCTAGGGTGATTGCGTAAGTCATAACTGGGGAAAGAGTTGAGAAGGTCTTCCTCCCGTTTAGAAGCCATTTTCCATTGGCTGTCTTCTCCAGTATAGTGATTGGCCTTCCGCCCCCTGTCGGCGAGCCAAGGTCTGGTTCAGAGGCGAGGTTGTTGACCATTGCGCCGTCCTTGACTGCGTTTCTGAAGATTCTGTCTCGTATTTGCTCAGGCCAGGCTAGCGCTTCGCGTTCTGAGCCGATAACCATGAGATGCATGCCGACGGAGACGGCTGTGGCCCCGCAGCCTTTCCCGATTTCATACTGCGCGAGCGCGATGTCGCTGAGCCCGTGGCCTTCTCCTCCGTGCTCCTTTGGCACGGATGCCCGAAGGTAACCCTGGTTTCTCATGAAATCATAATGCTCGGTTGGGAACGTCCCGTTCCTGTCATGTTCGGCAGCCGTGCCCTCAATTTCTTTGGAAATAGTCTTTGCGAGATCTATTAAACTCGCCTGTTTTTCATTTCTAGGCCACATTAAATATCTTTCTTTGAATATTCAGGAATGGGGCATCTGTCTCCAGGGGTTCAGTGTCGAGCACGTTGAATTCTACCATGACGATGATCACTACCGAGCGACGAGTCTCCTGTCAACCGTCATCATATGTCCCACTACAAATGAAGCCTTGTCCGAACACAGCCAAATGACGGCTTCAGCGACTTCTTCGGGCTTGCCTGTGCGTCCCATCGGTTGCCAGTTATCGGCTTCAGCCTTTAACTCCGGGTTGCTCGCATATATTCGGTCTATGACGGGCGTGTCAATGAGACCCGGACCACGGCGTTAATACGAACTCCTCTGTCCGGGTACTCTACGGCGGCTGACTTGGTCAATCCGAAGACCGCGTTCTTGCTGGCCTAAGGAGCACGACGTATGCGCGCTGGGCGCTGACCATCCCTCGGGGGGTCCCTAAGGAAGGGTTCCATATCACAACTCACCTCTGCATAGGTATGCGTTGAAGGACCTGGGTGTGTATCTGCTAGAGAGCATGGACCTAAAGGAACTGGCAAGGGACAAGTTCTACGAGTTTCTGTTTATCGGCGCGCCGCTGAGGTTGATCCACGCGTCAGGCTCGCCGTGGAACCCATTGGCTGTCATCTAATCCTTTGGAACTGACAATACCAGCAATAAACCCCTTGTGATCGGAGTGAGGCTGGTTCGCCACGCTCGGCGGCTGGTCTTCCAGCTGACGGAGGAAGCCGACCCGGGAACATTGTTTCAGGGAGCGCTGGACCGCATCAGCGGGTTATGTCCAGCGCTGGGCAAGTGAGAGGAAATCTGCATTCCGTTCGATGGGGCTCGAGAGGTCCGTGGTAGCACTCGATAATGTTGAAGATGGACGATGAA
>DCAW01000077.1:3867-4000 GCA_002313895.1 Dehalococcoidia bacterium UBA1123
CTGGCTTGCGACAGGAATCGTGCCATCTGTTGGAGATATATGCATTGGGGGGGCGGCCCCTGTTGCTCTCAACCGATCCCGACGATTTGCCTCACCCTCCCCGGCCGACCCGATTATTCAAGGTCGCTTCGAT
>DCAW01000003.1:0-6667 GCA_002313895.1 Dehalococcoidia bacterium UBA1123
TACGACTACATCAACGGCGATACCGTCCCGATGACGCTTCGGTCTATGCTGGCAATATCCGGCTTTCCGCACAGACCCATAGTCGATTCGAACTCATCCCGGAGAATCTGTATTATGTGTCTCAACCCTTCCTCGCCGTTCACTGCCAAACCCCAAAACATTGGGCGGCCAATCAGGACGGCCCGCGCTCCCAGGGCGAGAGCCTTCAGGATGTCGCTGCCCCGTCGGATGCCGCCGTCCAGATAGATCTCGGCCCGACCGTCCACGGCGTCCACAACTTCGGGGAGCGCTTCGATGGTCGCGAAGGTCGAGTCCAGGCTCCGCCCTCCGTGGTTGGAGACGATGATGGCCTTCACGCCGTTCTCAACAGCGAGCCTGCCATCCTCGGCGGTCATTACGCCTTTGGCTACTAGAGGCAGGTCGGTTTTCGAGGCCAACCAGCTAAACTCGTCCCATGTCACTTTGGGACTTATCATGCCTGAGAAGGCGGCAGGGGCGTCGTCGCTGGACGGCGCGAATCCGGGCGAGACCTTCAGCCCGTCGTAGTTGGGTGACGCAGGGATGGAGTAGTTGTTGCGGAGGTTCCGTTCGCGCTTGGACCGGACAGACGCATCAAGGGTGATGCACAGCGCAGAGTAACCTGAGTCGTCGGCGCGATGGGCCATAAGCTCGGTGATTTCCCTGTCTCTGTAGAAATACTGTTGGAACCAGATTTTACGAGTCGCCGCGCCGGCAACGTCTTCCATCACAACACTGGAACCAGAACTGAGGATCATCCCGACATCTGCCGCACAGGCCGCTCTGACGGTCGCAAGCTCCGCGTCGGCATGGGCCCGGTTGTGATGTCCCGCCGGACACATCATCAACGGAAAGTCTATCCGCTCTCCCAGCACCGTGGTCGACAGATCGCGCACGTCCATGTCCACCAGCATTCTGGGCCGGAGCATTATGGAGTCGAGCGCCTGACGAGTTCGGCTGATGGTAATCTCATCGGTCGCGCCTCCCTCGACGAAATCCCACTCTGGTTTGGGCATGAGTTCCTTCGCCAGCGCTTCGTACTCATACAGGTTGATCGGTTTGTCGACCATGATTTCGGGTCTCCTTGTGACTTACAGGTGGCAGATCAGTCTCAGATGAGCTTGGCGTATTCATCTATCATCGGTAACACCGTGTCCTTTTCTTCCGAAGGCAGAGACAACACTGCGCGGCTCACGCCTATCGACTCCAAATGCTGTATCTCGTCGGCGTCAGGCTGGGCGCCGAATACGGTGATCGAGATCGTCGACGGGTCTCTTCCCGATTCTTCGGCCTGCTGTTTCAACGACACGATCTTTTCGGCCAAGTTGAGTCCTCCAGAGGGACGCCCTCCAATCGGCATCCAGCCGTCACCGAATTCGACAACCCGATTAAATGTTGTCGCGCCATCGCCGCCCACGATGATCGGCGGATGTGGTTGTTGCACGGGTTTGGGATAACTCCAAATCTTGTCAAAGTCAACGAACTCGCCGTGGAACTCAGGCTCGTCTTTGGTCCAGATTTCCTTCATCGCCAGCATTCGTTCTCGGAGCAACCTCATACGGGTTCGGGGATTGGTGCCGTGATTCTCCATCTCCTCTTTGTTCCAGCCGCCGCCGATGCCAAAGAGGAACCGACCGTCCGAGAGCCGGTCAAGGCTGGCAACCTCTTTCGCCAAGACAATAGGGTCATGCTCGACCACCAGACAGATACCGGTCCCCAGCTTCAAATTGCTGGTGACTGCTGCTGCCGCAGTCAGGGCAACGAAGGGGTCATAGGTATGCCAGTACATCTTCGGGAGATCGGCGCCTCCGGGCCACGGAGATTGTCGACTGGCAGGGATATGGGTGTGCTCTGGAACCCACATAGACTCGAACCCTCTGTCCTCCAGCAGCTTCGCTAGATCGTCGGGCCTGATTGAGTAGTCGGTGGAGAACATTACGGCGCCAATATCCATGATTCGCTCCTTAGTATGGTTCAGGTATCAGGTGTCAGGTTGGTCCCACAGCGATTTGTCCTGATGATAACGGTGGCAATCGAGTGAGAAAAGTCGACACTTTGGAAGCCGAAACCAAGCATATCAGCCTGCAACGTCTTCATCAATCATCAATTCGCTAGAGAATAATTTTACGCAGGGTCTAGTCAGTAATCGGTTGTTCCATCGAAGTCACCCTGCTACAATTGCGCCCGATTTTACTTGGATTGCCCTTCACCCAAGAGAGGACGACATCATGGCTGCGAAGTTTGGATTCGGAGACTACCGGTATGAATTGGTGGAGGGATGGCCCAACTTGACCGCGGCGGGCGTTGCCTCAGATATCGCTTTGGACTCAAGTGGACGCGCCTATATTGCATGGCGCGAATGGCCCTACCCAGATGTCACAGGCGGCGCGGTGCTGATCTTCGACGAGAATGGCAAGCTGTTGGAGACATGGGGCGAAGATTTGTACACGACGCCTCACGGCATGTGGATCGGCCCCGATGACGAAATCTTCATGACTGACAGCGCCGACCACACCGTCCGCAAGTACGCTCGGTCCGGCGAGATTCTGATGACAATGGGGCAGAAGGGTGTCACCGGCGCTCCGGGCGCTCCCTTCAACAGGCCGACCCGCGCCGTGCTGTCGCCGTCGGGAGAGATTTTCGTCGGAGATGGCTACGGCCAAAACCGCGTGCATCGCTTTACATCTGCTGGCGAGCACATAATCTCTTGGGGAGCGGACGGCACAGGCCCCGGCCAGTTCGACCTGCCCCATGACGTGACCGTTGACTCCAACAACAACGTCTACGTCATGGACAGAGAGAACAACCGCTGTCAGGTCTTCGACGTCGAGGGCAACTTCAAAACGGAGTGGCTAGGAGTCCCAGGCCCCAACGACGCTCACCTCGACGATGACGACCTGCTCCACGTCGCCACCGGACACGAAGGAATCCACGTCATGACGCTAGACGGTGAAGTAATCGGCAAGTGGAACCAGCACGGCGAAGGCCCCGGCGAGTTCCGAGGCTACCCTCACGGCATCTGGATAGACTCTGGCTCCAACGTCTACGTCGCCGAAGTCGGCGCCCAGAATGCCATCCAAAAATTCGCGCGGGTGTGAACGAGACTTGCTGATTAAGAGCCAGTTGCTCTCTTAGGACAAAGGCTGGACGTATCAGGATCGGTTCAGGAGATCATCGGGATCAACGGTTTCTAGGAGTGTCGGAGCCAGGATTTTGAGAATGCCCGACGTGGCGATTCGCACCGTTTGGCCTGACGGGTCCCATTCCGGCGAGACCTCGCACAGGTCGAAGGCTCCCAGCATGTCGAACTTGGTGCGCATGTCCATTGCCTCGAAGAACTCGTTGGTGGTGACGCCGTGGAACTCCGGCGATCCGGTGCCTGTGGACTCGTGGGCGTCGATCACGTCGATGTCGATGCTGACGTACACGGCGTCCACGCCGTCAGACGCCGTCTCCATCGCGTCGTTCATGATGTTGACAATGCCCCGATCTCGGACGTTCTGGGCGATGGTCATCTTCAGGTTGTGGTTGCGCTTCAGATCGAACTGGTCCAGGGTCGCAGGGCTGTTGAGTCCCACCCAGGCCAGGTTTTTGTAGTCGAACATAGGGTTCTCGCTGATGCGGCGCGCCATCGTTCCGTGGTGGTATCAGCCGCCCAGGGAGTTGCTGTCTCCGAAATCGGTGTGGGCGTCGATGTGGATGAATCCCATCTTCGCGTTTTTTACGCTCGGCGAACCCTTTGGCGTAGCCCTCAAAGGACGGGTAGGCGACGTAATGATCGCCGCCCATGACCACTGGAAAACCTCCGCGTTTCACCACCTCGCTCATGCCTTGGATGACCGACTCGGTGGTCTTCATCAGGTCGTTGGGGTAGATGTTGAAGTCGCCCAGGTCTCCGATGTTGGGGTTTTCTTTGAGCTTCGTGCCCACCTCGGTGTCGAGATCGACGCGGAGTGTGCCAGGCGGAAGCTCGTAACCCGCGCGAGAGAACAGCGACGATTCTCGGATGGCTCTAGGGCCGAACCCCGCTCCGACTCTGCCGCCGTAAATTCCGTTGTCGATGGGGACTCCGGCGACGACGGCCATCCCTTCGGTGATGTCGTCGAATCCGATCTCCGGCAGTCAGAAGAACGAGACCGAAGAAGTAGGGCATAACGTCTCTTTCGTAACCTGGAGACCCCATCGTTAAATCTCCTGATGTCTTGTTGGAACATAGCGCGGTTGGCTATGAATAGTTATTGACCTCTGGACGATTAGACAATTTCGAAAGAAATATCCTGGGCGCCCTCCCACAGCACCTTGTGACCGAAGTCGATGAGATGCTCGCGGCCATCGACGATGGTCAGAAAGTGGTTTCCGGCCAGCAGCCCCATCTTACTGCCGAAAGCGGTGGAGCCATAAGGGAATAGAATCTCGGTCTCGCTGATTCCACCGGGATAAAATAATATGTCACCCTTTGAGGGATAGGACGTGTGGTTCTCGTACTGATCAATCATATTGAAATCGCCCAGCGACACCCATGCTGACTCTCCACTCCATCTAGCCTGGATGATCTTCTGCCTAAAAGGCAGCAACTTCAGGAACGCCTCGCAGGTTTTTGGCGCAGCGCCTTCTGTTCGTGCAGTGAAGGTAAATGGGCCAATGGTGATTTGCAAAAGTTCTGACATGATGAAATCCTCTTGTGGAGATTGCCGCTCGGATTGATCGTCCGTTTAATCCGGTGATGCAAGATGATAACAGGTTGTCGATTCGCAGTGGCATGGAATCAAACAGTGAATAATCGGCCTGCTAGAATAACGGCACGCCGAGATTCTGAATACGTGAGGCCCTTCGAAAAATGTTCAACGCATGCGCCACCACAAAGATCGTCTGCAGGCCCAACTGTCCTCCAGGCCGACGCACCAAACCCGAGAATCGTAGACGCTTCCCGACTCTGGATGATGCTTACGACGCCGGATTCCGCGCCTGCCTTGTGTGCCTTCCTGACGTCGGCCCTCCAGGCCCGTGGATGTCCAAAAAGGAACGACTCTCGGCCAGTCGGACCGTGTGATATGATTTGGCCTCCAAACACTGCAAGGGAGGCACTATCATGCCGTTCGGAGGCAACGACTGGCTGGCTTTGACCCAGGAAGAAACTCTGGAGCCGGATATCCCTATCTGCGACCCCCACCACCACTTTTGGGATTTCCGCACCCAACGCATCCCGTATCAGAGATACCTGCTTCACGAACTGGCAGACGACGTTAACAGCGGCCACAACGTGAAGTCAACCGTGTTCATTGAGGCCCGGTCGATGTACCGGACTGACGGCCCTGAGGAGATGCGACCCGTGGGCGAGGTTGAGTTCGTTCAGGGTCTCGCCGCGGCCAGCGCCAGCGGACTGTACGGCCCCACCAAAATCGCGGCGGCGATCGTCGGCCACGCCAACCTGAACCTGGGAGATGCTGTCGAACCGGTGCTAGAGGCATTGCAGGCAGCCAGCCCCAACAGGTTCCGGGGCATCCGGCACTCGGTGACATGGGACCCACACCCGGAGGTT
The DNA here is from genome assembly GCA_002313895.1 of Dehalococcoidia bacterium UBA1123. GTDB lineage: Bacteria > Chloroflexota > Dehalococcoidia > Lucifugimonadales > UBA1123 > UBA1123. The sequence continues at coordinate 5,558 of DCAW01000003.1, forward strand.
GAAATCACGTCCGCCCACAGGGCAGAAGGTCAACTGCTCAGCGATAATTTCCGGGCAGGCGCGCGAGTTCTGGCCCGGATGGGCATGTCTCTTGAGGCATGGATGTACTTCCCCCAGCTTCCCGAGCTTGCAGACTTCGCCAAGGCTGTCCCCAACTTGCCCATCATCTTGAACCACATTGGAGGGCTTCTGAGGGTCGGCCCCTACGCCAATCGGGACGACGAGGTGTTGGCTACTTGGAGAGAGGGACTCGCGGCGGTCGCCGAGTGTCCCAACGTCAACGTCAAGCTGGGCGGAGTCGGCATGCCCCGCACCGGGATGGACTGGCACGATCGCGACACGCCCATAGGCTCAGAGGAGTTGGCCGAGTCGATGGCCCCCTTCATGAACTACTGCATCGAACAGTTCGGCCCCGACCGCTCGATGTTTGAGAGCAACTTCCCTGTGGACAAGGTGGGGTACTCCTACCACGTCATGTACAATGCCTTCAAGCGGCTGTCCAGCGGCTACTCGGATTCAGAGCGCGCCAGTATGTTCCACGACACCGCCGCGAGAGTGTACAAGGTGGAGGATTAGCGGTCAGAGATTACGTCTCGAACTGATGGGTGACAGTTTCACATGCTGTGATGGACGGAACGATGGGACAACCCCTCGATTTCGTGAAAGTGTGTGATTTGGCATATGCGGTAATCGACCGTCGAATCATGAACGGAAATTCCCATATCTGCTGGTAACGGCGTTGTAATACACAATATATAGGTAAAAAAGGGTTGCGACTTTCGAAATCGGCGTAATATAATATCGCACAACCTGACCCTTTGTTGCCTTGACACGTCGACGTTTTGTCAGGACAACTTTTCCGTCAGAATGTCGTGACCGCATCTCCGACGGGAAGACGCTGCGATGATGGGCCTCCGCGCCGCCGCTTCGGTTCTAACCTTTCCTACACTGCATCCTTTAGGAGGGATTAATGCAAGCCTACTGCCTCAAGTGCCGTGACCACCGCGACATTAACGACGCCCAACAAGTCACTCTCAAGAATGGCCGACCTGCCACTCGTGGCAAGTGCTCGGTATGCGCCGCCACAGTATTCAGGATCGGAAAAGCCTC
>DCAW01000003.1:7045-21307 GCA_002313895.1 Dehalococcoidia bacterium UBA1123
CGCAGTTCCAGCGTTCGGGAGCCTGCCAGAAATGCGAACCTTTTAGCCACATAGCTGTCTGACCTGCCCTCGCAGGCTCGCGGTCAACTTTCGAGTCTGACGAGAAGATTGCTACTCCCTGTTCGATGTGCCGCTGACGAGGCCCCAGTGGTATCGGGAGTTAGTTATCTAATGCAGTATCTGCTTCCTACGGTTCACACTCTTATCGAAATAAACGACTTTCTCTGAGGCTTCGCTCGCGTCAATTCTGGGCGTCGCAGACCTTTGCGGTGTATCTGTTGACCCTTCCGCTCTCCACAAGAGGAATGACACATGATGAGCGAACTTATTCAAAGGCAGATTGACCGCTTTCTCGATGATGCAAAACAAGCATCCGTTGTCAGGGACGGAGAGAAATTGGATCGGTGGGGCGGAGTAAAACTGGACCACGGAACGTTGCGGTGTTTAAGTCGATGCCTGGGGGTCGGTGAGAGCTAGGCTTCGTGTTCTGTCTGGTCCTTGTTGGTCTTCCTGCTTTGTCTGAGCCTGTAACTCTCCCCATTCATCTCCAGGATGTGAGCGTGGTGAGTGAGCCGATACAATAGCGCTCCGGTCAGACTCTCAGAGCCGAACACCTCGGTCCGCTCATCGAAGGGCAGATTGGTGGGCACCATGATGGAGCCGCGCTCGTAACGTTGGCCGAAGACCTCGAAGAGCAGTTCTGCTCCGGTCTTGGATAATGGAACGAAGCCCAGTTCGTCGATGATTAGCAGTTTTAGGTTTGCAAGTCTCTTCTGCATGTTGAGCAGCCGTATTTCGTCCCTAGCTTCGATCAATTCATGGACCAGAGCGGCAGCGGTGGTAAAGCCAACGCTCAGCCCCTTCTGGCATTCTGCGAGTCCCAGGCCGGGGGCTATATGAGTCTTGCCAGCGCCGGAGTTGCCCACGGCGATCACGTTGTCCCTGCGGCCGATGTGTTCTGATCTAGCCAGTTCATTGACCAGAGCCTTGTTGAGAGATGGGAAGGTCAGGAAGTCGAAGCTGTCGAGGCTCTTTACTGTGGGGAACCTGGCCGCCTTGATCCGTCGGTCCATCATGTGGTGATGGCGGTCGATCAGCTCCAGTTCTGACAGACGCAGCAGGAAGTCTGGATGGCCAACACCTTCGGCTGCGCACTGACGAGACACCTTGTCGTGCTCTCTGAGGAAGGTCTGAAGCTTGAGCGCCTTGAGATACTGTTCAGTTTGATCCGAGCTTTGCGCAAGGGAGCCTGGGCCCGGTCTCATTATGTGTTTGGTAAGTAACTGATGGGTATTATGCTTCGACTGTTGGCACTTGGCCTGCGTTAACCTGAGCCATGATCTGCTCGATTTCTACCTGATTCGGGCCGACGAACGGGTCTGCCGACGGCAGTTGGGCCATCGTCTTCAAGAACTGGTCCAACATACCGGTCGCGGGGGCCAGGTGCGCGCTGAGTATGGTCTGAGGGTTCATCTCCTTTACCTCATTCAACACACTGCCCAGTTTTTTCTCGTCCGCCAGATGCACCCAGGGGTGGTTGCCCTTGTTGAACATTCCAAACCCTTCCAAAAGAGCATCGCTGGCAACATCTTGAGCGTTGGGCACAGGTTCCGGAACGAATGCCCCGAAGCAGTCGGAACTGAAAAACGCGTCGCTTTTAGGGTCGTACAGGCCCATTGTGGCTGGCGAGTCGAACAATGGCGGCCTCACAGCGTGCAAAATCCGATCTCCCACGTCCAGAGTCTCTCCGGGGTTCACCAGATGCACCATGTCTAAGTTGATGTGCCAGGAGGTCTCCATGCGGGCGACGCCGATGATATTGGTGATGATTTTTGCCTTCGGCGCGCGCGCCAGCACTGCTTCCAGGTTGCCGATGTGGTCGGCATCATCGTGCGTAATCCATATCCATTGGATTTCACTGGGATCGATTATCGACTCCAATGCGCTCATGTACTCGTCGGCCTCAATGCCCATTCCTGTGTCAACAAGCACCGGCTGTTGAGATTTGAGGACGAAGGCGTTGATTCCAACATATCCGTGGCCGGGTATTGGCAATGGCAAGTGGGAGGGCAGAACAGTGATGTCTGAGTTAACCTGAATGGGCTTGTCCATGCGAGGGTCTCCTGGGGGTTTTGAATGAGATATTTCGAGACCCTGGTATTGTACATCAGCCCGGACATGGTTCCCATTTCAAAACCGTGAGAGATTAATATGCACAGAATCCGATCTCTAACGTGGACTGGGTTCTCTTGAAACCCAGACAGTCACCGCACCTACGAGATACGCGCATATTATGGCGATGAAGGCTGGTTGGTAGGTCAGGGATACGTCGGACCAGTACCCGATCAGAACAGGACCGAGACCGGTTCCGACGATCGTTATGGGGTAGCCCACGCCTCGGATTGCGCCGATGTGCGATCTGCCGAAGTATTTGGCCCACAGGAACTCGCTCAAGGGAATCGTGCCGCCAAAACCGAATCCGTAGAGCAGGAAACCTGCTAACCAGACTGACGCCTGTCCCGTCGTCGCGGCGATCAGCATCAGCACGACGCCTGTGGCTGAAAGCGAATAAGCTGCCATCACCAGCAATCGAGGTTCGACTCGCTGAAGGCCATATCCCCAGACAACTTTGGAAGCCAGGTTTCCGAACCCGTTAACCGCCAGGGCTGTCGCGGCCATGCTTCTGGAGAATCCGACATCTGTGGCAAAGGGTATGGCGTGCACTAGCACCGATGTTAGGGCCGTCTGGTTCAAACCGAATCCGACGACCAGAAGCCAGAACCCCCTGGTGCGGACTGCTTCGGCTCTGGTGAAGGAACGCGCCTCTGCTGCCACAGACACAGCGCCCACGTTAGATGAAGACACTTCAGCGTCGCCATCTGGCGACAGCCCATAGTCCTCAGGGGTTCTACGCATAACAAAAGCGATGGGGATTACCGTGATGAGAACGAAACCCGCTAGGACACTATACCCAGTTCGCCAACCGTAACTGTCTACGATAGTGGTCATCACAAATGGGGCGATCAAACCTGCCATCGAGATTCCGATAGAGCCTATCGCCAACGCCCATCCGCGCCTTCGGATGAACCATTTGCTCAGCGTGGCATTGACCACAAGCGGGCTAAACAAGTTCCAGCCGACCAACCCGGCGGCAACGTAAATGGACAGAAACACGACGAGACTGGACTGGCGCCCCAGCAGAAGCAAGCATGCCGCGCTCACGACTGCTCCGACCAGCATCAGCGGGCGGGGACCTTTTGAGTCAACGATGTTGCCTGCGATAATGCCGGTCATCGCGCCCGCGCCCACGGCGAGTGATGATCCCAAAGTGAACTGCCAGACCTTCCAGCCTAGGTCATCAATGACCGGCCTCATGAATACGCCAACAATGGCCTGGCTCACGCTCATGAAGGCGAACTGGCACAGTATCGCGCCGCCGACTATCCACCAGCCGTAGTAAAGTCGGGTCATCGAGGGTTTCATAGTCTGGAGACCGAATCTATCAGGCCGGACAATGGCTACTCGCCGCGCTCGCGCTTCCAGTTCTCGAAGTCTTCTTCGATTTGGGGCGACCATTGCGTGTCGATCTCGCCGGAGCTGTACTTGCCCTCCCGCAGGCGCTGGTGGCCGAACACGTCCCGAAGGCGGACGTTCTCCGAGGACACCACAACCTCCTCGGCCAGATGCGGAGGAATGAAGATTATGCCGCCTCGCGCTCCCAGCACGATGTCTCCGGGCATAGCGGTGGCCTGGCCCATACGGGCAGGGCCGTTGAGGCTTATGAGAGTCATGTCGCGGATGGCGGTGGGGTCGTATCCCCTGCAATAGACGTTGAAGTCGTCAAGCTCATAGATTCGGGCTGTGTCGCGGACTCCGCCGTTGACCACGAGGCCCCGTCCCCCTGCGCCCTGGATGGCGTTCGACAGATTGTCGCCCACGAACGTCCCGTCTCTCAGCTTGCCAAACAGGTCTGCCACGATCACATCGCCCTCGCCCACAGTGTGGATGACCCAGTTGTTCTGCGAGCCGTGGCGGTCTTCGGCCTCGCCTGTGGCGTTCACCACGTCGTTGAGGTCAGGTCTAACAGGCGTGAACACGGCGGTGATGGCCCGGCCAACCATCGCGCGGTCCGGGTGCATGTTCACCCAGTCGCCCTCGAACTGCCAGTGGTAGCCGTTCCTCCGCAGTACGCCCCACGCTTCTTCCAGCGTCACCAGCTCCATACGCTTGAGAATGTCGTCCAGGACACGGGGCCGGCCGTCCTCGGTTCGGTCATACGGGTTCTGGGGCGTCAGGGCTATCACATCTTCTGGAGAGCCGAGTCTCATGGCTGATTTCTCCTGGGTTTTCTGGATATCGGGACTGTCGAGCAAGTCCTGTATTATGCTCGGCACAGGGTATCACGGCGTCGCAACACAGGCGAACCCTACAACACTTGTGTAGTGATACACTCCGACCCGACTACACATCGAAAGGTCAAGTGATGGAGACAAGACAGCTAGGAACAGACGGCCCGCAGGTCTCGTGCATATGCTTTGGAGCATGGCCCATCGGCGGAGGCATGGGCGCGGTGGCGGACCAGCAGGCCATTGAGGCAGTTGAGGCTGCCATAGATGTTGGGATGACGTTCATCGACACCGCCGAGAGCTATGTTGCCAGTGAACGCCTTATCGGAAAGGCCATTTCAGGAAAGCGAGACCAAGTGTTCCTGGCGACAAAAGTTTCTGGAAAGGATCACTCACGCGAGCATATCGAACAGGCCCTCGAGGCCAGCTTCCAGGCGTTGGGAACCGACTACATGGACCTCTACCAACTCCACAGCCCCCAGCCTCAGTGGCCCATAGATGAAACGATGGGCGTGCTTTCGCGACTGCGAGACCAGGGGAAGATACGCTACATTGGCATATCCAACTACTCGGCGGAACAGACGGCAGAGGTCATCAAGTATGGCCCCATCCACAGTTCCCAGCCTCGATACAACATGCTGAATCGCGAGGCCGAGGAGTCGATATTGCCAGTATGCTTGGAGAATGGCATTGGCGTGATTCCCCATTCGGTGCTGGCAAAAGGGCATCTGTCGGGTCGTTACCAGCCGGGTCACACCTTCGACGCCGACGACGAACGCAGTGAGTTTGCCAGCTTCACCCGAGATGGCATGAAGCGCGTCATCGAGGTCACATCGAAACTGGCATTGTGGTCTCAAGACCACGGCAGAGATATGATTCAGCTAGCCATCGCGTGGGCCCTTGCCCAATCGTCGATCACGTCGCCCATCGTCGGCGCAAAGTCAGTGGAGCAGGTAATCCACAACGCGAAGGCTGTCGATTGGAAACTCTCGGATTCGGACCTTGCGGAGATCGACGACATCCTGGGCGGTATCGTGGTGGATCGGTGAGACGCCAGCAGCCCGGTTCAATAATCTCGGAGGATTCCCCCTATGAATAATCAACCCGTCGGAGGGTTTTTCCCAGAACATTGGATTGATGGCACAAATCCCGCTGAGCCGCCAATCCAGGTTCATCAGTTCGCTGAAGGGACGTGGATATTGCGAGAGTCGCCGCTGGCGAACTGGGAGACTCCTTTGCTCTATCTACTTAGCAGCGCATAAAGAGCCGTTTTGATAGACACTGGCGTCAGCGGCACGAACCCACAGAAGGGGCGGATTTCTTTGAAATCGAAAACTGGTCCATTGAGGGTTCGCTGCTTGAATTAGGCACCCGGAGCATCGACATAGTACCCATTCCTGGTCATGAACCGGCCAGCATCGCCATCTATGAAGCCCAGACCGGATCGCTGATTACCGGGTGACACGCTATACCCTGGAAGGTTGTACGCAGGAGACTTTGTGGCGTTTCGGTCAAGCATCCGACGTCTGGTTGAATTCACTTCCAGCAGACAGGTCACTTGGGTCCTGGGAACCCATATAGAGATGACGAACCAGCCGGGCGGTGACTTCGAGATTCGTTCACCTTCTCATCCCAACGAGCGCAAGCTAGAGGTGACCCGTGAGCATCTGTTGGAGCTTAATGAAGCGGTGACCGGTATGGGTGATGAAACGAAACACGAGGTTCACGACGACTTCATAATCGCGCCGGTTTGATCGGCCCCACACAGCAAACTCATGCGCCCCTCATCGTTGCCAATGCACGCCGCGCATTGTTCACTGTCCGGCATGATTGATAACTATCTGGTTGAAGGTTAATATAGCCTCTGAATTCAAGAATCGTGAGACAAAATTCGAGTTACCAGGCATCAATACATGAACATTCTCATAACATCAGCGTCCAAAAGACTGGCCCGGCATTTGGCGGCCGAGTTGAACGCCGAACACGACGTCCGACTCACCGACCGCGAAGACGCGCCCGGAGCGCAGAGCTTCACACTCTGCGACTTGAACCACGATGAGGCCACAAACGAACTTGTTCGAGGCATCGACGTGGTAGTTCACTTCGGCGAATTGGACTCATCTCTCAGTGTGTCCGGCCAGTTGGACGACGCCATGAGATGCACGTACAACCTGTTGTGGGCCGCGTCAGAGGAGAAGATTCCCCGACTTATATATCTGAACTCTCTGAGCGTTATGGGGAGGCATGATGAATCATACGCCGTTACCGAACGCTGGAAACCAGCGCCAACAACCGAGACCTCCGTTCTGGGGTACCACCTGGGCGAGTTCGTATGTCGAGAGTTCGCACGCGAGAACAAGATCGACGTGATTTCGCTGCGGTTAGGAGAACTGGTCTGGGACCACGGAGAGGCTTCGTCGTCGGCTCTGTATCCCGAAGACGCAGTTCAGGCGGTTCAGAAAGCCCTGATCGCCGAGGTCTCCGATGGTTACGCAGGCTCGTCCTCCAACTGGAATGTGTTCCACATCCAATCTGCCGTGCCGAATGCTAGGTTCCTGACCGCCGCTGCAGAGCAGGGTCTGGGCTACCAGCCTTCCCCGCGATGATTATGTACCGTCACCGTCGCGCATCTCGATTGGAGGCCGACGGTTGTCGACACCACAAGGCAATAAATATATGAATGTGCTGATTCTAGGAGCCAACGGCCAACTAGGGCCTCACGTAATCAGAGCCCTCGAAAATGACGGTCACACACTGCGGCTGACCGACATCAACGATCCGCCTGATACTCCCCACGAGTATTTCAAGTTGGACGCTGGCGACTTGGATGGCGTAATCGCCGCCGCTGAGGGAATGGACACGATCATCAATCTGTCGGTGTTGAGGCCCCACCGACAGATTGCCTTCGATGTTAACGCCCGCGGGACATACAACGCGATGGCCGCCGCCGTCCATCACGGCATCAAACGAGTGATAAACACCGGCCCCCACTTCACCATTGCAGGGCCGACTTACGAGAACAATGACCATCTCATCGGCCCGGACGTTCCCACCCAGTCCGGCACGCTTTTGTACGCCATCACCAAATCGCTGGGACAGGAAGTGTGTCGAATCTTCACCGAGAACCACGACATTCATGTCCTAACCCTGCTGTTTTACAACTTCTGGTTTCCTGACGACCACTCAGCCGACGGCCATGACGTCACGCCCTTCTCTGTGACGTGGCAAGACTCGGCGGAGGCGTTCCGTCCGGCGTTGAGTATCGACCTGGAAGAGTTGCCCTCCAAGTGCGAAACCTTCTTTATCTTCGCCGACATGCCCCATCAGAAATTCACTAATGAGAAGGCCAAGCGAATTCTCGGATGGCAGCCCACAAACACTCTGGCCCACCGCTGGACGAAGATGTGACCTTGTCGAATTAACCCAATTAAGGTATAACCAGAACACGATCCAACCTGATTCCTGATACCTAGTAACCTCGTAAGGAGACCACATGACAAGCTCTCAGAGCGCATCGGCAATGGAGCAAGGCAACCTGACTGAACAGACCATAGGCCGACCTGTGGTTTACGGCACCCAGGGCGTGATCTCCAGCGGCCACTATCTGACCTCAATGGCTGGCATGCGGATGCTGTTGACTGGAGGCAACGCCTTCGACGCTCTGGTCGCAGCAGGTTTCGCAGCTGCCGTCACCGAGCCGATTGCCGCCTACTCGCTCGCCGCCGAAGGCGTGTTCATGCTCTATGACTCCGAGAGCGGGGACCTGCTATCGCTCAGCGGTCAGGGGACCGCGCCTCGCAAGGCGACGGTCGAGTATTTCAAGTCACTGGGTCAGGACGAAATACCCACAGGCCCCGGCCCTCTGGCGCACCTGTCCTTTACCCTGCCCGGCGTTGTCGACGCCTATCTGTCTTTGCTGGAGCGGTACGGTACCAAGAGCGTCGGAGAGATTCTCGCGCCGTCCATCCAATACGCCGAGCGCGGCATTCCTAACTACGACTACATGCTGGACAGACTCAAGTCACCAATGACCATTCCCCAGTTCGACGAGTATCCCCCAGGTGGCACAGACGTGTTCTACCACAACCGCGAACTGCCCCAGGCAGGAAGCCTTCTGGTGCAGAAAGCCCTGGGATGCACCCTGAGGAAGCTGGTTGAGGCCGAGAGCGCTGCCGCTGGGCATCGCCTGAACGGCGTTCGGGCCGCTCGTGACAGCTTCTACACTGGCGAGGTGGCTCAGATGATCTCCGACGCCAGCCAGAGCGTCGGCGGAATCATGGACATGGAAGACCTGGCAAACTACCATGTTGAGTACGAGACCCCGGCCAAGACATCGTTCATGGGACACGAAATTCACACTCAGTCCTTCTGGACCCAGGCTCCGGTGCTATTGCAGGCGCTGAACATCCTGGAGAACTTTGACCTGAAGGGGATGGGGCACAACTCCACCGCCTACATCCACATGATCACCGAAGCGCTGAAGCTGGCCCTGGCCGACCGACAGGCGTACTATGGCGACCCCAACTTCGCCACGATTCCGATGGACGGCCTGCTGTCCAAGGAGTACGGCAAAGAACGTGCGAGCCTGATTGACTCTGGCAAGGCCAGTCCAGGGCTTCCGTCCGCGGGCAACCCGTGGCGATACTCCACGCTGTCGGGGGTTCCTCAGGTGGCGCATACAGCCGAGGCCGCAGGCTCTGATGGCGGAGGAGGCGACGACGGAGGGACCACGCACGTGTCTGTCATAGACCGCGACGGCAATATGGTCTGCGCCACTCCCAGCGGAGGCTCGTTCGGCAAGTCGGTGTTCTTCGAAGACCTGGGCTGCGCCCTCAGCACACGCATCGAGATGTTCAACTTCGAGGACGGACATCCCAACCGACTGGAGCCTGGGAAGCGTCCTCGCACGACATTGGTCAACTACATCGTCACCAAGGACGGCGTGCCGGTCACAACCATCGGCTGTCCCGGAGGAGACCATCAGGCGCAGGGCAACATGGAGCTAATCCTGAACACGCTGGTGTTCGGCATGAACCCTCAGGAGGCTGTCGAGGCTCCTCGTTTCGCCAGCCAGAGCGTGACCAACAGCTTCTACCCGCACACTTACTACCCCGGGCAGCTGGCCGTCGAACCGACCATGCCATCCCAGACCGTGGACGAGCTAAGGGCTCTGGGCCATGACATCACGTTCGTAGCCAGCGCAGGCATGGGCGCCACCGTCTCCACCCGCGACCCGGAGACGGGAGTCCTGGCCTCGTCCGGCGATCCCCGCAGGGCCTGCTACGCTCTGGCTTGGTAGTGTAATCACACAGATTTTCGCGTAATCGAATGAGTGCGGGTTTAAGACTCGCCCTCATTACTTTATTCGGTATTGATTCCCATCCCTATTGGTGTGACTTGGCCGTCATGATAAAACTCCGGACTCCGAAGGTTAAAATTACAACCGCCAATCCTCCCAACAGCGCCCAGACAGCGGAAGTGGTCATGCAGAAAGGCACGAATTTAGCTCCCACGGCGTTTTGAATGTCAGCGAATTGTGATCGCAGGGGGTCAAGCTCTTTTTCTCGTTCGATAGTGAACGGCGTAAGTTCTTCGATCTTCTCCGGCAGGCGTGTCTGCATATCGCCAATCCCGATGCCGGACGAGGCAACTTCATCGGCAGAAGGTATTCCTGGAAGATGACCTTCCTGACGAATGACCTGTTCCAGATCGGATAGGCCCATCAGATCGTAGTCATCATCGAACGCATAGCCGGGGAAGTTTGTAGTTGTGACCACCACTTCTCGGGATTTTACAGTCCCGTTGACGTTAAGTTGGTAGTTTGTGAAGGCATCGCCAATGGTCACATTTCCGTCCAATTGAGTTTTGCCGCTTACGTGAAGCGCTTTCCCTGTGCCATTTGTTGAGACGTAAAGTGCGCTGTTGGGATTGGAAATGTTTTGAACCACGATTTCACCTGCTCTTCCGGTGCCTGAGGTCGAGGCAAGTAGAGCATGTCCTGATCCCTTCGTATCGTCGATTGTGAAAGTTACAGCACCCCCGTTGTCGCTCTTGATAGTGCTACGCAACCCACCGCCGAATTTGCTTTGAATTTCAAGACTGGCGCAAAATGAATCTGTGCCGATGCCAATGCGCCCATTCGTGATGACATTCCGAGATTGGAAATCGCAGTTGTTCCCTGAAATCACGCAGACTTGTTTCCCGCCTGTTCCTGAAGCCGCAGTAGCTTACACAGTTCCATCAGGGAACTTGAACCCGCCGGTGGTGGATTCGACCGTGCCTGCAACTGTGAGTTTTTGACCGGGATTATCATCGCCAATTCCCACATTCCCATCGCCTGTTATCCTGAATCGCTCACCGCCGTTCGTCAGGTTGGGAGCTTGCACCAGATAAACCAGGTCGTAAGACCCTTTCGCGAATCCGAGGACACCACGTTGATCGACTTCGTCTTCGACCCAATGGATATACGAATCGCTTTCCTTGTTAGCGACCAATTGAAGCGCCGCATCGTCAGTGTTTCGAACAGATATGCGTCCGTGCACTTGCAGCTTGTTAGTCGGATTATCGGCTCCAATTCTCACGTTGCCGTTTTAGCGCACGACCAGTTTTGGGTTCTGTGAGTTGTTTTCGACATGCAAAACGGGCGCGGGCCCGTTGCCGTCGGTGGCCTGAACCAGGACTCCCTGACTATTCGCGCTGATGTTCTTGAATATCGCTTCGTAGTGGCTGACGTTTTCGCCATGGACTTCCAATGGAGCGTTCGGAGAACTACCCGTGTTGATGCCGACAAAGCCATTGGAGTTTTGGATGAACAGATCGGTCACCCCGCGGTCGCCGTTGAAAAATTTCACCGCTGTCTCGATGTTGTAGGTCAAAATCAACTGACTGTCCCCTGAGTGAAGGTCCAGTCTTGCCTGTTGACTATCGGATGCATAAATCCTGACTCGGTTAGCTCCCGACTTGCTCACGTAGAACAGACAGCTTGGATGGGTGTCGCAGGGTTGGTCATCACCGATTTCGACCTTCCCAGTTGGACTGATTCACATTGCCCCGGTGTTGTTGGCCCTGGACACCAGCGGCTGGGCATCTGTTGTTCCCACGAAGCCTGAGCCTGAGCCTGAGGTTGTGCCTGCATTGCATTCCAGCATCCAGAATGGGCCGTCGTAGGCAAAGGCCGCGTAGGGAACAGCGCTGACCTGAACTCTGGAGATCAGCGTGTCAAAGGCGCCGGTCTGGTCGCCCTTGCGTGTGCGGGTTTCCAGCAAGAGTCTGGTTCTGACGAAAATTCCCGGGCCAAAGTCCAGTAGTGTCGATACCAGACCGTTCACCACGGGCAGGTTATTCTTGATGATGGTGTTCCCGACCTGAACGCCACTGGTGGCGTAGAACAGCGCAAACTCGAAGTCGTAGGCTCCGTTGGCAGTCCGTCCTTCATCTTTCACAAGTCCCTGGTAAGTGAATCCATTGTCGGGAATCGGCGGAGCTTCTGGCAACTCCGACGGATCACGGGCTAGCGCCACTCTTGCCAATATCGCGACAGCGATTATCGAGACAACACTGGTAATTATTATTCGGCTGGTTCTCATGTAGTTTCCATCGTTCATTTTGCGCTGAATTGTGGTTCGTTGAATCGGAGGGCAGGGTCGCTCATTATGTATACTCAACTACCGGCAACCTATATTCCGAGGGGATAATGGAGAGCGCTTTTTGAAGCCAGTTTGACGACAGTATGGCCTCTCTGCTTTGTGAGTGATGAGTTCATATCAAGCGAGTTGGCGGGCGAGTCGACCCAATTGGAATCTCCAAGACAATCCGGTTCTCGATTTCCTGTGGCCCTGGAGTATAATTGCCCAGGCGTATGTCCGAACCGTTTTCGCTTATCCGTCCAAACTCGCAGGAGACAACACACATGAAAGTCGTGCTGGCTAGCCTTATGAACGACGAATTCCTGAAAGACTTGACCGAGACTTTCCCTGATGTGGACTTTGCGGTCGCCAACTCCGCAGAGGATCAGGCTAGGGAGATTCAGGACGCCGACGTGTTCTTCGGCATGCCCAGCCGAGATGTGTTCATCGCCGGAGAGAGGCTCAGATGGCTTCAGATTCCGGGAACGGGCGTGGATAAGGCAGTAGAAATCCCTGAGTTGGTGAACAGCGATGTGGTGCTGACCAACGCTCGCGGCCCTCACACCAATCCGATGGCCGATCACGTGATGTCTGTCGTGCTGGACTTCTCCCATCGCACTCACGAGATGATGGGCGACCAACGAGACCGATACTGGTCCACGGAGAAGTACGACCAGCGAATCGCCGAGGTGGGAGGCTCCAAAATGGGCATTCTGGCCCTTGGAGGCATCGGTCAGGCGGTGGCTCGGCGCGCCCACGCTTTTGGGATGGAGGTTTATGCCGTCGACAAAAACCCGTTCCCCGCGCCTCCTGAAGTTCGGGAGGTCTGGGGCCTGGACCGGCTGGATGATATGTTCGAGATGTCAGACTGGATCGTGATTGCAGCGCCGTTGACCACCGAGTCCCACGGGATGATTACCGCGCGCCACCTTGGACTGATGAAGCCTTCGTCGCATCTCATCATCATCTCCAGGGGCGGCATCGTGGATGAGGACGCTTTGCTGGACACTCTGAAAAAAAATCGCATTGCAGGAGCAGGCGTTGACGCCTTCGAGAACGAGCCTCTTTCCTCGGACAGTCCCTTCTGGGAGTTGGACAACATCATCATTTCACCTCACGCCTCGGCTCTGACTTTCGAGATGTGGGAGGGACGCCGCCAGATATTCAAAGAGAACCTGCGCCGGTTCCTCGCAAACGAACCGTTTCTGTATGTGTGCGACAAGGTGGCGGGGTTCTGACCGGAAAAACATTGCAAATCTGCGATGCTGAACCGAGGTGAAGCACCCGATCGATTCTGGGAGAACCGCTGTTTTGCAAGCGACCAGATTCTTCGGTTGCGACCTCAGAATGACAATTCCAAGACAACTAAACTAGCGGCTCTCGAACAAGAAACCCTCCGCGGATGCGGCGCATGGCTTTGACGTCCCAATCGTAGATGTCCAACTCTTTGCAGATGAAGGCGAAGAGGTCTATTCGACGGAATCGGACGAACCAGGGTATCCGCTTGATCCGCTCGTCGTTAATGTCCATGTGCTGGGTATAGCCCTCCAGATATGGGCCGCAAAACCAGTCCTGTTTGGTCGCATCCATACTGGGCAGGTCAAAGGATAGGACGGCGTAGAACATCGGCACGGACAGGTCGTAGGCGAACCAGTGGTAGTGGGCGTCATCAAAATCGAAGACGGTAACGCCGCCGCTGTCATCCCCAAAGTAGTTGCTGTGGTTAATGTCCGTGTGGACCAATCCGAAAGTGTCGCGGCTGGTTTCCAGGCTGGATGCCCACTCAACGACCTCGTCGAACTCCCGTCGGGCGATGGTTTCGCGTTTAGGGATGGACTGTCCGATGTATCGCGTGTCATTCAGCCAGGACTTGCGTTTTTGGATACCCTCGGACGGCTGATAAATCCTCGTGGCAGAGTGCGTCTTGCCGGCCAACTCACCCAGTCGCCGGTGAAAATAAGGGTTCCAGTTCATCGAGAACTGCATCGGTCTGCCCGGCGCCTTGGTGAACACCAACACGTGGAGCGGGCCGTCCTCGATATCGAAAGTCTCCGCCAGGTTGCCATCTTTTGATGGCAGAGGCCCAGACACGCTGACGCCCTGCTCAGAGAGGAAGCGGACCCAGTCCAGCTACGCTTCTAGCTCGGCGATCGTGCGGTGAGAATCCTCGGTGACTCGAATTATTCTTTCCCGACCCTCCGAGCCTGCCTCGTAGGTGTAATTCTCCAGCCTTTTCAGCAATCGCGCTGGGCCGTCGATGTTCCATGACGAGACAGCGCGGTCCGCTACGT
>DCAW01000003.1:21688-35181 GCA_002313895.1 Dehalococcoidia bacterium UBA1123
CCCTGAAACTTCGGCTCTCGGCGTTCGACGAAAGCCCGAAGTCCCTCTTTACGGTCCTCTGACGAGCCGGAGGCTGTGCTGGCCTGGCCTTCCATCCACAGCTGTTCTTCAAAGGTGCGCTCGTGAGCCGTGTAAACCATCTTCTTGGTGAGGGCGTGGGCTATTGAGGGACCGCTCGCCAGTTTCTGGGCAAGCTCCATCGCAACTTCTGAAAGCTCGTCGTCAGGCACGACCCGGCTGACCATCCCGATGCGCTCTGCCTCCGAGGAGTCGATGATGTCTCCTGTGTACATGAGCTCCAACGCTTTGGACATCCCAACGATAGTGGGCAGAGTCTGCGTGCATCCGTAGTCGGGCGAGAGAGCGCGCTTTGCGAAGATGGCCGAGAACCGCGCGCTTTGGGCCGCGATGCGAATATCACATGCCAGAGCCAATCCGAAACCGGCCCCCACCGCTGCGCCGTTCACTGCCGCCACCGTCGGCCTCGGGAACTCCCGCAACAGCATGGCGTGATAGCCCAGAGGCATACGTATCGTCCTCAACAGGTCGTTGCTGCTGGGATGGCCTTTCCCTTCGCCCGCCGCAAGATCGGCGCCGGAGCAGAATCCGCGCCCCGCTCCTGTTAGCAGCAGCGCACGAACTCCGTCCTTTTGGGCTCCGCCAATCGCGTCGGCCAGTTCCTCGGTCAAGGCGAGATTCAGGGCGTTGAGAGTGTCCGGCCTGTTTAGCGTGATGACTGCAACGTCGCCGACCCGTTCAGAGATGATAGTCGTGTATCCCATTATGTCCTCCTGTGATGGGCGGATGGCTCCGGTCAGGTTATCAGGTTTTTGGGGGTCAGGTCATTGGGTTTCGTGATTTCACGAGGCTGTTGACGTTTGACAGTTTGAAAGTGTGGATGTAAAGTCTGTGCCAATCAGATCCGACGCTAGCATAAACTGGCTCGAATCTGCTTGGAAAATCTATGCTTAGAGGAGCTCCAATTGTCCGATTCCGTTGAGCAGGCAAGAGCATCGTTCGAGCGATGGAATACTGCATTCAACGCCCGAGATAGGGACGCTATGGTCGCCGAGATGCACTTCCCCCATAGAAGGCTGTCCGGACAGAACCAGTTTCAGGTTTGGGAGACTGCTGACGATTTTTGGGCTTCCAGCGGCGACAATTTGACTGTCGGTCTCAAAGCTGAGGGATGGGACCACACAGCGACGACCTCCATCGAGGCTGCCCAATCAGGCGAGGACAAAGTGCATCTCGCTATACATCAGTCCAGGCGACATGCTGATGGAACAGAATACAATGGATTCCTGACCCTTTGGATATTTACCAAAATCGACGGACGCTGGGGCGTTCAGTTCCGCTCTTCCTTTCTCTCAGGAGCCGCGCAGACTAGAGGACACGCGCTAGGGTAGTATTTCGGGATGGACGAGATATTCTGGGTGGATTATTCACAGCGCCGATTTGTCCCTTAAGAAACACGGATTAGAGTTCTCTCCCACTAGGATTCACGGATGCTTGATGACCAACAAAATGAACGACGACGAGTCCAAGGTCGCGATCCCAGGGCTTTTTATCAAGGCATGAACGAGGGTCGGCTTGCCCAGGGCTCCATGGACGATTGGATGATGGCATTCAGGTTCTTTTTTCGCCTGGTGACG
Organism: Dehalococcoidia bacterium UBA1123; assembly: GCA_002313895.1. Lineage (GTDB taxonomy): Bacteria > Chloroflexota > Dehalococcoidia > Lucifugimonadales > UBA1123 > UBA1123. The sequence goes on from DCAW01000003.1 coordinate 23,344, forward strand.
CTTCCTATCTGGCTGCCGTACAAAGTTGGAAGATCATCAGGCTTAGGCGTGAGATGGCCGAGTTTGCGGCGGCGCGAGGAAGGAATCTTATCATTGGCGACCGCGCGGTGAGGGAGGTCACCCTTGCGTGGGTGGAGGACCATCCTCAAGAATTTGTCCTCGGAGAGTATGACCCTGCCGTTCCAAAATTACAGAGCGCTTCCAAGAAGTCGATGGACCGTCGAAGGTAAGGATGTGCCGTGGGCCGGCTCTGAAAATAAGCGCTTTCAGCTAGGAAACACCTTTTCAACATCACGTCGCTCAATATAGAACAATGCTAACGGGGAAAGTTTATGATTCACCATTTCCAGCCGCCATTCATGCCCAAGTCAGACGCGCCCTACAGTCCGATGGTTCTGGACGAGAACTATGCTTATCTGTCAGGGCTGGTGGCTGCCGACTTTCCGGGAGGCCAGGCAGTTCTAGGAGATGTTGAGAAGGAAACTCAAGCAGTGATGACTGCGATCGGGAGGATGTTGTCGGAATTCAACCTCGACATGGGGCAGATCGTACGGGTTGACGTGCATCTTGTGACGCTGGATGACTTCGACGCAATGGACGACGTCTACCGAGAGTTCTTCGAGAAAGACAAGTACCCGGCGAGAACCACCACCCAATCGGCAGGGCTTTTCGGTGGGAGTCTCGTTGAAATCACCTGCATGGCGAGACGACGGCGGTAACCGCGAGTTACCGTCTACCTGACACCTGAATTACCAGGCTGGATTAGTGTCCTGGGCGCTGTTATTGGTGAGGCGTTTCTGACTCTTGCCGTCGGCGCTCATCAAGAAAATGTCGGCATCGCCGTCCAGGTAAGACACGAATGCGATCTGCTTGCCTCCCGGAGACCACACTGGTTGGTTGTCCACTATAGTGTTGAAAGTCAGGCGCGTGGGTCGCGCGCCTGACTTGGTGACGGTGTAGATTTCAGGGTTGCCGTCGCGCTCCGAGACGAACAGCAGGGACTGGCCGTTGGGCGACCATGAGAGGTGGTACTCCGGGGCATCGCTCTCGGTCAGACGCTTGAGATTGCCGCCGTCGGCATCCATCATGTAAATTTCAGCGTTTTTATCTCGGGTGGACAAGAAGGCCAGTTGCCGGGAATCGGGAGACCAGATGGGGTTATAGTCCAGTGCATCGGTCACTCGGTACTCGTTCACGCCGTCGGGGTTTCGGATGTATATTCCCTGGTCTGGCCCGCTCTGCACTGTGAAAGCCACGGAGTTGCCATCGCTGGACCAGTCTCCCACCTGGTCGCCTCCAATCGAGGTGAGCAAGGCAGTCTTCTCCTCGCTGACTAACGTCACATAAATGTTGGAGTTAGCGCCGTCATTCTTCACATACGCAATGCGGTCATTGGAAGGCGACCATCGTTGGCTGCTGTGTTCCGCGCTGCTATGGGTCAGGCGTGAGCGGTCGGTGCCGTCGATGCGCATCACCTCCACGGCGGTGTCCCCCGGCACTCCAGACAAGAAAGAGACGAGCCTACGGTTCGGAGACACCACGGGAGTGAACTCGGGGGTCCGAGTATTGGTCAGATTGGTCAGCTTCTCTCCATTGGCGTTGACCGAGTAAATCTCCAGGTTGCCGTCTCGGTCCGAGGTGAAGACGATAGAAGATGCGGGCGAGCTGCAACCCAGCCCCGCCAGAATAAGAATTACGACAATTGTCAAAGCAACTTTGGTAAACAAAAGGCCACCCCGCATGTGCCAGAACCTACCAGCCATTCAGAATATCAGTCGAGAGCATACATCAAAAAAGGCAATATAGCTAACCTAATTAAAACTGGGATTGAGAAGACATCCAAAGTATTTCAACGCTTCAGGGGGCCATATTGGAGGTATGCTACCATAGGCTCCGGCATTCCAACCAAGACTGGTTTAGGCCTTCGCATGCCCGATTTCAGCCATGTGGGCCGCCACGATTCCTCGTCCTCTTGAGTTCTTCAAAACTTTTCTAAGGCTCATGTAATTGCGATTCAAAAAATTCGACCCGATACCCGTGTATCTGCTGATGGGATTCGTTGAGGGCGCTGGATTCGCGTGCTTTGCGACCATGGCAGCTGTTTATCGAATCACGGAGGCGGGGCTCAACCCCCTGGAGCTGATCTTGGTGGGCACGGCGCTGGAAGCGGCGGTGTTTCTATTCGAGATACCAACAGGCGTTGTGGCCGATGTGTTCAGCCGTAGATTGTCCCTCATAATAGGGTTCGCTCTGACCGGGGCCGGGATAATGCTGGAGGGAGCGTACCCGCTGTTCGGCACGATTCTGCTGGCCCAGGCAGTTTGGGGGGTCGGCTACACATTCACCAGCGGAGCGCGTCAGGCGTGGCTGGCCGACGAACTCGGCGACGACGGTGGGGTTGGAGACGTGTTTCTTCGAGGCTCCCAATTCACACGGATGGGCAGGTTGTTGGGCATTGGCCTGAGCGTGGCGCTGGCTTCGGCGTTCATCGCCCTGTCCCTGATCGTCGGAGGGGCGATCATATTATGTTTGGCCGTCGTGCTGGTTTTCGTGATGCCGGAGCGGGGATTCACCCCGACCCCGCGCTCCGAGCGTCAGACGTGGAGCTCCATGAAGACCACTTTGAGTTCTGGAATAACGGCGGTCCGGATGCACCACGTCCTGATGGCAGTTATCGTAATTGAACTGTTCTACGGGGCGTCCAGTGAACCATTCGACAGGTTTTGGGAAAAGCACATGCTTGACTCCTTCGCGTTCCCGGCTATTTGGAATCTTAATTTTGTGGTGTGGTTCGGAATAATCGAAGTTATCGTGCTGGTATTCGGCATAGGGGCGACGGCTCTCCTTCGTCGGGCAGTGGACGTTGACCTAGCTGGCGTGCCCCTGAGAATCCTCACGGGCGCAAACGGGCTAACTATGGGCGCGGCGCTGGTCTTCGCGCTATCGGGAAACTTCGCTCTGTCTGTCTCAATGGTGCTACTCACTGCGCTTGTGCGGAGCGCAACAGGCCCGGTTGTGGACGCCTGGCTCAACCAGATGGTGGAGTCAAGATACAAAGCAACTGTGTTCTCTCTGCACAGTCAGTCTAATGCATTTGGGCAGGTGGTTTTAGGTCCTGTCATGGGCGGGATCGCGATACTGACATCGGTTCGCGCCGCGCTAATTGGGGTTGCGGTTCTGCTGGTTCCTCCCCAGGGGATATACGCGTGGCTGGGGTTGCGGCGCTCGGAGGGTGACTCCGAAAAACAAAAGTAACCTCTCGGGCGGTTGTTGGCACTACATATTGAACGCGTTCGATCAAGGGATTCAGATGGATCAAATGTTAGATGCCGAACTGGCAGCTCTGGCCAGAGCAAGAGACCGTGACGCCTTCGGGAAACTGGCGGAACGATATTCTCTGATGGCTCGGCGTGTGGTATACCGTGCCCTCAGTCATCACGACGCCGCTCAAGAGATCACTCAAGAGGCCATAGTGCAGGCTACCTGTCGTTGGACAGACTGCGGAACCCGGATCGGTTCCAAAGCTGGCTGTACAGAATCGTCCTGAATCTCTGCCGGCATCACATCCGAGATCGAGCCGCGAATCGCACGCTGTCCTACAAGTCGTTAGTTGGTGGAACCACTGGCGCCGGACTTCTGACGTCGGACACCGAGCCTGGGCTCCAGGAAGTGGCCGAGGCCCGCGAATTGGCTCGATCTGTCAGAGACGCGGTGGACATGCTCTCGCCTTCGAATCGGGGAGCGAAGTTGATGTACTACTTCGACCAGCCAACCGTTCGGGAGATAGCCCTGCACCTGGGAATCTCAATATCGGCGGTCAAGGGGAGGCTTCACAAGTCACGGAACATTCTTCGCGAGACACTAGAGCCGTTGACCGCATTGTTGGAGGGTGTATCCGCTCGAGCGTAAGAAGAAATGAAAGCCATGGTCAAGGTCTCGATTGCTGACGTCCTGGGAATAGAGAACACCGACGAGGAGATGGCCAGGACCACCCAACAATTTGTGGTCGTGCTGAAACAAGATGGTGGTAACAGAGCGTTCCCGATATGGGTCGGCCCCGCAGAGGGCGAGGCGATTGTGATGGGGTTGAAAGACATCCAGCTTCCCAGACCGATGACCCACAATTTTATCGCGAATCTGCTGGACGCGGCGGGCGTGGAGATTGAGGAGGTGCGGGTGGAGGTTGTTGAAAGGGACACATTCATTGGCGTCGCGAAGATAAGGGTTGGGGATGTTGTGAGTGAAGTCGATGCCCGACCGAGCGATGTCTTTGCCCTGGCGGTGCGGACCGGCGCTCCTATATATGCTGCCGAAGACGTAATTGACCGCGCAGGAGTAGAAATCCCTCTCGAAACCTCTCCAGCATTAAAATGCGAGGCCGAGATCACGAACATGGGCAAGTTAGCCGAAGATATGATCAACTCCATGCAGAAAGCCAGCGAGCAACGCTCAGAAGCTCAGGTGACCCATAGCACAGAAGAATTGTCGGACCGAATGAAGAACATGGCTCGCAATATCATCGGCCAGGTGTTCGGCGGATCGGCCTAATCTGCGGCGTTCCTCATTATCCACCATTCTCAAGCGCCCGCGCCCGCAGATAATCCTTGTAGCTAGCGTCCTGGTTGCCCTTCATATGGTGGATGATGCCGCGATGCCTGAACGCGCTCCAGTGGGAAGGGTCCAGCTCGATGGCCCTGTCTAAATCCGCCAGCGCCATGTCCAACTCTTCAAGCTCTGAATATGCGAGCCCCCGGTTGTGGTAGGCGTCTCGATACGTCGGGCCGAGCTCTATCGCTCTGGTGATGTCGCGGATGGCCGACTGAGGGTCGTTGGTGCAAAGATGCGCCACGCCCCGGTTGTTGTGGGCCATGACATTGTCCGGCTCCATCTCGATCACCCGTGTCATGTCCCTCTTGGTCTCCTCATACTCGCCCTTGTTGGAGTGGGCGTTGCCTCGACGGAAGTAGGCGCGGACGTCGTTCGAGTCCAGCCCAATGATCTCGGTCATCTCAGCGATGATCGTGTCAAGGTCTTCGTCGGGTTTGGGGTTGGGAATCAGTTGCTCGAAATTCACGGGAGTGCCTTCAGGTTTGCTTAAGAGTACGGTAGATTATACATCTCGCTATCGCAACGACGTTTGTATCGACCGAAGGAGATAGACTGTGCCCCTGAGCGTAAATGCCTTCATATTCGATTGTCACAACCCTGGGGAGTTGGCCCGATTCTGGAGCGTTGCTCTGGACTACAAGATCACGGCGGAAGAGAACGAAGCCATTGCGACTCCCTCCGATGCACACTCTTCACGACTGATGTTTCTCAAAGTCCCAGAAGGCAAGACTGTCAAGAATCGCGTTCACCTGGACCTGCGGCCCAGCGACACATCCAGAGATGCTGAAGTAGATAGATTCATTGGTCTGGGAGCGCGGAAGGTCGCGGACTTCAATGAGCATTCCTGGGCGTGGACGGTCCTGTTGGACCCGGAAGGCAACGAGTTCCGCGTCGAACAGCCGATTGACGCTTCAATGGCATGATGCTACGGTCTCGTCTGACCGGCTTATGCTGCTACAAAAATGCAGAAGTGAGGAACCCCTATGGAGGAAAAGAAGGTTGAAGCGTGCGCAGATCGGCTATTCAATGAGATGAACGCAGGGATGAGTTGCTTGAACTTGCATGTCGACCACCGTCTAGGGTTGTTCCAGGCGTTAGCAGATGCGGGTTCGGCAACGTTCCGCGATATATCCCATAGCACGGGATACGTCGAGAGGTACGTGCGCGAGTGGCTGGAGTTCATGACGGCAGGAAGATACCTAACTCACGATGCCGATTTCGAGACATTATCTCTGCCCGAAGAACACATCGCCGCACTTTTGGACCCGACAGCCCATCGTCGGCTATCGGAGTCATGGGCAGGGTTCCCAGCTTCGCCAGCGTGGCCGTGCTGCCCATCGAAAATCCGCAGTTGCGGTTCTACAGGCTGAATCCATGAAACGGGTAATCATTGACACCGATCCCGGAATAGACGACGCGGCGGCCATATTCCTTGCGCTGGGCAGCCCTGAGCTTCAGGTCGATGCCCTGACTACCGTGTTCGGCAATACCGCCGTCGAGCAATGCACGGTCAACGCCCTGCGTATTCTGGAGGCCGCCGGCCGCGCTGACATCCCCGTGTATCAGGGATCAGGCAGGCCGTTCAACTTTGGCGCTCCGGAGTTCGCGGAGTACATCCACGGCTCCGACGGTCTGGGCGACGCAGGGTTGCCAGCGCCGTCGGTCGAGGTCCGGGATGAGAACGCCGTAATCAAGATAGTCCAGAGCGTGATGGACGCTACGGGAGAGATAACATTCGTGGCTTTGGGGCGGTTGACGAACCTGGCGTTGGCGATCAGCGTTGAGCCGCGAGTCGCGTCATCGCTGGCCGAGGTGGTGGTTATGGGTGGCGCAGTCACGGTGCCGGGCAACGTCTCGATGGTCTCAAGCGCCAATCTCTGGGGCGACCCCGAAGCGGCAGACGTCGTGTACCGCTCAGGTGCGTCGGTGGTCCAGGTGGGTCTGGACGTGTGCAACAAAGTCGAGATTTCTGCGGAACAACTTTCCAGAGTTTGGGCGGCCAGAACACCGGTCTCCGAACTGATGGAAAAAGCGACCCCTTTCATCCAGAAGGCATATGCCGAGAGGGGCCGAGAGATGGGGCCGGGGGCAGTCAAGTACAATGACGTTCCAGCGATGTCCTACGCCATCGACCCGACACTGTTCGAGACTCGCCACCTCTACGTGCGTATCGCGATAGGGAACGAGTTGACGCAAGGCCAGACTCTGGCCGACCTAGACGGCCAGACCGGGGAGCAGCCGAACACCCTTGTGGCTCTGGACGTTGACGGAGCTCGGCTGTCGGAGATGTGGGCTGAGCGGGTTTCGGCGTTGTGACCTGCTAGCTCAACCCTACGCGAGACAAGAACTCCGGCTTGCCTTGGATTCCCACATTCAGGCGGAAAAGGCCGCCTGCGCCAGGGCCTTCCTCGGCCTTGTTGCCGCCTCCGGCTGTGGTTACGTACATATCAGTCAGATCGACGCCGCCGAATATCACACTGGAGACTTTCTTGGCTGGGAACTGTATCTGCACAACCTGTTCGCCATCGGGATTGTATCGGTACAGTGATGAGCCGTCCCATCGAGCGCCCCAGACGTAACCTTCGGCGTCCACGGTCATGCCGTCTGGAATGCTGCCGTCGTCCGGAGTCTCGACGAACACGCGTTGGTTAGTGATGTCGCCAGAGTCGATGTCGTAGTCGAAGATGTAGATTTTTCGGGCCAGCGAGTCTGTGTAGTACATCTGCTTCTGGTCGGGCGAAAAACCTATCCCGTTGGACAGACCCACGCCTTCCAACACTGTTGTTACCGAGCCATCGGTGTCCATGCGGTACAGAGTCGCTGAGCGAGTATCGGTGGGCATTGTTCCGCAAAACACGCGACCTGCCGGGTCTGCGGCGACATCGTTGAAACGGTTGTCGGTCTCGCCTTCCATCTCATTGACGAGGTACTCAAGCTTCCCGTCCCGCCACACAGCGACAGAGCCTCGGTCCATAAACAGTAACAGCGAGCCGTCAGACTGGATGGTGTATCCGCCGACAATGCGGCCTTCATAAATCTGTTCGTGCCTGCGAGAGAAGGGGTTCAATCGGAAAATTCGACCACGAGGGATGTCCGACCAGTAAACCTGCCTCTCCATTGGGTGCCATAGAGGGCCTTCGCCAGTTTCGCAACGGTAGTCTGCCATCAGTTCAGGGACCATGTTGTGCCTCGGGGACTCGCGGACTCGGGGTTTCAGGTATCAAGATTAGTTCGTCAGGTTTGTCGCAGGCGACCAGATGCTTCGACTTCGCTCAGCATGGGATTTTGGCAATTTACCACCTGATACCTGACACCTGAAAACCTGATAGCTTCAAGAAGCGTCAGAGCTCGCCAGTTGGCCGAACTTGCCTTCAAAGAAGATCAGAGGATCGCCAGAGCCGACGTCGATCTGGTCCACCTCGCCTATGAAGATGGTGTGGTCTCCCGCTACGGTTTCGGCTACGACGTGACAGTCCATATGAGCCAGTGAGCCGTCCACGATGGCGCCGCCATGAGGGGACATGGTGAAGGACACTTCAACATCGCCTGTCTTCTTCTCTGTGGGTCGGGCGAAGTATTGGGCGATGGCAAGTTGTTCCATCTTCAGGATGTTGATGGCGAACCGTTTGGACTCTTTGATGAACGGATAGGACGCGGTGTTGTGACCGGCGCATACTAAGGCCAGAAGCGGGTCCAGTGAGACGGAGCAGATGCCGTTCGCTGTCATGCCGTGGACCTCTCCATCTGGCTGGAACGTAGTAATAACCGTGACGCCGGTGGCAAACTTGCCCCAAGCCTGACGAAAAAGATGTGGGTCGGACATAGCAGAACCTCGCAATGGGAGATTTGGAAGGCGGCGACCCTCCGATGGTCGTGTTTGAATTTCTCGAATTATAGTGGCGCTAGAACGATATGGAAAGTCTAACGCGCTGGTTCAACCACCATGAGGGAGTGCTTGTTCAATTCCGCCTGAACAGAACCGGAGTACGGAATGCCCTTCTGTTCGCTGATTGGCTGGCTTCGAACGTCATAAACCGTGATGTCGATTAGTTGGCCTTTCGCGAAAGGGAGACGCAGGTTTACGGATGTGTTGTCATAGGCCATCGCGAAGGCCTGTAGGCCGCTCCACACATAGGCCTTCGTTGGCTTGGCGAGAACAGCGGGCAGCCCCGTTGTCTCGGCTATCGCTTGACCCACGATGAAGGGGAATGCTTCGTGGTGGAGTTGGTTTATCAGCCACAGGTAGTTACCCTGCCCATCGGTCACGAGGTACGGCGCGGCGCGCTCCTTGCGGGCTCCGTTAGAAGTTGGGGCCAGCATCGAGCCGGAGGCGAAGACACGATCTGCGGTTATCTCGTTGGAGCCTGCCAGATTGGCAACTTCCCGCAGACGGCAAAAATCCGAGAACGGAGCGAGGCTCATCGCCTGCCCCAACGCCTGTCCCGAAGCTGCGAATATGGACTCGTCTTTGGAGGCATCCTCGTTCTCTCCTTCAGAGGTCACGGCGAACGAAGTCAGCAGGGAGATGTGATACTCCTCTGACGACGACAGCCCTGGATTGGCGAATGCGAATCGTGTGGGCAAACCGAACTGTCCACGCACGTTCTGCCAGGCGCCTGAGTCTGGCAACCCGACGACCGGATGGACGAACACCGGCCCTGGCTCGTTAAACGGGTCCAGTAGTGTCACAAGCTCGGCACTGAGGTCTTGAGCGTTAGTCCAGTAAAGCGCCCCATGCCAACTTCTTCCTCGGTGTCCTCGTTGCCGCCGGGGGTGAGGATGTGCGTTAGGTCCGCCTTTCCGCCTTCCCACGGACTGTCGTTTGTCAGGATTGTGCGATATCCTGCCGCCTCCAGAGCGTCATCTACGTTGCCGACGATGCTGATAGAAACATGCCCGAAATACTCGTCAGCCGAGAACCCGCCTTCGCCTGGGACGCGGAACCTGTCCAGGATGATATTGGCGATGGGGCGAGCATCGTCAGGCTTCAGATGGGCAGCGATGCGTTCGAGGATGTCCGTGGTGATACCTGGCCTGGGAGAGGCGGCGATGGATGTCTCCATTTGCTGTGGTGAGAGCGGAAGGGTTTGAAGATGGTTGAGCGGGCCTTCTGGACGCCACGGACGGAGCTGGCGTTGTGGCTGGGTTGGGCGCAGGCGAGGCAGGTTGAGCAGGGTTAATTGTTGGACCGCCGGATTCTGTGTCGGCGCGGAGGCCACCGGCTCGTCTTCATCGAAGTCTTCCTCATCGTCATCCCCGCCGCAGGAAACCAGAGCCAATAGCGTCATAAGACTGAGAAGAATCAAAACACTTTTGCCTGCGCGCAACGAAAATCGAGAATAGACCACGAAAATTCCTCCGTTGGTGACTCCCCAATCCGGTGAATCTGGCAACGAGATCAGCCATGGTCAATCGGCAGCTAGTTTGATATTCGTATGCATCAGGACTTAAATTGACATACACGACGGCCAGTCCTTAGAATGCAGGCACGCTTGACGATTCGATAAGACGCCTTTTGGAATCACACGCGCACTGATAACTCTACTGGAGGCTGTAACATGGCAACCAAGGCTTACATTCTAATAGAGACCGGTGTGGGCAAATCGAAAGACGTGTCCGACTCTTTGACATCGGTGTCTGGAGTCAAAACCGTGGACACGGTCACCGGCCAGTATGACATTATTGCCACCGTCGAGGCGACTGACCTGAATGCGATCGGAGAGATCGTGACCGGGCAGGTTCACACAATCAACGGAATCATGCGAACCGTGACGTGCCTGACGGTCGAGCCTGATCAGCCAGCCTGATTCAGCGATTCATCGAGACTGCGCGCCTAACATTCCTCTCGGCAACCATCACGGGTAGCAGTTCTCCAATTCAGCTTGGCGCCACCTCCATGTAGGGTCTCGTCGCCATATCTGGTTTCTGATCCTAAGTTCCTTATCTCTTCTGAACTTCACCGAATTGTGCGACAATGCGGTCGAAATTTTCAGACGCTGAAAGGAGGCGATACCAATGCCCGACAACATTACGCCAACCGATCACAACGTGGAAGTCAACGGCCTTAACATCCATTATGTGGACTGGGGAGGAGATTCCAACCGTAACCTTCTGTTGGTCCACGGGCAGGGCGGAAACGCCCGAAACTGGGATCACATCGCCCTGGCTCTGCGAGACGAATTTCGAGTCGTGGCCCTAGACCAGCGTGGCCATGGAGAGTCGGATCACACTCGCGAGGGCTACGCAGTAACGGCCTTCGCTTCGGATCTGGCCGAGTTCGCCGAGAAGATCGGCATCACTCCATATTCCTACGTCGGCGCGTCGCTGGGAGCGCGGAACGGCATATCCTACGCAGGCGACCACTCTGACCACCTCAAACATTTCGTCTGCCTGGACTACGGCCCCGAGATGAGCGTCGCCTCGGCCAGAAACCAGATAAGCGGCATGAACCGCCGCGCTCTGGGTTGGCGCAGTATCGACGAGTACGTCGACCAGCAGCGCATCAACAACCCCAGGCTCTCCGACGAGTACGTTCGCCATCAGGCCCAATACGCCCTCAGGCTCAACTATGCCGGAAAATATGTCACCAAGTCTGATCCGGATATGTTTTGGATAAACGGAAGTTTCGGCGTAAACGAAGTTCCCCACCTGTGGGAGCAGTGGGCGAAGATAAGCTGTCCGATACTGGAGTTGAAGGGCGGCGAAAGCGACTTCCTATCGCCGGAAATTTGGGACCGAATGCACGAGACCCAGCCCAGCCTCCGGTTTGTCGAGGTGCCGGAATCAGGCCACGGAATCACCGGAGACAACCCTGAGTTTCTGCTGAAAGAGCTTCGCGGCTTCTTCGTGGACTAGGCGCAAAACCTAACGCTTGAGGGTCGTCGGACGTTATCTATTGTGAAGCGTCTGGCGGCCTACGAACATCTCATTGGATGAGGGCGGACGTTTCCAACGTTACAATTCGCTCCCCAAGAATCTGTCGAACGCCAAACTCAAGGACATATCGACCCGATCGCATTGACACAGGCCGATCTGTCCCCTGACTGAGGCGCCGACTTCGGAGGTTTCATCGAATGCTCAAGCGTTATCGAGTGGCTCTATTCCTAACTCTGATTGTCATCAGCGCGGCGGCTCTAAGCGCATGCGACCTGGGATCAAGCTCTCAGGACTCACCGGCCCCCGCGACTGTCGTTACCGTCCCGACCGAATCAGCGCCAACCTTCGAATCTG
>DCAW01000003.1:35539-37172 GCA_002313895.1 Dehalococcoidia bacterium UBA1123
GCCTGCGCCCATAGCCCAGTTCGCGACACCGTCCCAAGCTCCGGTGCAGGTTCCTACGCCGATAACGGCGCCCGCGATACCGATTCAGGCCCCAGAACCGACCGTATCGGCAAGCCTGACTCAGGCTCCCGAACCGACGAGCGCTCCGAGACCAACCCAGGCCCCAGTGCCGACCAGCGAGCTTATTGTGACGGCAACCGCCAGCCCCACGCAAGAACCTGACACCGAGATGGTGATCGAAGGTAAGCGCAGCGGCAGTGGAGCCGCCGTGGTCTCCCTGAATCCGGCTGCGGCGGAATTGACCACCGTTGACGTGGTCAAGATACTCAAGCCGTCCATCGTTCAGATAGTCTCAGAACTAGCGGCGATGGGATTTAGTAACTCGGCGCTGCTCCCGACGGGCGTCGGCACCGGCGTCATTCTCGACCAACAGGGCCACATTCTCACCAACAACCACGTGGTCGAGGACGCACAGCGACTGACTGTGACCCTCGAAAACGGCGAGAGTTTCCCCGCACAGATTGTTGGACGTGACGATATTACAGACCTGGCCGTTATACGTATTCAAGCGGACGGTCTTCAGCCCGCCAAATTAGGTGTGTCCGCTGATGTGGAAGTGGGACAGGATGTCATCGCCATCGGGCACGCGCTGGGTCTTCCCGGTGGTCCGACCGTCAGCAAAGGCGTCGTAAGCGCTTTGGAACGTTCCATAAACACCGAGCAAAATAACACTATTGTTGACCTGATCCAGACCGACGCTTCCATCAATCCCGGCAATAGCGGAGGCGCGTTAGCGAACACTGCGGCAGAGGTCATCGGTATCAACACGGCCATCATTCAGGGTGGGCAGGGCATCGGATTCGCGATCAATATTGACGACGCGAAGGTGGTCGCTCGACAGCTTATGGATCAGGGCTTCGTGCGACGCGGATTCCTGGGCATCACGCCTATCAACCTGACTCCGGGTATAGCAAACCAGTTGGGTCTGGACATCACCGAGGGCGTGATTCTGGCCAGGGTCATTCAGGGCACAGCCGCCGCGGAGGCAGACCTACAGGTCAATGACGTTATCGTCCGGCTGGGCAACGAGAGCATCGGCAACACCGGAGAGCTTTCCAAGTTCCTTATCGCTCACCAGCCCGGCGAAACTGTGGACATCGTCATCATACGGGACGGCCGCGAAGTGGTAGGCAAGCTGACCCTGCGAGACAGGCCTGGCTAATCTCAGGATTCGCAATTCTGAGTTCGCAAACGAAGAATCTGGTTGTCCGCAAATCGGCGGTTGTTCCACGGCGACCAGATGCATCGGTGTCGCTCAGCATGACAGTGAATAATAGGGGAGTCGGAAACGGCCCCCAATTTTCTAAACGGTGCGGTGCGTTGGATTGCGCCACGCCATGCCCTCGGTGCGACGCATGAACTCGGCGTGCAAACCTGCGCTGGAGGCGATGATGCCGTCGCTAAACAACCCTGCTCGATTGCCTGCGCGGTCGGTGACGACGCCTCCGGCCTCCTCGATCAGGAGCAGGCGCCACCTGGTCCCAGGGTTCCAATCGGTGGTTGAAGTATATGTCGTACCGCCCAGCGGCGGCGTAGGATATTCCCAGCGCCGCCGACCCCAGGTTCGCGTTGA
>DCAW01000062.1 GCA_002313895.1 Dehalococcoidia bacterium UBA1123
CGGCGAACGGTGGCCATTTTGGGTAGGGGGGGACGTTATCTACCCCAGAGAGCATACTTCGCTGGCCGAACATATTACGGCCAACGGCGCTGTGGCGTCCGAACATCCGCTGGGAACGAGGCCCAACGCCCAGAACTTTACTAGGCGCAACCGCATCATAAGTGGCATGACGCTGGGCACGGTGGTCATCGAAGCCCCAGAGGGCGGCAGCGCTCTTTTGACAGCGAACCATGCCATCGAACAGGATAGAGAAGTGTTCGCCGTTCCTGGAAACATATTCTCTCCCGGCAGTCAGTGAGCCCACCGGCTGATTCGCGACTCCAGCGCGAAATTGGTAACCGACGTTAAGGATTCTAGAGGAGTTGAATCTCTCGACCGTGACCCGCCAACTTGAAATGGCAGCTTTCTTCCCCGAAGATGAAGCGGAGGCTGCGGTTCTCAAGTTTGTCAGTTTCGATCCTACCCATATAGACGAAATAACTAGAAATTCCGCCCTGGCAGCCTCGACAGTTAGCAGCGCGCTGACTATGATGGAACTTGAGGGTCTCGTCAGACAGGTGGACGGAATGAATTACATGAGGCTGAAAGAGACCCGAACTGCATACCAAATAGTGTGAGGCACAATGGCAAAAGACCTGGTAATCGTTGAATCTCCGGCCAAGGCGCGAACAGTCCAACGCTTTCTTGGCGACAAATACGTGGCGCTGGCCTCTATGGGCCACGTCCGAGACCTCCCGCGTGGCAAGATGGGCGTTGACTTAGAATCGGGCAACTTCGACCCCACTTACGCGGTAATGGACGACAAAAAGAAAATCCTCGCCGAGTTACGCAAGGCCACCAAAGAGGCCGACACTGTGTATCTGGCGACAGACCCGGACCGCGAGGGCGAGGCCATCTCCTGGCACCTGATGGAGGCCATCAAGATTCCCAAGAAGAAAGCCAAGCGCGTCGTGTTCCACGAGATCACCCGCGAAGCTATCACCGAGGCCTTCGCCGATCCTCGTGATCTGGACAAAGACCTCATCGACGCCCAGCAGGCCCGCCGGGTGTTGGACCGAATCGTTGGATACAAACTCAGCCCCGTGCTCTGGGGCAAGGTCCGTCGAGGGCTGTCCGCCGGTCGGGTTCAGTCCGTGGCTCTAAGACTCGTCGTGGACCGAGAGGCGGAAATTAACGCCTTTATACCCACCGAGTACTGGTCTATCGACGCCGATATGTCCAAAAGGCCTCAAAACGGACGGGAAAGCCTGTTCACGGCGTCCCTGCACGCCATCAAAAAGACAAAGGGTCGCATTGTCATCCCAAATGAGGAACGCTCGACTGAAATCCTGAACGACCTTGCCGGCGCGAGCTACCTAGTAGACGAAGTGCGAAAGCGGGAGACCAAGAGCCGTCCCGCCGCTCCGTTCATCACCAGCACGCTCCAGCAGGAGGCCTACCGCAAGCTCAGGTTCACCGCCCGACGCACAATGGCCGTCGCCCAGCAATTGTACGAAGGCATATCCATCGGCGACGAGCAGACAGGCCTGATCACGTACATGAGGACCGACTCGACCAACGTGGCAAATCAGGCGCTTGCCCAAGCCTCTGAGTACATCAAAGGCAAGTATGGCGCGGAGTACGCCCCAACCAAACCCCGCGTCTACACGAAGAGGGTGCGCGGCGCTCAGGAGGCCCATGAGGCCATCCGCCCGACCTCGATTATGCGAGACCCCCAGTCCATCCGTCAGCACCTGTCCAACGAGCAGGCGCGGCTCTACGACCTCATCTGGAAGCGCCTTGTCGCAAGCCAGATGAACGACGCGATTTTCGACTCGACCTCAGTGCGTATCGGCGCAAACGGCAAGTCCGCTGAGTACGAGTTTCGGGTGAACGGGTCAATCCTTAAATTCGCCGGTTTCCGCGTTCTGTACATGGAAGACCGGGACGATACGCCTATTGACGGCGACAAAGAAATAGGCTCGATGCTGCCCCATCTGGAAAAGGGAGATCAAGTGGATTGCTTGAAGCTGATACCTCAACAGCACTTCACACAGCCCCCGCCCCGATTCACTGAGGCGTCGCTGGTCAAAAAGCTGGAGGAAGAGGGTATCGGAAGACCCAGCACCTACGCTCCCACGCTGTCTACCCTCATGGATAGAGACTACGTGCTGAAAGACCAGGGCAGGTTCAATCCCACCAAACTGGGAACCGCCGTAACCGGTCTGTTGACTCAGCACTTCCCGGACATCATGGACATCGGCTTCACCGCTCGTATTGAGAGCGATCTAGACGAGATTGCCGAGGGCGAGAAGCAGTGGGCGCCGGTACTTGAAAAGTTTTACAGTCCGTTCGGCAAGGCCATCGACAAGGCCATGAAGGAAGCCGAGCGAATCCCGCGTGATCAGATCGACGAGGAGACTGACGAAATCTGCCCCGACTGCGGAAGGCCAATGGTCATCAAGTCAGGGCGGTTCGGGCGGTTCCTTTCGTGCAGCGGATTCCCTGAGTGCAAAGTGTCCCAGCCGCTGTTGCATCGCGTGGGCGTCGAGTGCCCGGATTGCGGAAGCGATCTGGTCCAACGGCGAGCGGGCAAGGGCAGCAAGAGCCGCAACAAGATTTTCTACGGTTGCTCCAACTATCCGACATGCACTTTTGCTAGCAACGCGCGACCTCTGCCTCAGCCGTGTCCCGAATGCACCGGGCTGCTGGTCGCGATGGGACGCACCAACTGCCGCTGCCTGAACTGCGAGCACAAAGGCCCGCGACCAGAGGAAGAGCTTGTGGAGGCAACCGTCTGATATGGATGGCCTCGTCTGGAAAGACCTGCTGGCGAAGTTCGAGGAGCATCTTCAGGCCGAGCGCAGCCTGGCGCCGCTGACGGTGCGTAACTATCGCGCTGACTTGGAGCCGTTGCGCGACTTCATGCAAAAGAAGGAGATCGCCGACTTCCGAAGCTTGGACCGTCAAACGCTCCGGGCCTACCTGGCATGGCTCCACGAGTTAGGCTACGTCAGGCCCAGCGTGGCCCGAAAACTCAGCGTTCTGCGGTCCTTCCTGAACTGGTTGAGGCGCAAAGGGATCATCGAACACGACCCGATTCCTTCAAGAGGCGTCATGAAATTAGAGTCTCGCCTCCCCCGTTTCCTGTCTCAGGAGGAGGCGAGCAAACTCGTTCAGGCTCCCGACACGTCCAGCAAGGTTGGAGCCAGAGACCGTGCGCTCTTGGAGCTTGTCTACGCTGGAGGCCTGCGAGTCAGCGAAGCGCGAGACCTCAACCTGTCTGACATCAACTTCGACACCCGCGAGGCGCGAGTGCGAGGCAAAGGCTCTAAAGAGCGCGTCGTTCTAATGGGCGAATCCGCCAGAGACGCCATCGCCTCCTATCTGAGAGAGGTCCGGGGCAAGGATGGCAGTCTTGAGGACGATGGCGCTCTGTTCGTCAATCGCTACGGCAACCGTCTGAGCCAGCGAAGCATCCAAAAGACGGTCAAACGCTATGCCGGAGAGACAGGCCTGGGATCGCAGGTTCACACTCACACGCTCAGACACTCCTTCGCCACCCACATGCTGGAGGGAGGAGCCGATCTTCGCGTGGTCCAAGAATTGCTCGGACACGCCAGTCCCGCGACCACTCAAGTCTACACTCACGTCACCGGGTCCGAGGCGCGTCGGGCATACATGGCCGCTCACCCCAGGGCCACCAAAACTATAGAAGTTGAGGACAATTCAGCGACGTCCTCTTAACAAAATGGCGCTGTCTGGGAAAAGAATTTGAAAATACTGGTTATTAACGGCCCGAACCTGAACAACCTCGGCAAGCGCGAGCCTGGATACTACGGCGTCAAGACCCTCACCGATATCGAAGACCTCATCCAGAAAAAGGCGCAAGACCTGGACACGCTGGTCGAGTTCTTTCAGTCCAATCACGAGGGGTCAATCGTGGACTGCATCCAGACAGAGGCTCAGGATGCCGATGGCATCGTAATCAACGCAGGGGCGTTGACCCACTACGGAATCTCCCTCAGGGACGCGCTGGCAGACTCCAGACTGCCATTCATCGAGGTCCACCTGTCCAATATCCACGCCCGCGAGACGTTCCGCCACCACTCGGTGGTCGCCGAGCTTGCGGTGGGCCAGATTGCGGGACTGGGATACAAAGGCTACCTTTACGCATTGGAATTTCTGGTTGAGCAGATCAAGGAATCTCGCGTCGCATGAGAATTTCATCCCGAATCGAAAATCTGCGGCTCCAGTTATCAGACCATGATATTGATGGCATGTTTATTTCTATGCCAGAAAACCGACGGTACCTCTCAGGTTTCACAGGCTCTGCGGGCTACTTGCTGATCTCGGCCTTTGACGCCGTGCTTGTAACCGATTTCCGGTATGTCGAACAGGGCGGCCAACAAGCGCCCGACTACCGGATTCATCGCACTGCATATGGCTCTTCCTGGCTGGCAGATTTAGCCTTTGAAATGAACCTAACCAGAATCGGTTACGAGAGCGATGATCTAACAGTCGCGACTCACTCCGGGTTCATTGACGACCTCGGGAAGGGTGAATCCGACAAATTAGTGGAACTGGTCCCTACGACAGGCATCGTCGAGACCATGCGGGCAGTAAAAGATGACACCGAACGAGAATTGCTGGAACGAGCCATCGCCATCGCCGATCAGGCGTTGGGAAACGTCGCGTCGGCCATCGAGCCTGGCATGATCGAAAAGAGGGTCGCCTGGGACATCGAGAAGGCCATGCGAGAGTTGGGGGCCGAGAGCATCGCCTTCGACATCATCGTTGGGGCAGGCCCAAACGGGGCGTTGCCACATCACAGGGCCGATGATACCGTGATACAACTGGGCGACCCGGTCGTCATAGATATGGGCGCCACCTACCAAGGATACCGCAGCGATCTGACCCGGACATTCTGCGTCGGCCCGTCAGACGACCGGTTCAGGGAAATCTATGATACCGTGCTGGGAGCACAGGCCGCTGCGGAAGAGGCCGTCCGTCCGGGCATGACCGGAGCAGAGGTGGATGCTGTGGCGCGGGACTTTATCGCCGATGCAGGCTTCGGTGAGTACTTCGGCCACGGTCTGGGACACGGCGTCGGCCTTGCAGTCCATGAAAGGCCCAGGGTCGTGCCAAAATCTGGGGATGTGCTGGAGAACGGGATGGTGTTCACCATCGAACCAGGCATCTACATACCCGGGTGGGGCGGCGTGCGAATCGAGGACATCGTGTCCCTGGAGAACGGGCGGGCTAAAGTTCTATCCCAATCGCCGAAATAATCGTCAGTTCTTGCTGAGAAAGAGCTAATAGCATTAGGAATAAATCCCCGTTGTCATACTGAGTGACGTCAAGTATCTGGTCGTGTAATCTCATGAGCGCTCGACAGACCAGATTCTTCGGCTGCGGTCTCAGAATGACCGGGTTGTGGAGAAGCGGAATGTCCATAGGCTACGGAGACCTCAGAAAAGGCATGGCTATCGACCTGGACGGCGAGCCTCACATCGTCGTCGAGTACGAGAGCCGGAAGATGCAGCAGCGCGCGCCGGTTATGCGGGTTCGATTTCGCGCCATACGTTCAGGGCGCGTAGTCGACAAGACCTTCAACGGCTACGACGTCAAACTCACTCCAGCGGCTGTGGAGAGGCGCAACGCCCAATTCATCTACGAAGAAGACGATCTGTACTACTTTATGGATGACGAGACCTACGATCAGTTTCCGCTTTCCAAAGATTCAATGCCCGACGCTCTGCCGTTCCTGATTGAGCAGATGACCGTCGAGATGGTGTTCTACGAAGACAATCCCATCGCCATAGAATTGCCAATCACGGTCGAATTGGAAGTCACAGACTCGCCCCCCGGACTCAAAGGCGACACTGCCACAGGCGCCACCAAACTCGCCAAGCTGGAAACCGGCCATCTGTTGCAGGTCCCATTGTTCGTAAACGAAGGCGAGAAGATAAAGGTTGACACCCGTTCGGGCGAGTACCTTTCCCGCGTCTAGCATGCCAGGGGCTGACATGGCGGTTTACGGCGTTTCCCAGGTCGTCTCGTATATGAACGAGTTGCTTGCCTATGATGACGTCCTTCAGGACATCTGGATCGAAGGCGAGATTCCGCAGGCGACAATCTCAGCAGCGGGCCACGCGTACTTCACGTTGCGGGACGGCAACAGCTCGTTGCGTTGCGTGATGTTCCGAAACTCCCGCGGGCTGGAACACATCAGGGACGGCGCCGCAATAATCGCCCACGGACGCATGTCCATCTACGAATCGCGGGGCGACCTCCAGATGATCGTTGACATCGCCCAGCCAGAAGGCGTCGGCGAGCTTCAACTCCAACTCGAACAGCTCATGCTGAAACTAGAGCAGGAAGGCCTGTTCGAACCGTCTCGAAAGCGACCAATACCTGAGTATCCCCGCCGCGTTGGCGTCATCACATCCGAGACCGGAGCAGTATGGCACGACATCCAAACGGTCACGGCGCGCCGCTTTCCTTTGATTGAGCTTGTCCTTGCCCCAACCCTCGTGCAGGGAGACCATGCCGCCGCAGGGATAGTTGAAGCGTTCAGGGCGATGAACTCGGAACCGGACATCGACACAGTGATCGTTGGGAGAGGCGGCGGGTCGCTGGAAGACCTGTGGCCCTTTAATGAGGAGACGGTAGCGAGAGCGGTGTTCTCCAGCCAGGCCCCGGTAATCAGCGCAGTGGGACATGAAACCGACCACACAATATGCGACCTCGTGGCAGACCTCCGAGCGGCCACTCCATCCGCCGCCGCCGAGCTTGCGGTCCCGGACCGCGCAGAGCTTGCGATTCGAGTGGCATCCGGCTATCAGGCGTTGGGTATGTTCGTCACAGACCAGATTTCCAGGTCTGCCCAGACACTGAACCAGTTGAAAACTGACCTGGACCGGACCGTGCCCGATTTTGACACACACCGAATGCGACTGGACGACATGCTGCGGACCGCGGAAGCCCATCTCGACAGCCATCTGAATATCACCCGCGAGCGTGTCGAAGGAACCAGATTGCGACTGGAATCCCTGAATCCAACGGACACACTCCGCCGAGGATATGCAATCGTCGAACGTCGAGACTCAGGCGCAGCGGTCACCGACGCCGACGATGTCGCGTCAGACGACGTTGTCAGAGTCCGAGTCTCCCGCGGGAGCTTCGACGCCTCTGTGATAGACTGAGCCTCCAACCAACTCAAGAGGGATCGGAATGGCCGCTTATTACACAGTTAGCATGTACCCTGTCCAGTTCAGCGTTGACTATCCCGATAGGCCGCTGGACAGAAAATCGACACTGTTGCGAGTTTTTTACGTATTGCCAATCTGGGTAGTGCTGGCCTTTATGTCCGGGACCACATACGCATTTGGTCTCGAAAAGGTGTCTCTCGCAAGCGCTCAGGTCGGAGGCGTCCTGTTCGTTCCCATCGTTCTTATGCTGCTATTCCAGAACAAGTATCCTCGATGGTGGTTCGAGTGGAACCTGGCCCTGATGCAGTTCACCAATCGGGTCGTCGCCTACATGTTCCTGTTGACCGACGTGTACCCCTCGACCGACGAGGAGCAATCGGTGCATCTGGACATCGCCTACCCGGACACCGAATGGGGCCTGAACAGGGTCATGCCACTGTTCAAGTGGCTATTCGCCTTTCCTCATTACATTGCGCTTTTCTTCCTTTGGTTGGCGATGATCGTCGTTACCATCCTCGCCTGGTTCGCTATCCTGTTCACCGGGCGCTATCCGCGCCGCTTTTTCGATTTCAATGTCGGCGTCATGCGATGGGGAAACAGAGTGGCGAGCTACGCCCTCATCCTGGTAACAGACACCTACCCGCCCTTTCGACTCCACGATGACGATCGACCGTAAAAGCGCCTTTTAAGCTCAAATTCATCTTGGGATACATTT
>DCAW01000179.1 GCA_002313895.1 Dehalococcoidia bacterium UBA1123
CACTATTGTTTCGCCGGGTACCTGCACCTCTTTGATAACTTCTTTGATTATTTCTACAGGCGCCGCTGGTTCAGAAGAACAGGCCGCGATTATGAATACGAGCGCGAGACTCGTAACCAGGAACATCAGACCCTTGGTTTTCCGTTTCGATTTTGGCAAGTTTTGCCTCCATTTTTGACTAACATGTGGGATTTGCGGACACGCACTTAGGGTATTGCGTATGGGTAATTTGTCCGTAGACCATATCGAATATCGCGCCATCGGTCAACTGTCCCATTGGATGCTAAGGCGCCCGAAGAGCGCAGAAGTCCCGATATTGCTGTCACCCAATGCGCTCCCAGCGCGATAATTAACGACTCAGGACCGCCACCAGAAGAGGTGGTCAGCAATCAGTTTTCCAACGGCCGAGTCGAGCGCACAATTATCCTGCAACCACGGCGCATCAGGAGAATCCGATATGCGGAGGACGATATGACCGCCCGTGGGAGAGGGCTGTTCACAACGGACCCCGACGCGCCGTCGGCTCTGCTCTAGGCATTGGCCTGCGCTCTGTTCGGATTGTTCAGATGGCGTCTATTCCGTAGGCGTTTTCGAACCGTCGATAGTCCGGCGTGACTTCAGTGGGCGCTGACGGGGAATAGCTCTTCTGAGGTGACCGGCTCGCGGATGATTTGCTGATTAAGGGTGAACTGTATGAACGTGTCCACAGTCTTACGGGAACTCTCAAGACCAAAGGGCAATGGGTCGCCGCCAACGATTCGCGCCATGTTCTGGATGTTGGCATCTTCGCCGCTCAGTGAAGCCCCGGAGTCAAACTGCTTCATGAGGGGCTTCTTAGCCTGCTCGAACAGGGAATATAGCTCCTCTGCAAGCCAGGGATTAGCTTCCAGTTGTTCGTTCTTAACCACCATCATATGGCTGATGGGATATATTCCGTACTCGTTAAACCATTGAGCGTCGGATTCGGCAGGCTCAGGAAACAACGGCCTAACATCTGGAGAGTCGATAGGGCCGGCTCCGATTGCGGCGTCGATCTCGCCAGACACAAGTTGACCCGCCAGGTCGCTGTTATCGACGTACTGCACATATGAGGGCGCTTCGTACTCGGCCACATGCTCGTCACCCGTAATTATCCAGTTCACCGACTCAAGGTCCAGACCGTAGGCGGTCTGGAGGATTCCTCGCGTCCACACGCCGGGGGTGAACGTGTAACTGCGAACTCCGACCCTGCGCCCCGCAAGGTCTTTTGGAGACTCAATGCCGGAATTCACGTTCACCGCGATGCCACCGTGATAGAAGCTGCGGGTCAGCATGATCGGCAGCCCTGTGAAGGCTTTGCCGTGTTCTCTCGCGCATATGTAAGTCGACAGGGCCATCTCGGCCACGTCAAACTCAAGGCCTCTGACCATTCGTCGAAAGATCATCGGGACGGGAGAAATCTCGACGTGTTCCAGTTCAAACCTCGAAGACTTCAGGGAGCCATCTTTCAAAGGTTTCGTGTGTCCATAGTTTCCAATCGCTGTGCTCAATACCAGGTCTGACACGGGGTTGCATCTCCTCAAACTTCAGTAAAAAAGTGTCCGGTCTAATCTGCAGCGAGTTCGTCCCACGGGCCTGGGAAATCCCCCACAGGTCTTTTTTCGTTCGTGAAGATGTTCTCCTGCGTGTACCAATCAGCCCTGACCCGTTCGTAATAAACCTCGACGCCGTTGCCGTCAGGGTCTTGGAAGTACAGGCCCATCGAAACACCATGATCTCTAGGGGTGATCTTGATATCCCGATCCAGCAGCTTTTGGTAGAACTCCTTCAGATCATCCAAGGTTTCGACCCGCCATGCGAAGTGCCCCAGCCCCACCTGTCCCGGCTGAAGCCCCGGCGCGCCCTCGGCCACCTGGGTCAGTGCGATCTCGTGAGAAAGCTCCACGTTCGCCGACAGGAACGCGGCTCGGCCTGGGATAAAGTCGTAGGTGTGCAGGCCGAGCAGGTCCGTGTACCATTCGTGAGATATTTCGACGTTCCGCACGTTGATATTCAGGTGTCCCAGATATTTCGGTCCACTCATGTTGCCTCTCCTGAAGTTTTTTATATACCTCGGCGAGTGATTGCTAATCCACTTACTACCAGATGATCGCACCCTGTTCACGTTACGTCAGGGGTTTCGTTGATGGTAGCGCTACCCTCAAAACCCGTCAATTTGCAAGAGAAAAGCGCCCAAATTCCGGTGCGGTCAGACGACTACATGACGATTGGGGCAACAATTCAAAGACGATGGTAGAATTGGGCCATTCTGAGACATCCAGACCTCAGCGTTGACGAATCAAGGGGGAGAAATTGACCATCAATGGCCACAATGGGATAAAAGGCCCTCTGGACGGCATTCGCGTGATCGACTGGACGATGTGGCAGTTCGGCCCTGTGTCGACCATGATGTTGGCCGACCTCGGAGCAGAAGTCATCAAGGTCGAATCATTGGACGGCGACCACGGAAGGCAGTTTTCGCGAGTCAGCGGTATCGGCACGGACAAGTTCGGAACCTCCACGTCGTATTACTTCGAAGCGTTGAACCGCCAGAAACAGGGAATCGCCCTGAACCTCAAACACGAGAAGGGCCAGGAGGTGATATACCGGCTGGTCGAACAGTCCGACGTGTTCGTGCAGAACTTCCGCCAGGGAGTCGCTGAACGGCTGGGGCTGGGTTACGACGACCTAAAGAAACACAACTCGAAGATCGTCTATGGCTCCGCCACCGGTTACGGGCCGGAAGGCCCGGACTCCGGCAAACCTGCCTTCGCTCTCACCGGCGAGGCCCGTTCCGGGTCGCTCTGGTGGGCAGGCCCGAACGACGACACACCCTACAACCTCCACGGCGTCGCAGACCAGATAGCCGGCATCACCCTCTCTTACGGAGTGCTGGGCGCGTTGATGTACCGAGAGCGGTTCGGCGTGGGCCAGAAGGTGGACGCCTCCCACCTCGGCAGCATGATGTGGCTGGCGGGGATGCGCGATGGCATCGCCCTGCTGGCAGGCCAGGAACCCCAGCGTCAACACCGCTCACAATCCAACTCCGTCCTTTGGAACTCCTACAAGTGCAAGGACGGCAAGTGGATAGCCTTTTCCATGAGCCAAGGCGACCGTTATTGGCCCCCTTTCTGCAAAGGTTTGGACCGACTGGACCTGATCGAAGACCCGCGATACGACTCAATTGAGACTCGGCGGGACAACAAGGTCGAGCTGATAAAAATCCTCGATGACATATTCATGACACGAACCCGCGAGGAGTGGGGCAAGGCTATGGACGCCGCCGGTGACACCATCTGGGAGAACATCCAATCCACCCTTGACCTGCCCGACGACCCCCAGGTCATCGCCAACAACTACCTGGTGGACTTCGACCACCCGACCCTTGGCCCGACCAAGTGGCACCAGTTGCCCCTGACGTACAGCGAGACGCCTCTTTCCACCCGAAAGATGGCGCCGACCCTGGGCGAGAACACGGAGACCATTCTAACTGAAATGCTGGACTATACCTGGGACGACATCGCAGAGCTGCAGGACGAGGGCGTGATTTTGTAGGGGTCACAGGTATCAGGTTTTCAGGTGTCAGGGCAAAAATTCCGAACACAAAACAAAGGAGAAATAATGGCAGGACCAACGATCAAAGTAGGCAACGTAGAGATGATCGCCCTAACCGACACGGCCTCGACGCGGGATCCGGTGGCGACGTTCCCAAGCTCCACCCTGGACGAGTGGCGTCACGTTCCCGGCGTGCTCAACGACGAGGACCAGATAAGCTCCCGCGTCGGCACAACGGGGATACGTTCCGGCGGCAAGCTGATTATCGTTGACACGGGACTCCAATTGCCTGGCGCCCAGCTTTTGGACGACATGAAGGCCAAGGGCGTTGACCGCGAGGCCGTTGATATAGTGTTCCTAACTCACCTCCACGGCGATCACGTAGGCTGGAACATGAGTGACGGAAAGCCCACGTTCCCCAACGCTCGGTACATCATCCCCAGGCATGAATACGAACACTGGACCGACGAAGATTTCAAGAAGAACTGGCCCCACATCGACGTTCAGGTGACACCGCTGGCCAACTTGGATATTTTGGATTTGGTAGACGACGGTTACAACATCACAGACGAAGTCAGCACGATGGAGACTCCTGGTCACACCGCAGGCCACACCTCGCTTGTCATCTCCTCTGGCGGAGAAAAGGGTTTCGTGTTGGGCGATGTGTGCAACAATCCGGTTCAGGCCCACTTCACCGACTGGTGTCCCGTGTTCGATATGGACCCGGCCAAAGCACGCCAGACCCGCCACGCCGTTGTGGACAGGCTGGAGGCCGAGGGCACACTGGTGTCAGCCGGCCACTTCCCAGACCCCGGTTTCGGTCACTTCGTGCGGGCACAGGGCAAGAGGTTGTGGCGGGGGGTGTAGACACAAAAGAATCTTGGTCGTTAACCACGCAACGGTGGAGCGCACTGATAGATGCTTCACGCCGTTCAGCATGACGAATAAGCCGGAGTACGGTAGCTCCCCACTCGGTATCGCGGTCTAACCTTTGACTGCCTCGTATCTCTCCAGGAACGTCACCACTGGCGTGCGGGCTATGGCGTCGCCGATCAGCTCAATTGGCAGATCGTCCAGCGTCTTGTGCCGAACGCATGACTTGCCCATATCGAGCTTCTTGCCTGTCTTTTCCTACTCATCGAGGAACCAGGTTCAGGTGTCCTTGTCTCTTTAGACGTTCATGAGGTACGGCGACATGTAGTTCTTCTGAGACGCCAGCGCGGCATACTGAAGCGGCTTTTTGTTGTATGTCTTGGGAAATGGTCTCCAGCGGAATCTCGTAGGAGATCATTCCGTAATTCATGGCTTTCTGATAGCCGTCAGGCAGGCGTTCCAGGAGGTATTGCGTACCAGCGTCATAGCGTCCCGGCGCACGGGGCCCAACTCAGCGAGGTACTCATCAACGGTCTCGGTGTTGCGTCGCGCCATATTGAGCCTCCTTTTGCGGTGAGGGAGGAAAATAATCTACCGCTCCAACCGCTTAGTGTTCAAGCAGGTTGAAGCGGCATATTCGAGAAATTCTAGCCTCGCCCGATGTAAGGCATCTGTGTCGCCATAATCGTCATGAACTGCACGTTGGCGTCAAGAGTGAGGTTGGACATGAAGAGGACGGCGTTTGCGACGTTCTGGACATCCATCGTCGGCTCTGGAATGGTGTGACCGCTGGCCTGGAGCAGGCCGGTTTCCATTCGAGCCGTCATCGGAGTTGCGGCGTTTCCGACGTCTATCTGGCTGCAGGCGATGTTGTACTTTCGACCGTCTAGGGCTATGGCCCTGGTCAACCCGGTGACACCGTGTTTCGTGGAGGTGTAAGGCGCAGAACCAGGCCGGGGAACATAGGCCGATAGTGAGCCGTTGTTAATGATGCGCCCGCCCATCGGGGCTTGGTTTTTCATAATCTTGATGGCTTCCTGAGCGCACAGAAAGGTTCCGGTAAAGTTGGCGTTCACCACAGTCATCCACTGGTCGTAGGTCAAATCCTCGAACGCCACGCCCCTCGGCGCGCCTGTGCCAGCGTTGCTGAACACCACGTCGAGACGGCCAAATCTCTCCTGTGACTTGGCGAACATGTTCTTTACTGAGTCCGGGTCACCGACATCGCACTGGACGCCCAGAATCCTAGACCCTGCCTCGCCCGCATCCGCTATCGTTTCTTCAAGGGGCTCGGCTCGACGGCCGGAGATTGTGACGGAATATCCGTCCGCCGCCAAAGTGAGCGCTGATGCCTTTCCGATTCCGGTCCCGCCCCCGGTGATGATGGCAACCTTTCCTTCTGAACTCATAGGTAAACTTCTCCTAACACGGTTGATTTGAGGCCTATTCTAAGGCAATCTTCGGATAGTACCAAGTGTTGCGTTCTTAATCGGTGAAACCGCTCTCCCGTGCGTTGGTCGTTTCAGGTATGATGTGTGCGCTCACGGCGCGATACTAGTCGAATGCCGCGGTTGCCTGCCATGCTCTATTTAGAGGTTCCACAATATGCCCCTGCTTTTGACCGACACGGATATTGACCAACTCATGACTATGACAGAGTGCGTCGAGGTCATCGAAGACTCGTTCAGGCAGGTGGGCAATGGGCAGACTTGGAACAGGCCACGTTCTCGTATTCGCATGCCGCGAGGGTTCCATCACCTCATGGCCGCGTCCGTGTTGGGCAGCGAAGTCTTCGGACTCAAGACCTATACCAGCTTCCGGTCGGGCGTGCGTTTCATTGTGATGCTGTACGACAGCAATAACGGCGACCTGCTGGCGATGGTTCAGGGCGAGAGGCTAACCCAGCTTCGCACTGGCGCCGTGACCTCTGTGGCGACGCGATATATGGCGCGGGAGAACTCGGTGACCGTAGGCATTATCGGCACAGGCAATCAGGGCAGGACTCAGCTTGCCGGCGTGTGCGAGGCTCGGAACATCAAGCGCGTCAAGGCATTCGACCGCGTGGAGGATTCAGTCAGGCTGTTTTGCGAGGAAATGTCAGCCGAGTTGGACGTTGAGATCACGCCTGTCGAGTCCGCAGAGGAGGCGGTCAAAGACTCAGATATCGTTATCACCATGACCACCTCACGGACTCCTGTCTTGTTGGGTGATTGGCTGGAGGACGGCCAGCACATCAACGCCGCCGGAAGTAACCACTGGATTCGTCAGGAGGTCGACGACAACGTGGTCCGTCGTGCCAACAGCATTATCGTCGACAGCATAGAGGACGCCCAAGTGGAGGCCGGAGACCTTCTCTACCCCATAGAGCGCGGGCGCATCCAGTGGAGCCAGATCAAGGAGCTTGCGGACGTCGTTGTGGGTCACATCACAACCCGCACGTCGCCGGAAGACATCACACTTTTCGAATCTCAGGGCATCGCGGTCAGTGACATTGCCGCTGCCGCATACGTCTACGGCAAGGCGAAGGAACAAGGACTGGGGACAGAATTGCCGATGGATAGTTAGGTGGACAGGTTCCAGGTCTTCAGGTGTCAGGGTGGTTTAGGTAAGTTCGTTGAATGGTCGTACTAAGTTAGCGTTCATCAAGCAGGCAGGGCGCACGCGGCTTGATGACTTGTACCAGCAGGGGTCGCTCCGTGTCATGTTCCCACGGGTGTCGGACTATGACATGATAGAAGCTGTGATTGCCACGACTTCTGGCGGGCTGGTGGGCGGGGATCAATTGGAGGTGGATGTGTCCGTTGGGCGCTGCGCTCAGGCAATGGTCACGACTCAGGCCGCCGAGAAGGTGTATCGGTCCGTAGGCCCCGACACCTGTGTGGCTGTCAACCTCCGGCTCGAACGCGGCGGTTGGCTGGAATGGATGCCCCAGGAA
Organism: Dehalococcoidia bacterium UBA1123; assembly: GCA_002313895.1. GTDB lineage: Bacteria > Chloroflexota > Dehalococcoidia > Lucifugimonadales > UBA1123 > UBA1123. The sequence continues at coordinate 7,382 of DCAW01000179.1, forward strand.
ACGATAATATTTGATGGAGCCCGCTTGCGCCGTCGGATTACGTTAAACGTTGAAAACGGAGCGAGGGCGCTGGCTGGTGAGATTGTCGCTTTCGGACGCTCAGGCCGAGGAGAGCGTTTGACCAACGGATTATTGCATGACGAGTGGCGAGTCATGACTGATGGCAGGCTGGTCTGGGCGGACAATCTGCACCTGGACGGCGATATTGCCTCTAAGATGAACGCTTCCGCAGGATTTCAGGGATGCAATGGGATGGCTACCTTTGTGTACGCCGCTTCCGACGCGCCCCGCTGGTTGGAGTGTTCGAGGCAGATGATTCATGACGGCGCGATGTTCACAGGCGTGACGTGCATTGACGACGTGCTGGTTGCGCGATGGCTTGGAAACGATGTCGCGGTTGTGCGAAGCCAGTACAAAAAATTCAGAGAGGGATTCCGGAGCATGGTTGGCAGATTTCCCGCCACGTCGCCTCGTATCTGGAACTCTTGAACCGAAAGGCGTAAGGTCTTGAATCTCACGGAGAGAGAAAAAGACAAGCTGTTAATTTCCGTAGCCGCGATGGTTGCCCGTCGCAGGCTAGAACGGGGCTTAAAGCTGAATTTCCCAGAGTCGGTCGCGCTCATTTCCGATTTTGTGGTGGAGGGCGCCAGAGACGGCCGCAGTGTCGCAGACCTCATGCAGACCGGAGCAAGCGTCCTGATCGCCGATCAGGTCATGGACGGCGTGGCCGAGATGATTCACGATGTCCAGGTCGAAGCGACCTTTCCTGACGGAACCAAATTGGTCACGATTCACGAGCCGATCAGGCTGGCCGAAAGTGACCTGATCCCGGGCGAGATAATCACCAGCAACGATGATATTGTCCTGAACGAAGGACGCGAGAGCGTCGTCATCGGAGTCACCAACACCGGAGACCGCCCAATACAGGTCGGGTCACACTACCATTTCTTCGAGACCAACGACGCGCTGGCGTTCGACCGAGATGTCACCCGAGGATTTCGGCTAGACATTCCCGCAGGAACCGCCGTTCGGTTCGAGCCGGGCCAGTCCCGCGAAGTCGCGCTTGTCTCGTATTCAGGAAATCGGATTGTTCATGGATTCAATGGTCGGGTCAATGGGCCTCTGGAGCAATAGAATATGCCAAGAAACATTGATCGCAAGGCCTACGCCGATATGTATGGCCCCACTGTGGGAGATAAAGTTAGGCTGGCCGACACAGACCTGATTATCGAGGTCGAAGTAGACAGAACGACCTACGGCGAAGAGGTCAAATTCGGAGGCGGCAAGGTCATCCGCGACGGCATGGGCCAGTCTCAGGCCACCAGAGCCGAAGGCGGTGTCGACACCGTCATCACTAATGCGCTGATTCTTGACTATTGGGGCGTCGTGAAGGCCGACATTGGACTCAAGGACGGCATAATTGCTGCCATAGGCAAGGCGGGGAATCACGACGTTCAGCCCAACGTGGACATCATAATCGGCCCAGGCACAGAGATCATCGCCGGAGAAGGCAAGATCATCACCGCTGGCGGCATAGACTCTCACGTCCACTTCATAGCTCCTCAGCAAATTGAGGTCGCGTTGAACACTGGCATCACCACCATGCTGGGTGGCGGAATTGGCCCTGCCGTAGGCACTAACGCCACCACGGCGACCCCTGGCCCGTGGCACATAGCGCGCATGCTCCAAGCCGCCGAGGGTTTTCCAATGAACCTAGGCTTCTTCGGGAAAGGCAATTCTTCTTCGCCAGGGCCACTGGAGGAACAGGTATTAGCGGGCGCGTGCGGTCTCAAGCTTCACGAGGACTGGGGCACGACGCCTGCCGCAATCGACAACTGTCTGACTGTGGCTGATCGCATGGACGTTCAAGTAGCGCTCCACACCGACACCCTTAACGAGTCGGGCTTCGTCGAGACCTCCATCGCGGCGTTCAAGAACCGCACCGTGCACACATACCACACCGAGGGCGCCGGAGGTGGGCACGCTCCGGACATCATCAAGGTTTGCGGACTGACCAACGTTCTCCCGTCGTCTACCAATCCGACTTGTCCGTTCACTATCAACACTATCGATGAACACCTGGACATGCTGATGGTCTGTCACCACCTCGACCCGCGCATCTCGGAAGACATCGCCTTCGCGGAGAGCCGCATCCGGCGCGAGACCATTGCCGCCGAGGATATTCTGCACGACATTGGCGCCTTCAGCATGATGGCGTCGGACAGTCAGGCGATGGGCAGGGTGGGCGAGGTCATAATCCGAACGTGGCAGACCGCCGACAAGATGAAAAAGCAGCGCGGGCGACTGTCCGAGGAATTCGGCGAGAACGATAACCTGAGGGCCAAACGCTACATATCCAAGTACACTATCAATCCGGCCATCGCCCACGGCATCTCTCAGCACGTCGGGTCGGTGGAGGTTGGCAAGCTGGCTGACCTGTGCGTCTGGACGCCTGCCTTCTTCGGCGTGAAGCCGGACATGGTGATAAAGTGCGGGACCATCACCACGGCCATGATGGGCGACCCGAACGCGTCCATCCCAACGCCTCAGCCTGTCCATTACAGGCCGATGTTCGGCAGCTTCGGGCGCTCGCTGACAGAAAGTTCTGTCAGCTTCGTGTCTCAGGCGGCGTTGGATGACTCTATCGGAGAGAAATTAGTGTTGCAAAAGCGCGTTCTCAGCGTCTCAGGAACCCGCAATCTGGGCAAGAACTCGATGGTCCACAACGACCTTCTGCCAGAGATAGAGGTTGACCCCGAAACTTACGAGGTGCGAGCGGACGGCGTGTTGCTGACCTGCGAGCCTGCCGAGGTCCTGCCGATGGCCCAGCGATATTTTTTGTACTGAGGCTATGACAGACACCTTCAACCTGTATCGGCTTATGACCTGGGCGTCGCCGTCCTTTCCCATCGGGGCCTTCAGCTACTCTCACGGCATCGAGTATGCGGTGCAGGCGGGGCTGGTTTCGGATGGGGAATCGCTGGAACACTGGATTCGGAGCGTCATCATCGATGGCGATGGACGCAGCGACGCGATTCTGTTCCGTCTCGCCTACGAAGCCACGAAAACAGAGAATCGCGCCGACCTGCAAGAGATCATCGAATTGGCGTCTGCGATGCGCGCAACGTCTGAGTTTGCGGTCGAAAGCCGACAGCAGGGCGGAGCGTTCTTCAAGATTGCAATCTCAGCATGGTCGAATCCAGATTTCGAGATTGTGGAAAACCTGATTAACGGCAATGAGTCGAGTCTGGCATATCCAATCTCGTTTGCTGTTGCTTGTGCCGTTCATAGCGTGCCGCTGGAATCGTCTCTATACGCATACCTGCATGGCTACGCGTCCAATCTAGTATCCGCTGGAGTTCGTCTGATTCCTCTCGGACAGACCGATGGTCAGTCCGTGATCGCAAACCTGGAAGCTGATGTGGCCTCAGCAGTAGACACAGCAATGGGAACCATCCTGGACGATCTCGGCTCGGCGACGCCCATCATCGACTGGACATCCACTCAACACGAAACTCAGTACACGAGGTTGTTTCGATCATGAGTACAAAAACGAAATCACGTCCCGTCCGAATAGGCGTCGGAGGCCCGGTGGGTTCAGGCAAGACCGCACTGATAGACAGGATTTGCAAATTCCTGCGTCAGGACTACCAGTTGGCTGTCATAACCAACGATATCTACACAAGAGAGGACGCCGAGTTCCTGATTAACAGCGGCGCATTGCCTCCTGACCGCATCGAGGGCGTCGAGACCGGAGGATGCCCTCACACTGCTGTGCGTGAAGACGCTTCCATCAACATAGAAGCTATCGACAGGATGACCGCTCGATTTCCTGATCTGGACATTGTGTTCGTTGAGTCAGGAGGCGATAATCTGGCCGCGACCTTCAGTCCCGAACTGGCCGACGTGACTATATACGTCATAGACGTGGCTGCTGGAGACAAGATTCCCCGCAAAGGGGGCCCCGCCATCACCCGGTCGGACCTCCTACTGATAAACAAGACTGACCTAGCCCCGATGGTGGGAGCCGACCTGGGCGTAATGGGCCGTGACGCCCGAAAGATGCGCGGCTCGAAGCCGACAGTGTTCACCAACCTGAAAACAGGCGATGGCGTCGAGGACGTCGCTGGTTTTATTGTCCGAGCTCAGAGTTCCATGACTCCTGATAACCTGAAATCCTGAAACCTGATTACTCGTCCAAGGTCAGCGTCGCCTCTGCAATGCCCATCAGTTTGTCCATCTGGTTGACGCCCCGCAATTCGCACTCGACGATTTTTCTGTCGCCCTCAACGCGCTTGCCGGTGATCTTCCCTGTGAACGTCACGGTGTCGCCGGGACGGAAGGCGTCGATGGCCTTGAACAGGATGCTCCCGCCGTCATAGAAGCTATGGGCAGGAAACCACTGTTCCAACGTTTGAGCCACGTATGACATTGTGGTCACTCCGGCGTTGACCGTCGTGCCGAACAGCCCTTCTTTGGCGAACTCCGGGTCGTTGTGGATGTTGCGAGGGATGTCCTCGACAACGTCGATTGCGACTCTCGCGCCGTCGATGGTCTCCTGAGACTCGCTGATCTCGAAAAGAGGCAGTTGGTCGTCAATCTTGATAGAATCGAATGTTATCTTCTGGGCGCTGATTGCCATTGGATTTTCCTTCCGGTGAAAATAGGCGTCAGGTTTCAGGATTCTCGGGTGTTCTGGCCTTTGGCGTATTCAAAGACGCATGTGTAGTCGTACTCGGCTACCTTCTCGTCGTTCTGGTTGGTTGCCTCGACCCGGAATGTCACGAACTTGTTGCCCCTTCGCTCCTCCTTGCTCAAGATGTGGCCGAAGCTGGTGATGAAGTCGCCTGACTGGATGGGGGAGTGCCAGCGAACTTCGCACTTGGAGAAGGGAGTCTGGCGGGCGTTTTCGCTGGCCTTCTCCAGAGCGGTGAATCCGTTGTTTGCGGCGATGTCGGGGCGACGCAGGGGCGCAACTCGAAAAATCATCGTCGGCATAGCTAATTTGACCAAGCGCTCCAGTTCGCCGGACTCGGCAGGGTAGTAATCGGGGTTGGGATTTCGCACGGCCTTCGCGTAGGTGGCGATAAGCTCTTCTGTGACTTCTATGGTCAATTTCGGACCTGTTTGTCCCACTTCAACGACATCGTATTCCCACCGGATTTCTGCATTTTCGACCATGACGTTCACCTCGCGGCGTGTGATAGACTTAGGCCGCATTTTACTGAGAATTACTTCAGATAGTCCAGCAGGACTCTAATTTAATGGATCGAATAGGGTTACGAATTGGAGACGACCGGAGCGCTCAAACAACTGAAGGTTTTGGAGACAGCCGAAGGCATCTCCGGCCCCTACTGCGGCAAGCTGATGGCGGGTCTGGGCGCGGACGTCATTAAAATCGAGCCTCCTCACGGAGACTCAGCCCGACAGACAGGCCCGTTTCCCAACGACATTCCCGATCCCGAAGCCAGCGGCCTGTTCCTATATCTCAACACAGGTAAACGCAGCGTCACGTTGGACCTTGAACACGAGAGCGACACCGTTCTGAAAATGGTTCAGGACGTGGACGTCGTTATCGAGAACCATCCGCCGGGAAAGCTGGCGTCGTTGGGGTTGGGATACGACGACATGGCCCGCGTCAACCCAAGCGTTCTGGTCGTGTCCATAACCCCTTTCGGTCAGTATGGCCCGTATCGAGATTTCGAGAGTTCGGACATCGTGGTCCACGCTCTGAGTGGCGAGCTTTACCTGGCAGGGCGACCTGAGCGGGAACCGCTGAAGAAGGGCGGAAACCTGTCCGAGTATCACGGCGGTCTCAACGGGCATCTGAGTGTCATGGCCGCGCTATATGCTCGGCAAACGACAGGCCGAGGACAGCATATTGATGTTTCCCTGTTGGAGGGCGCGACCGCAGTCATCGGCATGGCCGTCAAACGGTGGGTGTACATGGGTCAGGTGGACGCTCGCAGGGGGGCGGAGGGTCACCCGTGGCCCAATGGTATATGGCCGGCGAAGGACGGATACATCCTGGCGTACAGCAGGCCCGCGGTGGACTGGTGGTCGATGTTCGTGAATATGATGGACGAAGTCGGCGTTTCGGGATTCGACGATCCGAAATTCAAAACCGCCGAAGGCCGAGCCGAGAATGTCGAGATTTTGGACGGCCTTTTCCAGTCATGGCTCTCTGGATGCACGAAAGAAGAGGTCTATCATCATGCACAGAAACACGGGCTGCCCTTCGGCTACGTCGCCACAGCGCCAGATATGCTCGCCTCTCCTCAGATGAAGGCGAGAGATTTTTTCGTGTCCATCGACCATCCCAATACGGGCGAATTGCCTTATCCAGGCGCTCCGTATTCTATGAGCCAAACACCCTTCGAATTCATTCGCGCTCCGTTGCTTGGCGAGCACAACGACGAAGCGCTGGGCGCATACAGAACCGAGGCAATTTGAATTGGAAGCGCTGCCACTGGACGGGATTCGGGTTCTAGATTTCTCCCATGTGTGGGCGGGGCCTTTCTGCGCCCGGCTGCTGGGAGACTTCGGGGCAGAGGTCATCAAGGTCGAGTCAGTCAGCCGTTACGACCCTGAGCGCGGCCCCGCGAAATTCATCCCCGGCGCCCGGATGCGCCTCTACCCCGATGGCGAGCCTGGGGAGCGCCCGTACAATCGGGCGGGACGGTTCAACTCGTACAACCGCTCCAAGATCGGGCTGACTCTCGACCTGCGCTCCGAGGACGGGAAAGACCTGATGCGAAATCTGGTCGAGATATCCGATGTGGTGGTGGAGAATTTCAGCGTCGGCGTTATGAAGCGCCTGGGGTTGGACTATGAGAAGTGCCGAACGCTGAGGCCTGACATCATCTTCATCGCCTTGCCCGGATTCGGCAGCGACGGCCCGGAGGCCGGATACGCCGCCTACGGCCTCACTCAGGAGGCCATGTCAGGGCTGTCGGGAATCACCGGATACCCCGGCGAAATTCCCATAGACACCGGGGTGTTCTACGGCGACCCCACCGGCGGCCTTTTCGGGGCAACCGCAGTGATGACGGCCTTGTGGCATCGGAGCATCACTGGAGAGGGACAGCGCATCGACTTGTCACAACGGGAGGCCTTCGCCTCGATACTGCCAGAGCTTGTCTTTGACTACACCATGAACGACCGAGTCCAAGAGTCCATAGGCAACCGACACCCCCAGTTCGCGCCCCACGGCGTCTATCCTTGCCTGGGAGACGATGCTTGGCTCGCCATAGCCGTCAAATCAGACAAGCAGTTTCGGTCTTTGTGCGAAGCGATCGAACATCCGACTCTGGCGAACGACCTCCGATACTCCTCGGGGTCCAACCGCTTGCAAAACCAGGACGAGCTGGACCGAATCATCGGAGAGTGGACTCGCCAGCAAGATCAGCACGAGGCGATGCGGCTGCTCCAGTCGCAAAGGATACCTGCCGGAGCGGTATTGACTAATCAGCAACTGTTGGAAGATCAACACTTCGAGGCGCGAGGCTTCTTCGAGGAGGTCACCCATCCAGACGTAGGAACGTATCGCGACATAGGTATGCCGTGGAAGCTGTCGGACACGCCTGTCCATGCTAGGCTTCCTGCCCCCGGTCTCGGAGAGCATAACGACAACGTGCTGGGCGAGATTCTGGGCCTGACTGCTGACGAGCTATGCTCGCTGGAAGAGCGCGATGTCATCGGCAATGTGCCGCTGAACACTCGGGAGTGAGATCACGAACGTTTTGACATTTCGAGGCGTCAGGGTAGAGATCGGGCACCCTGACTTCAAAGGACTGACGGACGCCACACCAGACAATCGTCCCTTAGCTGATTATCCTCGTGACGGACTCACTCGCCAGATTTCGCGCCTGATCCTGCCATTGAATGTCAGCAGCAGCAATCCGGCGAGTATCGCCAGCGCCCACACCGACATGCTGGGCACTGGCGGTCCTGTCGTGACCGCCTTGAACGTGTTGTTGCTGATCACAGATCCATCGTGTCAGCGGTCGTGGTCGCGACGTTGATCAGCGGCCTGGTGGTTGTGGAATTGACTGACACCACAATCGTTGCCGTGGTCGACGATCCAAAGCCGAGACTGCTGAACGTGCACGTTATGTCTGTCGTCCCGCTACGCGATCCTCCTTCGGTGGCGACCGATGACACCAATGTCGTTCCAGGCGGGATCTTGTCCTTAACTTGTACGTTGGTTGCAGCGGTGGTTGTGCTCAAGTTGGTGACAGTGAGCGTGTAGGTGAGGTTTGTGCCAGCGATCACAGGGTTCGGGGCGTCGGTCTTCACTACTTTGAGGTCTGCATCTGGTGGTGTCACCCCTGAAGGGCCAATGAGGACGAACGCGACTGGGCCACCGAGGCCAGTGATAACGGTCTCGACACTCGTGCCATCCAGGTTGGCGCGCTTGATCACGTTGCCACCGAACTCCGCCCAGTACATTTTGCCGGAACCATCCAGCGCGATGCCAGCAGGCAGGCCGAGACTAGTGACAAGGGGCTCGATACTGGTGCCATCCACGTTGGCGCGCTTGATAACGCTGGCTTGTTGCTCCGTCCAGTACATCTTGGTGGGCGCGTCCGCCTGGGCCGCGCCTGGCAGTGCAAAGTTCGCCACTTAGGAAGACTGCCAGCACAGCCACCAGCAATGGCAACAACCCCAATGCGGACCTGCCCGATCCAATGGCACGGCCTAGATTTCTAATATTGGGCATTTGGCGACTGTCTGAAGAAGTGGAAATCGATGTGTTCATTATTACCTCGTTGCGGGCTTACTCACCGCATTGGCTTGGAGCGCACGATATCATTACAGTTAAATATCGTCAATTTCAAACCAAAACCTTTGAAATACCTCTCGATATCGACATTACTATCCTGAACACGCCACACTCTCGATGCCTCAAGGGATCTGTGCAACAAATCATCGACACTTCACAATCGCAGCGGACATAAGCATGTTGATGCATTAGGTATATGTTGTAACCGTTTCTCCAGAGTATGTTCGGGACAGAGAAGGCGCCTTTTAGGCGCTAACGTGCAATCCGGGGGCCGAAAGCATAGGCGCCGCAAGTTTTGACAACCAGGCGCATCGAGGTAGAGAATGTCTCCGGCGATTTCTGTGTAGGTTGACAGAAATCGGTGATACGAAAGTGAGGTCAAGGCCATCGCAGTCACAGGGTTAATGTCTGGGGTTAGAGTTCTGGATGTCGGGAGGCGGATATCCGGCCCGTATTGCGCCAGGACACTGGCGAATATGGGCGCCGACGTGATCAAGATCGAGCCGCCGGAAGGCGACGAATCGCGACACATGGGGCCGTTCCCTTCAGATGGTCCCCATCCTGAAAAAAGCGGCCTGTTCCTGGCGCTCAACATCAATAAGAAGGGCGTCACTCTCGACCTGACCACCGAAGAGGGAGCAAGCGCATTTCGCAAGCTCGCCAAAACCGCCGACATCGTGGTCGATAACCTCCCGCTGGGACACCTGAACAACTTGGGATTTGGCTACGATACTCTTAGAGAGAATACGCCCGGCATCATTGTCACGTCCATAACTCCCTTTGGAAATCGTGGCGTCAACATGAATTGGAAGGCCACCGACCTGACCCTGTTCCACATGAGCAGCAACGCCTCCGGCCTGCTGGGGCCGGTGGAAGACCCTGACACCGAACCTCCGATACGCGCGGGCGGGCATCAGTCCGAGTTCGTCGCGGGCATGGCGGCAACGACCGCCTCGTTGATCGCGCTATTCCAAAAGCGCATGACTGGCAATGGAAGCCATGTTGACGTTTCCGAGTACGAGGCGATGGTGAATCAAACAATCGCGGGTCTCGCAAACTCGGCCTACGGCAGGCCCGCGCCGACCCGAAGCCTCAAAGAGGTACGCGAAACCTACATCAGCGGCATGGCGGGGGCCATAGGAGGAGTCCTGCCTACCAACGACGGCTACGTCGCAATATCTCCCAGAGAGGACGCACAGTGGGAGCGTTGGCTGGGTGTCATGGGCAACCCCGAGTGGGCCACCGATGAGCGGTTCGTCACTCGCAAGGGGCGACAGACTCATACCGAGGCGCTTTGGGAGCTTCTATCCCAGTGGTCGCGTCAGCATTCAAAACACGACATCGCCCGCCGAGGACAGGACAAGCGTATCCCCTGTTTCGCGGTCAACACGATATCTGACCTTCTGGCGAACGAACACCTTGCAGTCCGGGAGTTCTTCCAGGAAATCGACCATCCCGTCGCTGGGAGGTTAAAGTACCCAGGCCCGCCTTACCGATTCTCGAACACCCCTTTCCCACTGGACGCCCGCCCGGCCCCGTTATTGGGAGAGCATAATCAGGAAATCCTCGAAGGGCTGGATTCATGATCAACAGACTTCCGCTGGAAGGAACCAGAGTCCTTGACCTCAGCTGGATAATCGCAGGGCCGACATCGACCCGGTGTCTCGCGATCATGGGGGCTGACGTCATCAAATTGGGCAGCGCTCGGCGCCCTGACCCATCGACCGGTAGTCCACCGTTCCAAGTGTACAACCAGTCCAAGAGCTATGCCGCTCTCAATATTTCCCGCCCAGAGGGTCTCGAAATGGCGATGTCTCTGGTTGCCCTCTCGGATATCGTCGTTGAGAATTTCGCTGCGGGAGTCGTCGAGCGTCTCGGTTTGGGTTACGAGGCGATTCGAGAGGTCAACCCTAATGTCATCATGATCTCGTCTTCTGGCACCGGACACAGCGGGCCGGATAAGGACTACGTGGCATATGGGAGCCTGCTGCAGCACTATACAGGCTGGAACACGGTGTCTGGCTACCCAGGACAAGAGCCAATCAAGGGTGGCCTTTGGGCAGACCCCTGGGTGGGAATGGAGCTGACGATGGTCGCCGTCGCCGCCCTCAATCACAGGGTTGTGACAGGAGAGGGGCAGTATATCGACTTTTCGATGGCCGAGGCTCTGAGCGCCAGCATCCCAGAGGCCATCTTGCACTACCAGATGAACGGCGCCGTCAAGGAACCGATGGGCAACGACGACGATTGGAACTCGCCTCACGGCATGTACCACTGCAAAGGCTCTGACTCTTGGGTCGCCATCGCAGTGACTACCAACCAGGAATGGAAGGCCCTCTGCTGCGCCATCGGCAAACCGGAGTTGGCGTCAAAGCCTGGGTTCGATAATGCCGAGGTCAGGCGGGACCATAGAGACGAGATCGACGCGGCCATCAGCCAGTGGACATCACAGCACGACGACTACGATGCTGCTGAAATTCTTCAGAATGCGGGCATTCCCGCTGGGCCGTCTCTCGATGTATCGAGGGTCTACAATGACCCCCATTTGCGTTCAAGCGGGTACTTGTATCAGGTGAAAACGAACGATGGCGAAATCAGAGACTTGCCCAGCCTGCCGTGGCGATTTGAAGGGCAGAGCGGGCCGCGCATCGCCGCCGCGCCGGACCTAGCGCAGGACAATGATCGAATTTACCGAGAACTATTGGGGCTGTCGGAATCTGAGATCGCCCAGCTTGTTGAAGACCAGATTATTTACTGACAACTGACAAAGCAGGCTATCATCGCCTGATATGCGGGGCTAAAAAATGGGAATTCTGTTCGAGAAGAAAAACAAAATCGCGTACATCACCCTCAACAACCCGGAGAAGGCCAATATCTTGGACAAGGAGACCTCCGACGAGATCAGCGAAGCATGGAAGGAGGTCTGGGAGGATCGGGACATCCGCTGCGCCATTCTGACGGGAGCCGGGGACCGGCATTTCTGCGCCGGACACAACCTCGCGCCCAGACCCGGAGTGACGGAGGACGAGCGGACCCGCATGCGCGCCGAGAGCGTGTTCTGGCCTCTGGCTGGCACGGTTAACCAGGCGAACATAGGCGCAGATGGACGGCTGGGCGACCACTATCCACAGATCATGAAACCCGTCATTGGAGCCATCAACGGATGGGCCGCTGGAGCCGGATTTTACATCATGCTTACCTCAATGGACATCCGCATCGCCTGCGAGGAACATGCCCGGTTTAAGTTCGCGTTGCTCAGTCAGGGGTGGGTCGGCTCTGGGCCGGGGGCCACGTACCTGCCTCGCCAGATCGCCCACGCCGACGCCATGCGTATCCTGCTGACCGACGAACCTTTCGATGCCAAAGAAGCCTTGAGAATCAACCTGATTAACGAGGTCGTGCCCCACGACAACCTGATGAGCCGCGCCGAAGAGTTAGCAACTCAGATCACCAAAGTTCCGCCTATCGCCGTGCGGATGATGAAGGAATTTGTCCTCAAATTCAAAGACGTTCCCGTCACCGAGGCATGGAGGGTGCAAACGCTTATGAACGCCCTGCTCACCCAGTTCACCACCGACGGCGACGAAGGCAGGGCCGCGTTCCTGGAGAAACGCCCCCCTGAATTCACCGGCGGAATTCGTCAGAAGGGCGAAGCATTCCCTGAGTTGTCCGATGAGCAATGGGATCGCCTGATGACTCTCCGTCGAGATGGTGGAGGGTAGGGAATAGCTGTCAGCCGTCAGTTTTAGGCCGTCAACTCACGCGACGCTGAGGAGGGCCTCGAAGAATCTGGTCGTTGGCATGCAACGATTGTCAGGGACACGATCAGATGCTTCGCCTCGACTCAGCATGGCCAGCAGGCGCGAAACACAACGCGATTCTGAGAGGGGCTTCAAAGAATCTGGTCGAAGAAATACAAGCGTTGTTG
>DCAW01000180.1:0-13719 GCA_002313895.1 Dehalococcoidia bacterium UBA1123
TTCAAACTTTCGAGAGAAATTGTTTTACTTCTTTTCTGGAGCGCAACCTGACAAATTGAATTTCTGAATATTCGGATTTTTTCGACACTACTGAATAGCGTTTTCGGTTCTTATGAAAATTTTTTATTACCCACCAAATCATGGAATTCCGAGTAAAAAGATGTCTCCAAAGGGTTTCTTTGTTTCCAGCCCACAATTCCTCTCGTTCGAATCCTCTGACCAAGCTTCTGACAACTACTCTCCAGAGTACTAGATGAAAAGGTAAATCCAGAAAGACGACCGTTTGTGCCCGCTTCCATTTGATGTCTTGAGTTCTCGAGTAATTACCGTCCAAAACCCACTTATCAGCGGAGACAACTTCATTCACTTTTTGGAAAAACTCATCATCGTTTGATTTAGTCCAGTTGGGCTTCCAGTACAACGCATCTAGTTCCACATATGGGGAACCCAGTTTTTTTGCCAACTGTTTGGAAAGAGTGGATTTACCGCTACCACTTGTCCCAATCACGTTTATTCTCATTCAAACTCCAAGACAGGCTCTCTGATATTAGATATATGTTGAGGGTGTCAGGGTGCTGAGTCCAGTGACCACAACATGATCTGTTCCAGTTAGGTATCGGTTTATGTTGAATAATGTCCTTTTCGCGCTCTTCGGCACGCATGGCGCGCGCGACTCGGGCTGGAGAGTGTTGGTGTTTGGCAGGGGGGGTATGCTGTGGTGATCGGAGGAATGTGTGTCGGTGGGACTCCCATGACGGATTAACTCCCACACCTGGGTGTCGCGGGCGCGTGTGGCGCGGTTGGGTTTGACGGCGGATAGGCCATCTAGCCCGTTGTGACAGAGGGATGTGGGGGTGGGGGTGCTGAGATGGTCGTCCGGCCCGTCTGGAGACTCAGGAAAAACGGACGTTGTCGCCTTTCCTGAGTCTCCAGACCTTTGTTATCGAGAAGCTCATCGAGTACCGATAAAAATCAACGGTCAAAAACTGTGAACACGATATTCTCAGGATTCAGTAACGGTCATATCAACTACCTTCCAACCGACATAGCCCATGAACAAGGAGGGTACGAGATCGGAGTCTGCGTGTTCGCTCCGGGTTCCGCCGAGTTAGCGATTCGAGCCTCGCTCGATGCGATAGACGACGTGACACCCATATAACCCCGCATATCGGTAAAAAAGATTGAAACTCTCCATCCTTGATCAATCCCCAATAGCCGTTGGCAAAACGGCGCACGAAGCTGTTCAAGCAACGCTGGATCTGGCAGAAGCGGCCGATAAGTGGGGTTACACCCGCTACTGGCTGGCGGAGCACCACAGCTCCCGTACGCTCGCGGACGCCAGCCCAGAAATCCTGCTCGCGGCCATGAGCTCAAGAACGAACAACATCCGACTTGGATCTGGCGGCGTGATGCTCTCGCACTACAGCCCACTCAAGGTGGCCGAGGTGTTCCGAATGCTTGAGGCACTGGCGCCAGGGCGCGTGGACATGGGCCTTGGGCGTGCGCCTGGATCTGATCAGATGGCCAGTTACGCACTACAACCCGGCCCAAACACCTTTCCGATCGAGAAGTATCCGCAACAGGTTTATGACCTGATGCGATACCTCAGCGAGACGTTTCCCGCTGATCATTTGTTCAGCAACCTCAGGGCAATGCCAGCTGCTCCAAACTGGGCGGTTCCATGGCTGCTGAGTTCATCGATGGGCAGCACAGGAATCGCTGCAACACTGGGCTTGCCTCTCTCGTTCGCTCACTTCATAAGTCAAGATGGTGGACCGGAATACGTAAAGTGGTATCGCGACAATTTCGAACCATCAGAGTGGTTCGATAAGCCACGAGTCAACATCGGTATCTCCGCTATTACAGCCGATTCAGCGGAACGCGCGCACGACCTAGCGACGTGTCGTCATGTCATGCGCCTGATGCGCAACAAGGGTCTAGAAATGGAGGGCGTACCGTCCGTGGATGAGATCAAGGCGATGAACTTCAGCGGGGCCGATGAGGAATTCATTGAACAGCAGCGCGCTAAATCGATTGAAGGCGACCCCGGGACGGTGAAGGCAAAGATCGAGAGTCTCGCTGAGCAGTACGAGACCGATGATGTGATCGTTCTCACTATCACCCACGACTACGCCGAACGCCAGCGCTCATACGAGCTTCTGGCAAAAGAGTTCGAACTGAGTGGAGAAGGTCGTGTGGAAGACACCGGAACCATCGTCGAGGCAGACAAAAGGACATGATCGTCTGCCTCGCTGCCAGGAAGCGAGTTTGATGGGCCCTGTTGGGATCGAACCCACGGCGGCCACTGCCAACCCCTCTGACTGTCGATGTTCAACGTTCAACCAACCGAGGCAGTTGCGCCCACCGCGACGTTTAGCCGGGGCAGCAGCTCGCCGGTGAACAGCTCCGTGCTGTGCAGCCAGGCCTGTCGGTCATCCTCGTCTACCCAGTCGAACTCCATCATTACAAGGGTGCCGAAAGGACCGGTCTCGTCCCACAACTGCAGCAGTCGGTCCAGCACCGTATCGACATCCCCCACGATGATCAGCTCTCTCATGAAATAGTCCATGTCCACATCGGAATCTGGCATCGACAAGTCTCGCTTCATCACGCCCAGCCCCGGACCGCGCTGAATCGCCTTCGCCAAGTACTCGTGCGCGATGTCGATAGTGTTCCGGCGAGCCCGCTCTTCCGCCTCACGCGTGGTGTCGGCAAGGAACACAGTACGGGCGACCTTCCAGTCTTCCCTGCGGGGCTCGAGGCCTGCTCCAATCGCCGCTACTTCGTAAGTGTCCCATTGATCCTTGAGGACGTTGCCCGGGATGATCGAGTGACTGAATGGCTGGAATCCTAGCCGCGCAGCAGCCTTGACTGATCCGGAACCGCGCGATGTCACAGGCACGGCGATCGGCGGATGTGGACTCTGGAAAGGCTTTTGCACGACTCCGAAGCCAAGTTCATTCGGAGCGGCTTCCAGCTTCACCGTCCAGTGCTCTCCAACAAACTCGTATGGGCCGTCAGACGCCCAAATCTTGAGTATCATCTCCGCGGCTTCGGCCATCCGTGACTGTTTCTGGTCGGGGTCCAGACCGTACATCGAGAAGTCGGAGGGCGCTCCACCGTATCCGAATGCCAGGTTCAGCCGGCCGTGGGAGAAGTGGTCGAGGAAGGCCATGCGGTTGGCCACCTGTGCAGGGTGGTGGAGGTTCAGCAGCACGGGCGCTGGGCCCAGCCGCATGCGTTTTGTCTGTCGGAATACAGCAGCAATGAACATCTCAGGGCTGACGATCGGCTCCCACGCCAGCGTGTGGTGTTCGCCAACCCAGAACTCATCGTAGCCGAGATCCTCAGCGCGGAGCGCCAACTCCATGTCCTCATCGTGACACTGTGCGAGTGGTTTATCGGGTGAGTGAAACGGCATAATAAAAATGCCACTCTTGATGTTTTGCAACGGGTACCTCGAATCTGAGTTCAAGCGCGTGGAGAGATTATCAGGCCGGCGGGCGGAGCAACAGCCGCCGCGATCCCAACCGATCTGTGGGCCAGTGTGGTGGCGAGTAATCCAAAATGACTACCTGATCTTCCGGACGCTGATCTGCTCCGCGCTCCTGCGGCCGAGATAGTGGCACCTCCGGGGGGGGCTGAGGTCTGGCCTTCGCAGTGGCCCTCTGACAGGGCATCTGGCATCACAATTGCGGGTATATGGCGTGTTCGCTAGGTGCCTTATTGAGATTTTGGTGCAGTATAAGGTACTTGAAAGATCATCTCGTCTGATTAGGGATGTACCCCAGTCAAGCCATCGCTCCCTCCGACATTCGAGTGATGATCGAGTAACCTTCGGCCGGAAACGAACTAGGCTCTCCACCGATCTCAAGCGTCACGGTAACCCTCGAGAACAATCGATGAAAATCATAGACGTAACTCCTTACGTGGTTCGCGCAGAAATGCCGGGCGTCCCGGAACGAGACTGGGCGTGGACTTTTGTTGAGATAAAAACAGACGAAGATATCTCGGGATTCGGTGAATCCACAAACTGGACGGCAGGCGGAAGTTTTCTCTCAGCGAATGCCATTATCCAAATGAGAGAGCTGCTAATCGGGGAAGATCCATCGGACATCGAGCGCCTGTGGCAGAAGATTTTTCGTGCCTATTCCTACCTGGGTTCGAGAGGTTTGCCCACGACGGCACTGAGCGGCATTGACATTGCCCTTTGGGACATCAAGGGCAAGGTGGCGGGAATGCCTGTGTATGAGTTGCTCGGCGGAAGCATCCGCAGTGATGTAGAGCTATATGCCAACGCCTGGTTTACCGGTTGCAAAACGCCGGAAGAGTTCGCTGCCGCAGCAGAAAGAACGATCGCGGCCGGTCACTCAGCGATCAAGCTCGACCCGTTCCTCGAAAAAGCATTTACCAACTTCAGCGATGGAGGTCGAATTTCTGCTGAAGGCGAAGAGCTCGCATATGACATTGTTGCCGCGATTCGGGATGCTGTTGGCCCCAAAATCGAGATATTGATCGACGCCCATGGGAACTTCGACGTCCCCACGGCTATTCGCCTTGCCAACAATCTGTTTGACCGATCGAATATAGGATGGTTTGAGGAGCCGGTGCCTCCGGAGGGGATTGACGCCCTCAAAGTGGTTCGGGAAAACTCTCGGGCGCCCATCTGCGTCGGTGAGCGACTATTCACGCGCTGGGACTTTCTCCCAGTTCTGAATTCCGGACTCGCCGATTATTTGATGCCGGACGTGGTATGGACGGGTGGCATTAGCGAGCTGAAAAAGATATCGATAATGGCTGAGCCGTACTTTGTTCCGATCAGTCCACACAACGCGAACGGGTCGCTACAAATCGTCTCCGGGATACACGTGATGATGACGGTGCCAAACTTTTATCGCCTGGAACATTGTGTGGCGTTCATCCCGACGTACAACAATTTCCTGGTAGATCCGATCATTTTCGATGGCGGTCGCGCATCTATTTCTGGTAAGCCGGGTCTCGGACACGATCTCGATATGGACAGCGTGAACGCGAACCTGCACCCTGATTGGATTTCGTGAATCGTTCAGGGTTGCGTTGCCTAAAAAAGCGACAGAGCGTCGTCACCCTGTACTTGATCGACCAGGGAGCGCCATCTGCGCCATCCGTTGACCCGCGAGACACGTCGAGCAGTTGGCCGGCAACATCGGGTACAGTTATAGGAAATCCCATCGATCGGAATGAATCAACCTAGGCAACGGCCGAACAGGGTATCCAGCACGATCAAGGTTGATCGCGTCGACGACGGGAGGCAGTCGTAGCGCCACCTGACTCCGGCCAGGGACCTCCAAGGTGTGCTTCTGACCGAAGTGGCATCGCTGCAGTTCCGGCAATGTTGTTCCAGGTCCTGACCCGGAGGGCATGGTCGGTCTCGTACTCGTTTCTCGAAAGTGTCGTCGGGTGTTCGCTGTCCAACCGCATCCGGACCTCAGGAATGTTCCTGGCATCGTGACCCCAGGGTGGTTCAGTATTCTCTTGAGTCCTGGAGAATGGGAACTTGATCATGTACCGCACCTTGTCACTTCGGTTGCCCGTCCCGGCATGCCAGATGTCGGCATGGGTCACAAGGACCGAACCCGAGGTAACAGTGGAAAATACCTGCCCTCGCAGGTTCACAAGGGTGACCATAGTTTCAGGCGCGGCGACCCGCCTTTGACTGCCCGGGAGCAGTACTGTGGGGCCCATGTCTTCAGTCACATCCTGCGGGTAATACATCAGCATCAGATGTTTGATGTGATCAATATCCCGGTCCTGGTGGCTCCTGCCAAATCGTTCGTCCTGATGCCAGGGCTGTGCGCGCGTGTGGGGCGGATTCATATGGATGTGCCCGCCCGGATCTCTGACGTAGTCCGGGCCGAGGAGGCTGGCCAGAGTACCGACCACCGCCGGGTGCTCCAGCAGCCTGGTGATTGCCGGCAACGCCTCGACGATATGCTCGCCGGGGTTCTCCGGCATTGCCCGCAGACTGTTGCGGATCTCCTCGTTGTAGCCTGGCGCAAGGTCTGGCTCGATAATGTGATATCCGCTGATGATGAACGATGCGATCTGATCGTCACTCAGCAGATTCGAGGTGTCATGTCTATTCATCGACTTCTACTATCCGGTCCAGGATGAACTCGTAGCCGAAAATTCCAACCGCCTCCGGGTCGCCGTCTGCTCGCTGGGCGGGGAAGCTGACTACCCTCCAGCCGTCGAGAATCGCACTGTGCACCGTTTCGTACGGGATCTCAACACCGACTTCAATCTGAGGAGGATCAGACTCGACGGGCTCGTGGACAGCAAAACCGACAACGGGAGCCCTTAAGCTCCTCGACACAGCGTTCAAATACAGAATTCTCTGTCGCTTCATTAGGGCTCAACCTTCAGCACGTCTGCTGTTCTGCGTTCTTGATCGCGGATCGCCAGCATCATCTTCTGCGCCATATAGTCCCCCGATCATATTACGAGTAGCTTCCTATGCGGGTGCCGGATCTGATCTTCCTATTACTACCAGCGCCCGTCAACGGATCCAAAACGGACGAGCACTAAGTCCCACTTTAATCGTCAGAGCCGCGCACTCGTCGCCTGTTGTACTCAGTGTCACTCATGGGGCTGTCTGGATCAGGAGACCAATGTGGATCTACAGAGACCTTCCCCAACGCTCTTGCCATCTCACGAACGTGCACTGCGCCTGAACCGCAACAACTACCGATGTAATTAACGCCAAGATCGCGAGCCCTAACTGCAAAATCGGCCATCTGGTAGCGGGTCATCCTCGTGGGCTCCAGACGATCTGGGAATGCACTGCTACCCCGTGAACCAGGGTGTCGCGTTCGAACATGCGTGGGCGACGGGCTGTGCAGCCAGGTATGTGTCGGTTGCTGCACGCAACTCCCCAATGATCGGATAGGTTCGCTCTGGATCCCGCATGCAGTTGACACCGACGATGTCGGCGCCTGCGTCTGAAAGCTTCGCCGCGCACTCCCCGGCAGTAAAGCCGTCAGGTGTTGTTGCATCGGCGCGAAACGACATCGTGATCATTGCTGGTAGCCCCGACGTGTGCTTGATACGTTCGAGACACAACAACGCCTCGCCCAGATGGTGGAATGTTTCACCAATGAAAAAATCAACACCTGGCTGCGCTTCAATCTGCTCATCAAGCATTCGAGAGGTCAGTTGCGCCGCGTCAGCATCGTCTTCCCTCCAGCTCAAGGTTGTGCTGAGATCGCCAGCTACTTCCCGCGCCACGCGTGTGGCCATCTCGTTGACCACCTCCATCAGGTCGCCTTTGCCGACGGATTCCAATTTGGCCCTGCTCCCATAGAAGGCCATTACCTGGATTACGTCAGCTCCGGCGTTGACCATCTCGCTGTAGAGTTCTCGGATCGCTCCGGAGTGAAAGCGCCTGCGGTGACCCATCCGCGTTGTTCGAGTTCGACAACATAGCCGCCGTCACCGAGCACCACCCCTTCAGAAAGTTGTTCAAGAATTCCCTTCGCCATCCTAAATACCCCTTTGGTGTGTCAACTTTATTCGTGCCAGTGGGCCACCACATCAACTTCGCAGCCGTTTGTTGTTTGGATCGAACAGTGGCATAGATCTGAGAGTCGCGGGCAGCCGCTCGCCAAAGTATTCGATCTCCACTCGGCCGCCAAGTTTGGACCCAGCTACCGGCAAATATCCCAGAGCGATGGACTGCCCGATCGAGTATCCAATTCCTGCACTCGTGACGTACCCGGCAATCTTGCCATCCAACCAAATGGGCTCCTTGCCCATGACAATTCGAGAGGGATCGTCAAGGGTCATGCACCTGAGACGATTCCTTACACCTGCCGACCGAGCGTCGACCAATGCTGCACGTCCAATAAAGTCGCCCTTGTCCAGGTCCACACCAAAACCGAGTCCGGCCTGAAGAGGGTTGTACTCGGTATGGATATCTGCGCCCCAGAGGCGGTAACCCTTTTCAAGTCGTAACGAATCCTGCGCGGTGGTTCCAGCCGCGAGGGCGCCATGTTCCTGTCCGGCTTCCCAGACGATGTCCCAGAAACGAGCGCCATGATCGGCCGGACAGTAGAGTTCCCATCCCAGTTCACCGACATACGAAATCCGAACTGCCAGTACCTCGACGTGATTTACCGTGAGTTTTCTAACCACCAGATAAGGAAACGCCTCGTTGGAAACGTCATCGGTTGTGATTGCCGCGAGTATCTCTCTCGATCTCGGGCCCCACAAGCCAATGCAACACAACTCGTCCGATATGTCATTAAATTCAACGTCGGATCTCATGTTGCTCTGGGCTTTAATCCAGGACAAATCGTAGGATCCGGTTGAGCCGCCGGTAATCAATAGAAATCTTTCCGGGTCGGTGCGAATGATTGTCACGTCACATCTGATCCCCGCGGAATGCGTCAACAATGCGCTGTACGTGACAGTTCCTACGGGACGGTCCATCTGATTGGCAGCGATTAACTGTAGAAACCTGAGCGCCCCTTTGCCCCGGATTTCGAACTTCGCAAAGGTCGACATGTCGAAGATCCCGGCTCGTTCTCGCGTCCCCAGGTGTTCAGCTGCGGCGGCTGGGGACCACTCAAGAGCCTCCCACCCAGTTCGGAGTGATGTCGGGGGTGCTGCAGCCTCGTTCACGGTGAACCAGCGCGGGCGTTCCCACCCACCCGACACTCCAAAGTGGGCTCCAAGTTCAACAAGTCGAGTATGAAACGGTGTTGTTCGAATGTTTCGTGGCTCGGTAGCCGGCTCCAAAGGGTGAACAATGTCGTAGACCTCTCGATATTGCTGCATTGAGCGCAAGTGGATGTAGCGATCTTGCAAAGCATGCGGCTCGAAACGGGCGATATCACATTCCCGCGTGTCCCACTCGGTCTGCCCCGATGTCATCCACTCGGCCATCGTCTTGCCTACACCGCCTGCATGGGTAATCCATATTGCGGCAGCCACCCAGAGCCCCTTGACGCTGGGCGATTGGCCCATGATGGGCATCCCGTCCGGAGTGAACGAAAAGATGCCATTTAATCTCTTATCCAACTCGACCGATCTAAGGGCCGGAAGCAGTTCGCGGGCGTATTCAAATGCCTGGTCAAATTCTTCGTCGATGAACTCGCGTTCAGCAGGCGCTCTTCCATCCTGCCTGGTTGTGGGCAACTTTTCGGACTTGAATGGCATAGGCTCGTGCCTGTACGTACCAATCCCGTACGAATCTCTTTCCTGACGGAAGTACATTGAACGATCCTGATGGCGGAGGACAGGATGCCGTACTTCCTCTGTTTCGCCGGGTAGCTGTTCGAGGGGTGTCGTAACGGCGTACTGGTGTTGCATCGGTATCAGCGGGATCGTGATTCCGGCCATCGCTCCAGTGGTCGGCGCCCATATCCCGGTCGCGATCAGAATCTGCTCGGCCTCAATCGGGCCTTTACTTGTTTGGAGACCACGAATCCGGCCATCGACAATGTCGAACCCCGTGACTACGACGTTCCCCACGAACTCGACGCCCATTGACTCTGAGTCGCTCGCCATCGCTTCAACTGCTCGGACAGCACGTGCGATTCCATCACTGGGGACATGCAGAGCTCCTTGAATCTGACTGGAAAGGAGTGGAATCAGGTCGTTGGCATGTTGCGGTGACAGGAGATCAGCAGCAACACCCCATGAACGTGCAACTCCTAATTTGCGTCTGAGGTCGATCAACCTCTCGTTACTCCAGGCAACCTCGAGACTTCCCACGGGGTACCACGCTGGAAGACCGTCTGACTCGAGCCCCGAGTACAACTGAGTCGTGTATCGAGCGAACTCGGTCATAGTCTTGGAATAGTTGACCTGGAACACTCCTCCAGGGGCATGCGAAGTCGAACCACCAGTATCAAACAGCGGGCCCTGGTCAACGACGAGCACATCTGTACAACCGCTCTGAGCGAGATGATATGCAGTGCTCGCTCCTACGATACCAGCGCCGATTATCACGACTCGTGCGCGATCTTTCATCCGATTCCCTTCCGTTGGTGCGAAGCAACTGGATTCAACGGCATCATACAAGTCGAACCTGGGAGGGTGTTACATTGCGTCTGGACCTTCATCAGACGGACGAAAAGGAATCCGAGAACTGGAATGCCAACTCAGACGATTACACAGCGGCTCGATTCAGGTGATCTTCTCTTGATGGACGGAGGGACTGGTTCGGAACTGCAGAGACGCGGAGTTGACGTGTTGCAGGGGGCGACGGCACAGCGTCTTGGCGCATGGTCTGGGCCTGCCAACATCGACGCGCCAGATGTTGTGGCTGAAGTACATCGCGACTATTTAGAAGCACGCGCCGACATTATTATCAGCAATTCGTTTTGGACGAATCGTCACCGGCTCGCGCCAATCGGTCTCGGAAACAATTGGGAACGTTACGCCCGGGCCGCTGCTCGAATTGCTGTGGAGACGCGGAACGATACGAATCTCGAGGCGTTTGTAGCAGGGGGTATTGCCGCACCCTGCGTGGAGGTGGCGCTCCCTCGGGCGGGGCAAAACCCCTCGTCCGATGTGGAATCGCTAGGAGCAACTTCAGTCCGAAAAATGTTCTCAGAAGTGGCCAGTGTTCTGGCCGATGAAGGAGCCGATTTCATCCTCCCCGAATATATCGGACATATCGAAGATGCAGTGGCTGCGGTCGAAGGGGCATCTGAAGCCGGGTTGCCGGTGCTGCTCGGCATGCGCCACGTGACCACCAACGGCAATCTCCAATACGGTGAATCATTTGAAGAACTTGGTGCTGCTTTATCCGGTCTCGGAGTTGCCGGAGTTATGCTCATGTGCAGCCAACCTGAGGAAGTCAGCGGAAGCTTGCCGAACTTGCGAAATGCTTTCGATGGACCGATTGGAGCTTATTCGCAAATCGGCTATCGCCCGATTGCGCCACTCGGGGGTGAAGAATCGAAAAATCCACTCCCCCCGGGTGAAAACAGTCCGGTCAGGCTTGCCGAGTTCGCTTCTGACTGGTTAGCAATGGGGGCTCAGATCGTTGGCGGGTGCTGCGCTACGACTCCTGCCCATATCAAAGCGATGAGTAAACTTTTGGATTAACCGCCAGGCGGAGTAAGTAGTAGAACGGCTTGTCGCTCCATATTACCTGGTCGATGAAGCGACGCAGATCGTAGGTGTGTTCTGGCCGACGAATACCAGTCAACCGAAATACGACTACCGCGATGCGGCCGTGCTGGCACAAAGAGAGACACTGAAGACCTGGGAGATCGAAATGAAAATCACAGATGTAAAGTTATCCGACCCCTGGTATGTCCACGGCAAGGAGAGTACTGACGCAACGGTTGTGAACCCTGCAATTCGTGCTACATCGCTCCTGGAGATTACGACTGACGAGGGCGTGTCGGGATTTACTGCCGTCAGTGAACTCCATATTGGGCCCCAGGATGGCTCGTTGAAGAAGGTGCTCATCGACCATGCGTTCAGGCCGCTTGTCGTCGGCGAGGATCCCCTCGATACCGAAAGGATCTGGGACAAGATGTACTGGGGCAGCGTGCGGTGGGGTCGGAGAGGTGTGGCTCTGGCGGTGATCGGTTCGATCGATATCGCGCTATGGGACCTGAAGGGGAAAATTCTCGGGCAGCCGGTACACAAACTGTTGGGGGCGCACCGGGACACGGTCGCGGCCTACGGGAGCAGTGTCAGCTTGAACGTGAGCGAGGAGGAGCTGGTCGGGATCTACTCTGGATACGTTGAGGCCGGGTTCAAGATGGTGAAGATGAAGGTCGGGAAGCGAGACTCGAACGAGGACCTGGAGCGCGTCAAGCTGATCAGGGAAATCATTGGCCCGAACGTGGATCTTGCCCTCGACGTGAATTCCGGGTGGAGTCTTAACGCGGCATTACGAATGTGCGAGAGGCTGGAGCCGTACAACATTTACTGGCTGGAGGAGCCGCTGCCTCCTGACGAGATCGACAATCACGTGAAACTCGCTCGGGAGACGAGCATTCCAATTGCTGTTGGCGAGACCCATGCAACTAAGTGGGAGTTCAAAGAGCTGATGGAGAGGGAGGCCATCCAGATCGTCCAGGCGGACATCGTGAGATGCGGCGGCGTAACCGAGTGGGTTAAGATCGCGGCCATTGCCGATGCATACGGCCTGCCTATGTGCCCGCATGCAACCACCGATCTCGCAGCGTCTCTGGTGGCGGCGGTGCCGAACGGGTTGTTCGTCGAGTGTTTCAGGACGTCGGCAGATCCGGCAGGAGCGTCGCCGTTCGTTGATCCAGTTCTTCCGAAAAACGGTGAGATTTCGCCGAATCAGAAACCTGGCTTTGGGATCGAGATAGATGATGAGGTTCTGGCGAAACTCCAGGCTGGACCTAAGCCTGATCCGGAGAAGCTGTGGTTCGCTACGAAGAGGGGTTGGCAGTGGCCTCCGTACCTGTAGGACGTGAATCTCACCCCATTCAGAGCCCGACAAAAAATCAACCTGGCCGAAGTTACCGCAGGCCTTTCCGTTATTCTTGCCAGTCTCTTTAATCGAGCCTCGATTGTCCAAGGATTTGCTCCTGATGCACGGCATAGAGTCCCTCAAAACGCGAATACGCAACGGTGATCGAGTTGTCGGAGCGTCGGTACGCATGTGGGCTACA
This sequence comes from Dehalococcoidia bacterium UBA1123, assembly GCA_002313895.1. Classification (GTDB taxonomy): domain Bacteria; phylum Chloroflexota; class Dehalococcoidia; order Lucifugimonadales; family UBA1123; genus UBA1123. Next base: position 12,651 of record DCAW01000180.1, read on the forward strand.
CAATCCGACGTTGACAGGACGTTATCGTTTGCTGATTACGACTTCCTTGCTGTCGATGCTCAGCACAGCCCGTTCAGCGAAGAAAATCTTGTAAACATTTGCGAGATCGCGAACGGCATGGGCGTTCCAATTCAACTGAGGATCAAGCACACCCGGCTTACGTTCCTTATAGGCAACATGCTGGACCTTGGACCGTCGCTCATCGAGGTTCCTCAAGTCGAAAATTTGGGTACTGTTCAGGACGCTCTCGACAACTTTTATTACCCACAGCGAGGGCGAAGGAGTTGGGGCCCATCACGCAGCCCTCAAACAGGACTGTACCCAGATCGTCATGAATATGCTGAATGGTGGAATTCTCATGGCATCTTGTGGATGCAGCTGGAGTCGGTACTTGGTGTCACACGAGCCCGCGAAATGGCCGATCTGGGAGTTGACGTGCTCTCCTGGGGGCCAAACGATCTTGCTTTCAATCGCGAGGCGAACCCCGACCATGCACTGAAGACGGATGATGACTGCGTCGAACATGTCATCTCATCGCTCAAAGGCTCCGACGGAACGTTGTGCTTGCGGACCTACAGTGACGCGCAGCTGGGCAGGTACTCCGATATGGGAGTGACAATGTTTCTGGACGAAAGCAACCTGTTCACCGAACCGAGATAGCCAACAACGATATCTTGCTGTCACCGGTCAGTGGCACCCTTCGCCTGCGGCACAATCAGAACTTGGCTCAATTACTAAGAAATCGCCCCGACTAGCCGATACCAAACCCGTTTATCCCGCCGAGGCGCTTGCGCCCACTGCTGCGTTCCAGTGAACAACTCAGTGCTGTGCAGCTGTCGGACGTCAGCAAAAGTGGGACAGTTTTCGGGCCTGAAATAAGAGAGAGATCGGCGGGATTGAGCTCCCTGGGATAGATTCCAGATGAAGGAGCAAGAAGGATCCGTTCAGATGATGTGATGCACACCCTCACCGGGCTCTTCACGTCGAACGGCGTGCCGGAGCACATCAGGTCGGACAACGGTCCGGAGTTCACGTCGAAGGCGATCCGGGACTGGTTGCCGCGTGTCGG